>NZ_JASHLT010000028.1:0-93296 GCF_030056615.1 Streptomyces sp. HNM0645 | reverse complement strand
CCTGCGGCGCTGTCCCTGCCCGCCCACCACCGAGGAACCCGTTGGAGACCCCGACCCGAGCGTCGGGCCCAAGCCATGCCCACTCAACGACCAGGGGCCGACCGCACCAATCCTCCGCCATCACCCCAGCTCAACCACTCGAAGCGAAACGGGGAGGCTAGGCGCACGAAAGAGACCCAGTGGGCGATCCAGGCACTTTGACCTCCGTAGGACAAGGTTCCTTTTCGTTTCCGAACCACCAAGCCAGCCCGCCGGCCTTGCATACATGGAATCAACAGGGCGATATTTAGCCAGCGCAAGATAGAATTTGGACAACAGGTCCGCCGGTTAATCGCAGAGTGCGCTGCCGTCGCTATGGCCGAAAATCTTCGGAGCTCCTCCCGGCTTGCAAGGAGATCCGGAAAAACTAGCCCATTTCACCACGCCAACGCGTCAACCGTGTCGAGACGCCGACACGCCGACCACGATTATTTGATTGACGCTGATCGTTAGGGCTGCATAGGCTCTCCGCGATCGAGGAAGCGAGTCGTCTGTCGCGCGAAAGGGCTGTCGTGTTAGTGCATTCGGTTGCTTCACAGGGGGCCTTTCCTGCGACAGCAAGGGTTGGTCGCTGATGGGTCCTCGAGAGCGTTTCGCAGTCTTTCGTGCCCGTGATTTCTCTGTCTTCTTCATCGGCTACGTCACGTCCCACCTCGGCACTTCCATGGCGTCTGTGGCACTTGCATTCGCTGTCCTGCATACTGGGGGATCGCCCACCGACCTGAGTCTGGTGCTCGCCGCCCGTATCGTCCCGATGGTACTTTTCCTGCTGGGTGGCGGTGTGCTCGGCGATCGGCTGCCGCGACGCCTGGTGATGCTCGTGGCCGACTCTGTCCGCGCCATCAGCCAGGGCGCCCTAGCAGTACTGTTCCTGGCCGGGCCTGTACCGTTATGGACGGTTCTTGCGCTCGCCGCCTGCGGTGGGATCGGCGAGGCCCTGTTCCGACCTTCATTCGACGGCCTGGTCCCCCAACTCGCTCCGAAGGGCCGGCTGCAGGAGGCTAATTCCTGGCTCGGGATGGCCCAGTCGGCCGCGAATGTGGCCGGGCCAGCTCTCGCCGGCATGCTAGTCGCGTTCACGTCAGCGGCCGTCGTGCTGTTGGTGAACGCCCTCGGTTACTTGGCCAGCATCGGGGCCTTGCTCATGCTGCGAGTCGACGGCCAGGCCTCCGGCCTCGGCAGCAGCTCTATGGTGACCGAACTGCGGGCTGGATGGCGGGCCTTCTCGGCCCACACCTGGTTGTGGACTGTCACGCTCCAGTTCACCTTTTTCAATCTGATCGTGTGGGCACCCTACTTGGTGCTCGGTCCCGTCTCGGCGGACCGTTTCTACGGCGGACCCGAAGCATGGGGCTTGATCGTCGGCACTTTCGGCGGCGGTTCCTTGCTGGGCGGCCTGCTCCTGCTCGGCCGACGGCCGTCCCGTCCGCTGGTCGTGACAACCCTGATCACCTTTCTATGGGCGGCGCCCTCGGCGGCCCTCGCGGTCCGCGCTCCGCTGTGGACGGTGTGCGCCGCAGCCCTCGCCGCTGGTGTGTCGAGCGCAGTGTTCAACAGCCTTTGGATGACGACGATTCAGCAGAATGTTCCTGCGGACAGCCTGTCTCGAGTGATGTCGTACGTAACCTTCGGTGCCTATTCGGTAGGACCGATCGGGCTCGCCCTGGCCGGCCCGCTCGCCGAATACACCAGCATTGGCCTGGTGCTGGCTGTCGGTGTCGGATGGCAGGTTCTTGCCAATTCCGCCGTGCTAATGGTTCCGGCTGTACGAAATCTACGTGCACTGAATTTCGGTCCCGATGAGAGCTCCACTGCGAACCCAATAGACTCTGCCGAGTCCACCACATCTGAAGCACCGAAATCCTGAGCCATTCCTTCTCCTTTCCGTTGCAGCTTCCCAGAACGGGGTCATGGTGACTGCACTGAGTTCTCTTTGCTGTGCCCATTCAAAGGCGACAGTGTGGGATCTGATATGCGAGACGAATGCGCACCATCACGACGCGGTGGCCCTGACCGACGGAATTCGTCGGTTCACCTACGCGGAACTGACCGCGGCGGCATCCCGCGCCGCACATGTCCTGCGCGGCGCAGGCATCGGGCCGGGAGACACCGTGGCGCTGTGTTCCGTCCGTTCCGTGGACCAGGTGCTGGCCCTGGTCGGCGTCCTCGCGTCCGGAGCCGCCGTGGCGCCTTTCGATGCACGCCAGGCCGCCATGTCCGTACGCGAGAACGTGGCGCGGCTCGCGCCCGCCGCCGTCCTCATCGACGCCGAGGGAGCGGCGCTCTTCCCTGACGCTCTGCGCCTCGACGACCTGCTGTCTGTGGATCGGGCCACGGACCGGGCGGTGCCGCCCGGTCCGTGCCCGACGGACCTCGCATACGTCCTGCACACCTCCGGCTCCTCGGGACGGCCGAAGCCGGTGCAAGTACCGCACAGCGCCTTGCAGAATCGTTTCTTATGGGGGCAGACGCTGTACCCCATTGGCTCCGGCGACACCGTCGTCCACTGGGGATCACTGGTTTTCGACTGCTCGTTCTGGGTAGTGCTCGCGCCCCTCTGCTTCGGCGCCACCCTGCTCGTGGCCCCCGAAGGCACCGAGGCCGACCCGCAGGAACTGGCGGCCCTGATCGACCGCCACCGGGTCACCGTGATGCACTCCGTTCCCTCCCTGCTGCGGGAGTTCACGGCCGAAGGCGGGGCCGCTGCCCTGGCGTCGCTGCGCTATCTGCTGATCGCGGGCGAACGGCTGCCCGGAGACTTGATCCGCCGGGTCCTGGATCTGACGGGTGCCCGGATCTTCAACCAGTACGGTCCTACCGAGACCTGCATCGACGTCCTCACTCACGAGATCGGGCCCGGGGACGAGGCGTTGGACGCCATGCCGATCGGCCGCCCCCTCGACGGCGTGCACACCGTGATCACCGACGAGGCCGGTGTTCCGGTTCCGGCCGGTACCCCGGGTGAGCTCCTGATCGGCGGCGTCAGCGTAGCCTGGGGATATGCGGGGGCCGCCGCCGCGACCGCCGCGCGCTTCGTCCCCGATCCGTACGGCGCCCCCGGGAGCCGGCTCTATCGGACCGGCGACCTCGTGCGCGAAGGGCCGGACGGGGCACTCGAGTTCCTCGGGCGGGTGGACCACCAGGTCAAGATCCGGGGGGTGCGCGTAGAGCCCTCCGATGTCGAACACGCTTTGCTGCTGCACCCCGAGGTCGGCCAGGCGGCCGTGGTGGCGGTGGAGGACCCGCAGCACGGCGGAGTCCGCCTCGTTGCCCACGTGGTGACCGAAGAGAAGACGCCTGACGACGCCGCGCTGCGCAGCTTCCTCGCACAGCGCCTGGTCTCCGCCGCCATCCCCGAAGCCTATCGGCGACATCTGGCGCTGCCCCGACTGACCAGCGGCAAGATCGACCGCCTGGAGTTGGCCCGGCAGGCGGTCCTGGATCCGCCGACCGCACCCGGCGAGACGGCGTACGAGGCCCCGCGCACCGAGACCGAGCGTGCAGTCGCCCGGATCTGGCAGGACCTGCTTCGGATCGAACGCGTCGGACGGGACTCCGACTTCATGTCGCTGGGCGGACAGTCGCTACTCGCCATGCGGCTGATCGCCCGTGTCCGGGGCGGTTTCCACGTACGGCTGCCGGCCCGGACGGTGTTCGACGCACCAACCTTGGCGCGATTCGCCGCCGTCGTGGACGAGGCGGTCGCCGAGCGGAAGCGGGCCGGCGTTGGCTGAGAGACAGGAGCTCCGGATCCCGGCCCGGTACAACGGGCCGCCGGACTCCGGGCACGGCGGGTACGTTTCCGGCCGGTTCGCCGCTCTCGCGGCCGCGCACCAGGGCGCGATCGCCACCGTGACCTTGGCCGAGCCCATCCCGCTGGACGAGCCGCTGACCTTCGTCCCCGGCACCCGGCGGTCGACAGTGACGCACGGCACCCGGCTGGTCGCCACCGTCGCGCTCGGCCGTACGCCTGCCGATCCGCCGCCCGCCGTGGACCCGGCCACCGCGCGACACGCCTCAGCCCGCTTCACAGGGCGAGCTGGTCACCCGTTTCCCACCTGCTTCGTGTGCGGGAACAGCCGGCCCGCCCAGGACGGCCTGGGGCTGGCCCCAGGGCCGGTGGACGGGATGCCGGGCACCGTGGCCAGCCCCTGGGTCCCGGCCGTCGAGGAGGCAGCCGACGGCGCCCCGGTCCCGGCCGACCTCGTGTGGAGTGCGCTCGACTGCCCCGGCGGTTGGACCGACGACCCGCTGTCCCGTCCCCGACTGCTGAGCCGGATGACGGCCGTCGTACTGCGTGCGCCGCGAGCCGGTGAACCGTGCGTGGTGGTGGCCAGGCGCGGCTCCGTCAGCGGTCGGCTGCTCCGGGTGAACAGCGCCCTCTACAACGCCGCGGCGGAACTGCTGGCGAGCGCGACCGCAACCTGGACCGCGCTCGCCCACCCCGGCACCCCCGTCTCGAACTCGCCAGGAAGGGACACGGCATGAACCAGTACCAGGGCTCCATGAGCCGGGACGACAGGCGAGCCACCGTGCACGGCCGATTCACGGTTCAGGCCCGTGCGACCCCCCGGGCCCCGGCACTCAGCTGCGAGGGCACCGTTCTGACGTACGAACAGCTGGACGCTGCGGCCGACGCGCTGGCCGTCCGGCTCCGCAGCCTCGGTGCCGGGCCGGGCCACCCAGTGGGCGTCCGACTGGAGCGCTCACCGGAGCTGGTCGTCTCCCTGCTCGCGGTGCTGAAGACCGGCGGCTTCCACGTGGCGCTGGACCCCAGCGAGCCTGCCGTACGGGCGGCGGCGCTGCTGCGGGACTCCGGTGCCGGATTGCTGGTCACCCGGTCGGAGGCCCCCGCGGAACTGCTCGCCGAGGTGAAGCCGGTGTACGTGGACTCCCTCGACGCCGCAGAACCACCAGCCGGCACTGACCCCGCGCTGCCGACCATCCCCCCGGGCGGCGAGCGGGACCCGGCGTACCTCGCCTACACCTCGGGCACCACCGGAGAGCCCAAAGGCGTGCTGGTGCCGCACGGCGCGGTACTGCGCCTGGTCCAGGACAGCGACGTGCTGCCGGTCGGGCCCGGGGACGTGGTGCTGCACTTGGCGCCCGCCGCGTTCGATGCGTCGACGCTGGAACTGTGGGCGCCACTGCTGAACGGCGCGAGGCTGGCGGTGTTCCCGGCCGGCGAGGTGACTCCGGAACGGCTCGCCGAAGTGGTCGAGGCGGAGGGGGTCACCGCAATGTGGCTGACCGCCGGCCTGTTCCACCTGGTGGCGGAACGGCCCGACCCCCGCCTGGCCGGAGTCCGCAGGCTTCTTGCGGGTGGCGACGTACTCTCGGCCCGGCACGTGGATACGATGCTCGCGGCCTTCCCCGGAATGACACTGGTGAACGGTTACGGCCCGACCGAGAACACGACGTTCACGTGCTGCCACGCCATGACAGGTGCGGTCTCTCCGAGGCCGGCCCACCCGGTACCCATCGGGCGCCCGATCCCCGGTACCGAGGTGCATCTGCTCGACGAGCGGTTGCGCACCGTGCCCGACGGCACCGTGGGGGAGCTGTACGCGGGCGGCATGGGTGTGGCCCACGGCTATCTGGGCCGGCCGGCGGTCACCGCCGAGCGGTTCGTCCCCGATCCCTTCTCGAATAGTCCGGGTGCCCGCCTGTACCGCACCGGCGACCTGGCCCTGCGGCGGGCGGACGGGGTGCTGGAGTTCCACGGACGCGTGGACGAGCAGGTCAAGATCCGCGGGTTCAGGGTGGAACCCGGCGAAGTGGAGGCGGCGCTGCGCGCGCTTCCCGACGTCGGTGACAGTGCGGTCGTCGCCCGGCCCCGGACGACCGGAGAGCGCACCCTCGTAGCGTACCTGACGGGGGGCCAGCCGCTGCACCTGCCCGGCATACGGCGCGCACTGGCCGAACGGCTGCCCGCCCATCTGGTGCCCGGCACCTTCGTCCAGCTGGACGAGCTGCCTCTCGGCGCCACCGGCAAGGTCGACCGGCGTGCCCTGGCTGCACGCGAGGAGCGCACCAGGCCCGAGACCGACGTGCCTTTGCGACTGCCCGAGGGCGAGTTGGAGCAGTGGCTGGCGCAGCTCTGGTGCGACCTGCTGGAGATCGACCAGGTCGGTGTGGACGACGACTTCTTCGATCTGGGTGGGCACTCCCTTGTTGCCGCCGCGATCACCGGGGAGATCAACAACGTCCGGGGCGTGTTCGTCACCGCCCGGTCCTTCTACGAGAACCCCACGGTCGCCGAACTCGCTGTCCTGATCGCAGAGTTGGAAGAGGTGACCCGATGAGGATCGGTCGCCCCGGACATACCGGGGACATCGCGCTGGACACCGTCGACCTCGCCGACCCTGAGCTGTACGCCTCGGGTGACCCGCACACCATCTGGCATGCGCTGCGCGAGCGGGCCCCGGTCCACCGGCAGACCCTGCCCGACGGCCGGTCTTTCTGGTCGGTGACCTCGTACCGCGACGTCAACGATGTGCTGCGCGACCACACCCGGTACACATCGCAGCGCGGCACGCTGCTGTCCATCCTGGGGTCTGCGGACCCGGCCGGCGGCCTGATGATGGCGGCCAGCGACCCACCCGTGCACACCGCGCTGCGCGAGCCGATGGGCAAGGTGCTGTCGGCCCGCGCCCTCGCGCACTGGGAACCGCGCATCCGCGAGCTGGTACTGCGGTTGATGGCGCCGCTAGCCGACGGCACGCTGGACCTGGCACAGGCCGCCACGGCCTTTCCCATGGCGTTCACCGGGGCGCTGATGGGCCTGCCCGAGGATGACTGGGCCCGGCTCGCCCGGCTGACCACCATGGCGATCGCTCCCGAGGACCCGGCATTCCAGGAGGGCGGGAGGCACACGACCCTGCTCTCCGCCCACCACGAGCTGTTCGAGTACTTCGCGCAGCGGGTGCGCACCGTCTCGGCCACGCCCGGCGACGACCTCACGGGTTACCTGCTCCGGATGAAGGCAGACGGGCGCCCGCTGCGCCAGGACGAGCTGGTCTACAACTGCTACAGCCTGCTGCTGGGGGCGAACGTTACGACCCCGCACGCCCTCACGGCGACTGTGGTGGCCCTGATGGAGCACCCTGACCAGTACAGCCGGCTGCAGGCCGAACCGGCGCTGGTGACCAGTGCGGTGGAGGAGGGGCTGCGCTGGTCCTCGCCCGCCAACCACTTCATGCGGTATGCCGTCGAGGACACCGAGCAGAACGGCGTACGGATCGCCCGCGGCGACGCCGTGGTGGCCTGGCTGGGTTCGGCGAACCGGGACGCCTCGGTCTTCCCTGACCCGTATCGCTTCGCCGTCGACCGCAGCCCGAACCGGCATGTGGCCTTCGGCTTCGGCCCGCACTACTGCATCGGGGCACCGCTGGCCCGCATCGCCCTGCGCGTGATGTTCGAGGAGATCGTCCGGCATGTGGCCGAGTTCCGGCCCGCCGGTCCGGTCCGCCATCTGAAGTCCAACTTCGTGGCGGGGATCAGCTCCCTGCCCGTGACGGCCGTCCTGCGCGACGGCGCGGGCGAATCCCTGGCCGCCCACGCTCGGCTGCCCCGTCCGGAGGTATTCGCATGACCCCGCGGCAGAAACCGCAGAAGAAGAGATGGCTGCTGCGCACCCCCAGCGCGGACGCCCGGGCCCGGCTGTTCTGCTTCCCGTACTCCGGGGTCGGCGCGTCGATGTACAACAGGTGGCCCGATCGGGTGGGGCCGGCCGAGATCTGCCGCATCCAGTTGCCGGGCCGCGAGAATCGGGTGAGGGAGGAGCACTTCGACACCTACGAGGCGCTGGCCGATGAGCTTGCCCACGCGCTGCTGCCCCACCTTGACCGGCCATTCGGCTTCTTCGGCCACTGTGGAGGTGCTCTCGCGGCCTTCGCGACGGCCCACCGGCTGGCCGAACTCGGCATGGCGGTCCCCGATCTGCTCTTCGTTTCCTCCCAGGTGGCCCCGCACGAGGGCCCCTACGGTCGCTACCTCACGATGGACGAGACGGAGCTGCGGATCGAACTGGAGCGCCTCACCAGGCTCATGGGCTCGGAGCCGGTGCCGGATCTGATCGACCTGGGCCTGCGCGTCATGATGGCGGACCTCGCGGCGAACCGCGCGTACCGGACCCCCGAGCCGGTCGTCCTGCCCACCCGAATCCGTCTGCTCGGCTGGCGCGACGACCAGGAGGTCGAACCAGAGCGCATGACCGGCTGGGTGGCGTGTGCCCCGGCCGGGCAGTGCGAGCGGAAGGTGCTGCCGGGAGACCACCACGCATTCCTGCGCGCCCCCGGCCCGCTGGTCGACGAGCTCGCCGAAGGCATGTCCGGTGCGGTTGCCGCGGCGGCATCCCACTGAACACCGAGAGGACCAGAAGAGAGGAACCCGTGGCTTCCGACCCCTATGTGTCCGGCTCGCTCAAGGAGGCCGGCGACCCCGATCCCTACGCCAACTACGCCTGGCTACGCGAGCACGCCCCGGTCAGCGAGGTGTACACCCCACACCGTGAGGGTGCCACCTGGCTGGTCACCACGTACGAGCTCGCCCGCGCCTGCCTGACGGACCCGCGGCTCAGCAACGACGACCGCAACTCGGCGGGCTCCCCGGCCGCCTTCGGCAGCGGCCAATGGGATCCGGCGCGCGGGCTGCTCGACCTGGACCGGCCCGAACACGCCCGGCTGCGGCGGCTGGTGGCGGGCGCGTTCAGCGCGGGCGCGGTCGAGCGGATGCGGGAGATGATGGCCCGCGTCACCCATGAGGCCCTCGACACCATGGTCGGCCTGGACAGCTGCGACCTCGTCCAGCGCTTCTCGCTGCCGGTCCCGGTGGCGATCATCCACGAGGTGCTGGGGATCCCACCGGAACAGCGCGAGTCCCCGGCGCACTGTCTGGACCTCTTCTACCACGCGGGCCTGACCGACCCGCTGGACGTGGACAAGCTGGCCCAGCTGCTGGAGTACACGGCGAGACTGGCCGCGTACAAGCGGACTCATCCGGGTCCCGACGTCGGCACCCATCTGGTCCGGGGGCTGGAGTCAGGAGAGCTGCGCAACGACAACGAGCTCGCGGCGATGATCCTGTCGGTGCTGGGCGCCGGACATGTGACGACCGTTCAATTCCTGGGTACGGCGGTCTACCGATTGCTCCAGTACCCGGACCAGCTGGCGGCGATCCGAGCGGGGAGGATCAGTTGGCAGTCCGCCGTGAACGAGCTGCTGCGCTACGACGCCCCGGTCCAGTCCACGGTGTACCGCTACGCCAAGGAGGAGATGGACCTCGGCGGAGTGCGGATCGGCAAGGGGGACGCGCTGCTGGTGTCGCTGGCCGCAGCCAACCGTGACCCGGCCCGGTTCGCTGACCCGGACGTCTTTCGCGCAGACCGTAAGGGCCCGGGCCACCTCGGCTTCGGCCACGGGGCACACCTGTGCCTGGGCGCTCATCTGGCCCGGCTGGAAGGTGAGATCGCCCTCGACATCCTCTTCCGCCGACTCGACGGGATCGAGCTGGCCGTTCCCTTCGACGACGTGGTGTGGACGTACGGGCCCATGCTGCGTGGACCGCGTGCACTGCCGGTGCTGCTGCCCACTACCGCGGCTCGCTGAGCCCCCGACAACGACAAGACGAAGATCTGGAGTGCGCCATGGCAGGAGAGCATCAGGCGGCCCCGGGCCGGACGGCCCGTACGGTCCTGGAGGGCTTCGACGTCTGGGTCGCCAAGGCCCCGGACGAGCCCGCCGTCATCTCTGGTGGCACAGCGCTCAGCTACCGGGAGCTGGACGAGGCGGCCGAGTCGCTGGCACGTGACCTCCGGGCGCTGGGGGCCGGGCCCGAGACCGTGGTCGGGCTGTGCGTCCAGCGCGGGACCGGCCTGGCCGTCGCGGTGCTGGGTGTGGTCAAGGCGGGCGCGGCATACCTGCCGCTGGACCCCGCGCACCCGGCAGAGCGGTCCCGGTCGGTGTTGGCCGACGCGGGGGCACAGCTGGTGGTGACGGACCGGTCGGTGTCGGCCGGTCTGGACGCCGAAGGCTGGGGACAGGCCCTGGTGTACGAGCTGGACGGCGGGCGCCCGGCGCTAGCCGCCGCGGACCCGGGCAGTCTGGACGACGCCGGACCGGCGGGCGAGGCCGACCGGCTGCTGTACGTCATCTACACCTCCGGATCCACCGGGCGGCCCAAGGGCATCGCCATGCAGAGCGGGCCACAGATCACCCTGCTCGACTGGTGCCGGGAGCAGTACGCCGAGCGCCCGGTGGCCCTGCAGTACTTCCCCGTCACCGCCGACGTCGCCTTCCTGGAGCTCATGTCCACCTGGTGGCTGGGCGGTTGTGCGGTGATCGCCACCGAGCTGGAGCGCTACGACATAGCAGCCCTGGCCGGCCTGATCGAACGGCACGCCGTGACCAAGGTCCTGCTGCCGGTGGTCGCGCTGGACGAGCTCGCCCGGTACAGCAGGACCGCACCCGACCAGGTGGCCACTCTCCGAGAGTTGATCACCACCGGCGACCGGCAAGTGATCACTCCGGCCATCCGTGAACTGTGCGACCAGTTCCCCGGGATGTTCCTCGACAACCACTACGGCTCGACCGAGGTGAACGTGGTGACCGCGCCCCGGCTGACAGCGCCAGCCGCCGAGTGGCCCGACCACCCGCTGACGGGACGGCCCATGTCCGCCGCGCGGATCTATGTACTCGACGCGAACCTCTCGCCCGTGCCTCCGAACGTGCAAGGGGAGATCTATGTCGGCGGAGGGCCGCCGGCCCGGGGCTACGCGGGTCGGCCGGGCCTGACGGCCGCCGCGTTCCTGCCCGACCCATACGCAGGGGTGCCCGGCGCCCGGATGTACCGCACCGGGGACCTGGGGCGATGGCGGACCGGTGGGGTGCTGGAGTACCTGGGCCGGGCCGACTTCCAGATCAAGCTGCACGGCTACCGCATCGAGCCGGGAGAGATCGAGGCCCTGCTGCGCGAGCGAGCGGATGTGGAGCGGGCCGTCGTGCTCCGGATCGGTGAGGGCCAGGACGCCTACCTGGCGGCGTATCTGATCGCCGTGGACGAACCACCGGCCCTGGACGAGCTGCGGGAGTACCTCGGGCTGCGGCTGCCCGCGCCGATGGTGCCGAGCAGCTACGTCTTCCTCCCGGAATTCCCGCTGACTGGCACCGGAAAGGTGGACCGCAAGGCACTGCCGCTCCCGGACGGCGGCGGGCCGCAGTGGATCGCGCCGCGCGACGAGACCGAACGGACCGCCGCGGAGGTGCTGGCCCAGGCCCTGGGCCGGGACCGGATCGGGGCCACCGACGACTTCTTCCGGTTGGGCGGGCATTCGTTGCTGGTCACCCAGGTGGTGCACCGGCTGCGCGCCGCGCTCGGGGTGCAGCTCCCGCTGCGGGCGGTCTTCGAGCGGCCGACCGCCGCGGCACTGGCGGAGGAAGTACGTCGGCTGCGCGAGGAGCGCGGATGACCACGCGGACGGCGGCCAGCGAGCCGGCCGGGCAGCCCGTGCTGTCCTTCGCTCAGGAGCGACTCTGGTTCCTGGACCAGCTCTCCCCCGGCGAGTCCGGCTATCTGACACCGTTCAGCCGCCGACTGGACGGCCCGGTGGACGCGGACCTGCTGGAGCGCGCGCTGCGGGCGGTAGCAGAGCGGCATCCGGTGCTCCGGTCACGGATCGACGCCACCGGAGGGCGACCAGTTCCCGTGACCGAGGCCGCCACGACGGTGCGGCTGGAGCGTACCGACCTGAGCGGTGAGCTGGAGCCGGAGCGGGCCGCCGAGGACGCCATACGGACGATGCTGAACACGCCCATGGACCTGAGGGTGGCACCGTGGCTGCGAGCCTCGCTGTTCCGGCTGGGCGAGGGTCGCTTCCTCTTTCACGTCCAGGTGCACCACATCGCCTTTGACGGGGTCTCCCGGGGCGTCTTCGAGCGGGAGCTCTCGGCGCAGTACCGGGCGCTGGCGGGTGGGCGCCCGGCACCGGCGCTTCCGCCCGGGCCGGATTACGCCGCCCACGCCGCCCGGCAGCGGGCCTCGCTCACGGCCGCCGAGCGGGAGCGGCTGCTGGCCCATTGGCGGAGCGCGCTGGACAGCGCACCGCACGTGCTGGAATTGCCGTCGGACCGTCCACGCCCGGCCCGGCCCGGCCCTCGAGCGGGGCGGGTGGACTTCCGGATCCCCGAGGAGGTCACCTCCGCCCTATACCGAGTCGCGGAAGCGCACCGGACCACCCTGTTCTGTGTCGGACTTGCTGCCTACCAGCATCTGCTGGGCCGGTACGCCGATGTCCGGGACGTACTGGTGGGGGTGCCGTTCGCGGGCCGCGAGGACCCAGCGGTGGAGCAGGTCATAGGGTTCTTCACGCACTCCGTGCCGCTGCGTGGGGAGCTCGGCGGGTCACCGTCACTCGACGACCTGACCCAGCAGGCCAGGGACCGAGTGCTGGAGGCGCTGGACCATCAGGAACTGCCGCTGGACCAGCTCGTGGACGGGCTCGGCGTGACCCGCGAGGCCAACCGCAATCCGCTGTTCCAGCACTGGTTCGACCTGGCGGATCCGGAACTGGACCGGCCGGCGCTGATCCTGCCCGGTGTCCGGGTCCGGCCAGTCCCGGTCGCAGAGACCACCACCCGCTTCGACACCGAACTCCATCTGCGGCCCTCCGGGACGGAGCTGGCGGGGCGGCTGCTGTACTCGGCGGACCTGTTCGGCGCGGAGACGGCCGAGCGGTTGGCCGGGCATTATGCCGCGCTGCTCGCCGCGGCGGCCGCGGAGCCGGGCCGGCCGCTGGACTCGATCCCGCTCACCGGGGACGGGGCCGAGCGCGCGCAGCTGCTGGACTTGGGCACCGGACCTGCTGTGCGGCGCGGTCCGGCGACGGTGGGCGAGTATGTGGACCGGACAGTTGCCAGGATCCCGGACGAGGTGGCCGTCAGCCACGGCGGACGTCGGCTGACCTACCGTCAGCTCGACCAGCAGTCACGGCGGATCGCCCGGGTGGTACGGGAGCGCGGGGCCGGGCCCGAACGGGTGGTCGCGGTCTGTCTGCCGCGCGGGCCCGAGCTGGTCTGCGCCCTGGTGGGCGTAGTACGGTCGGGGGCGGCCTACTTGCCGGTGGATCCAGAGCATCCGGCCGAGCGGGTCGCGTATCTGCTGCGCGATTCCGGCGCGACGGCGGTGCTCGGGGACGCCGGTGCCGAGAGGCTGACGGGGGTGATCGGGGACCGCCTGGTTCGCGTCGACGAACTCCTGGACGCGGATTTCCCTGATGACGGGGCGGCGGAATCGACGGCCGAGCACGTTGTCGAGGACCCGGCCGCGGCACTCGATCCCGATCGGCTTCTGTACGTCGTTTACACCTCCGGCTCGACCGGGCTTCCAAAGGGCGTCGGCGTCACCCACCGGACCTTCACCCGACTCCTTGACTGGCATCTGGACCGGTACCCGGTGGCCGCGGGAGTGGCCACGGCGCAGACGGCCGGTGTCTCCTTCGATGCTGCGGCCTGGGAGATTTGGCCGGCCTTGGCGAGCGGTTCGCGGCTGGAGGTGTGCTCGGCGGACGAGGTGCGCACGCCGTCCCGCCTGCTCGACCGGCTGGTTGACTCGGGTACTGGCATGGTCTTCGTCCCGACCGCGTTGGCAGAATTGCTGATCCGGGAGCCGCTCGACCGGCGGACCCCGCTGCGCCGGCTGCTGACCGGCGGCGATGTGTTCCGGCCGCGCGCCGGTGACTCCCCGGGGATCCCGGTGTTCAACCACTACGGTCCGACCGAGAACACTGTCGTCGCCACCGCCACAGATGCACTCGCGCGGCCCTGGCCGGGCCGCTCCATCGGCCGGCCGATCGCGGGGGTGCGGGCCTATGTGCTCGACGACCGGCTGAACCTGGTGCCCCGCGGAGTGCGCGGCGAGCTCTGGCTCGGCGGGGCCCTGGTGTCGCGCGGCTACCTGGGCCGGGCCGGGCTGACCGCCGAGCGGTTCGCGCCCGACCCGTTCGCTACGGAGCCGGGAGCGCGGATGTACCGCACCGGGGATCTGGTGCGGTGGTTGACCGACGGCACGCTGGAGTTCCGGGGCCGGGCTGACGGGCAGCTGAAGATCAGCGGTTATCGGGTGGAGCCGGCCGAGGTGGAGGTCGTGCTCCTGCGCTGCCCGGGGGTCCGGGAGGCGGTGGTGACCGCGGCGGCGGGCGCCGACGGGGCCCCGGTACTGGTGGCCTATTTGGTGTGCGGATCTCCCGGTCCGAGCGACGCGGAGCTGCGGTCCCGGCTACGCCGGGAGGTGCCCTCGTACCTGGTGCCCTCCGTCTTCGTTCATCTGGACGGCCTGCCGCTGACAGTCACCGGCAAGATCGACCGCAGGGCACTGCCCGCGCCGTCGGTGGCCAGGGCCCGCGCGACGGTGGTACCACGGACCGCTGCCGAGTCGGCGGTGCACGGTCTGTGGCTGGAGGTGCTGCCCGGGCACGCGCCCGGGGTCGAGGACGACTTCTTCGCCTCGGGCGGTACCTCGCTGTCGGCGGCCCGGCTGTCGGTACGGGTCCGGGAGGTCTTCGGGATCGACTTCCCGGTGCGTGCGGTATTCGATTTCCGTACCGTCGCTGAGCAATGCGCCGCAATCGAAGAACTCGTACTCGAATCAGTTTCCAACATGACCGATAGTGAGATAAGTGCAGCCCTGAATCCCTAGCACGACCACAGAAGGAGACCGCCGCGACATAGCGTCGCAGCGGTCTCCAGGGTGCCTCGAAAATTACCTCAGGAGGCAGTCTGAGAATATTTCGTCCGCACGCTCAGTGGGGTGATATCGGTCCAGGTCCGGTCAATGTAAGCGAGGCATTCCTCCCTGCTTCCGGAGACTCCAACAGGACTCCAACCTGCCGGGATGTGCATCTCGGAGTCCCAGATCGAGTACTGCTCCTCGTGATTAACAACAACCTGATAGACGCGGTCGTCGGTCATGCAGGAACCTCCAGAACAAGTCGTACAGGGCACTTACCGGCGGTGCAGTCTAGTCAGACGGACGATCAATTGTCGAGGGGTATAAATATCCTTGTGTTACTTGTTCGGGCAGAGTACCGTCCACCTTGCCAAATCGTCGATCAAAACTGGAGCAGAATGTGACGGGCAATCTTTCTGACGCCGCCCGTGTGCTCATGGAGCGGCGGCTGGCCGGCTTGTCGGCGCCCATCCGGGAGGCGCGGGCCCCACGCCCCGAGCGTCCGCCGCTCGCACCGGCCCAGCGCCGACTGTGGTTCATCCACCAGCTCACCCACGGCAGCCTGGCCTACAACGTGCCGACCGCGTACCGGCTGCGCGGCCCGCTGGACACCGAGGCGCTGGAACGCGCTGTCCATCTCGTGGTGCGGCGGCACGAGGTGCTGCGCACCTGCTACCCGGCCGACGAGCAGGGCGAGCCGTTCCAGCGTGTGCTGGACGCCGATGCCGACGCCCGTGGGCGAACGCCGGTGGCACGGCGCGACCTCGGCTCGGCGCCCGACCCGGTCGCCGCGGCCCTGAGGCTCGCCGGTGAGGAAGCCGACCACCGGTTCCTGCTCGACACGGAGGGCCCGCTGCGGGTATGGCTGGCCCGGCTGGGGCCGGACGACCACGTGCTCGGCATCGTGGTGCACCATATCGCCTTCGACCGGGAGTCCCTGGCGATCCTGGCCGGTGAACTCTCTGCGGCCTACCGGGCCGAGTCCGGTGCTGGGACACTCGAACTGCCTCCGCCCGAAGCCCAGTACGCGGACTTCGCCATCTGGCAGAGCGGGCTGGCCGGCACCGCGGCGTACGAGCGGGAGCTCCGCTTCTGGCGGGAAACCCTGGGCCGTGTGGCGCCCGTACTGGAGCTGCCCGCCGATCACGAGCGGCCGAAGGAACCGACGTACCGGGCGGGTGAGGCGGCGATCGCCATCGACGCGGAGACGGCGGACCGACTGCGGGCGCTATCTGCCGAGCGCGGTGCCTCCCTCTTCATGACCTGCCTGGCCGCCTTCCAGGGACTGCTGTCGCGCTACACCGGGGTAACCGACCTCGCGGTCGGCTGCCCGGTCAACGGCCGGATGAAGGTGGCGTACGAGGGGCTCATAGGGTTCTTCGCCAACTCCCTGCCGATCGGCGTCCGGCTCGGTGACGACCCGGCGTTCGCCACCATGGTGGATCGGGCGCGGGAGGCGCTGCTGGCGGCGCACGCGCACCAGAATGTGCCGTTCGACCGGATCGTGCGGGAGTTGTCGCCCCTCCGCGACCTGAGCCGCAATCCGCTCATCCAGGTCTGGTTCGATCTGGACGCAGGCGACACTGGCACCGCGGCGGATCTCCTCGGCCTACCTGGAGTGAGCGCCGAGTACTTCGCTGAGGGGCGGGTGCGGACCCGGTTCGACGCCGAGATGCACCTGGGCGAGCGGGCCGACGGGACGGTCACGGGACGGCTGCTGTACGCGCAGGACCTGTTCGAGGCGGCGACGGCGGACGCGTTCTGCGAGCACTACACGAACTTCCTGGCGGCGGTGGCCGCCGACCCCGGGCTGCGGCTGTCGCGCGTGCCGATCTTCTCTGCGCGCCAACAGTCGACTCTGCTGAGCGACTGGAGCGTCGGCAAAGGGTGACACGCCGGGCGGTACGGACATCGACCAAGGCTGGAACGGAGACAGTGGTGGGAGCTGCGGAAGCGGTGCAGAGAGTAGGGCATACGGATACGGAAGGGCCGGGCGGGCAAGACGCATCCGACGAGGCGCCGTACGACGTCCTGGGCGTCGGCTTCGGCCCGGCCAACCTCGCCCTCGCCGTCGCACTGCGCGAACATCCGTGGGAGGACGCGAAGGCGGCCTTCCTCGAACGCCGGCCGCGCTTCGGCTGGCACCCGGGAATGCTCATTGAAGACGCCACCATGCAGGTGAGCTTCCTGAAGGACCTCGCGACCCTACGGAACCCGATCAGCCCATACGGCTTCCTGAGCTATCTGCACCAGCGAGGGCGGCTGGTCTCCTTCGTCAACCAGAAGGAATTCTTCCCCACCCGGCTCGAGTACCACGACTACCTGGAGTGGGCCGCCGCCAAGTTCTCCGGCCTGGTGAAGTACGGCACCGAAGTGGTCCATGCCACACCGGTCCAGGACGGCGACGAGGTCCGCGCCTTCGATGTGACCGCTCGCGAGGTGGCCACCGGCCGCACCACCACCCTGCGGACCCGTAACCTCGTGGTGGCGACCGGCCTGGTCCCGCGGATGCCCGCGGGCATCACCGCTTCGGACCGGATCTGGCACAGCTCCGAGTTGCTGTACCGGCTCGCCGATCTGGACGGTCGGGAGCCCAGGCGCTTCGCAGTGGTGGGTGCCGGGCAAAGCGCGGCCGAAGTCGTCGCCCATGTGCACTCCGCCTTCCCCGGGGCCGAGGTCACGGGCGTGATCCCGCAGTACGGCTACAGCCCTGCGGACGACTCACCGTTCGCCAACCAGGTCTTCGACCCGGACGCGGTGGACGACTTCTACAGCTCCCCGCCCGCCGTGAAGGACAAGTTCTACGCCTACCACGCCAACACCAACTACGCGGTCGTGGACCTGGAACTGATCAATGACCTGTACCGGCGCATGTACCGCGAGTCAGTGCGCGGCCGGCGCCGTCTGAGGATGCTCCCGATGAGCCGCGTCACGGACGCGTCCGAGACCCGGGACGGCGTACTGGTGCACATCACCCGGGCGATGGCGGACCGTGCCGAGGAACTCGCCGTGGACGTGGCGGTTTTCGCGACCGGCTACGACCCAATGGACGCCGCGGCCGCCCTAGGGCCGGTTGCCGACCTGTGCAAGCGGACCAGCTCCGGCACCCTGCGCGTCGCTCGCGACCACCGAGTGGAGACCGAACCCCGGGTACGGGCCGGCATCTATGTCCAGGGCGGTACGGAGCACACCCACGGCCTCTCCGCCTCTCTGCTGTCGAACGTCTCCGGGCGGGCATGGGAGATCACAGAGTCGATCGCCGCCAGGCGTCGACTCGCCGCACCCCACTAACCCCGAGCGCAGAAGGAGTCCCATGTACGTTCCCCACCTCTACCGGCCCAAGGACCCCGCCTGGTTGCTCGACATCATCCGCGGCAATCCGCTGGCTACCCTGGTGAGCAACGGCCCCGACGGCCCCCTGGCCACGCACCTTCCTGTCATCCCGGATGAATCCACTCTCGCCGAAGGCACTGGAGACACCGGCCTGGTGGGTACTCGCTTCCACGGTCATCTGAACCGGAGCAACCCACACTGGGCGGCCCTGTACTCGGCACCCCGCGCGCTGCTGGTTTTCCGGGGCCCGGGCGCGTATGTGTCCCCCACCGTGTACGACGTCACCCCCGCCGCCCCCACATGGAACTTCGTGGCCGTGCACGTGCGCGGCACGATCACCCCGCTGCCCGCTACCGGCGAGACCCTCGACGTGATCCGGGCGACCGTCCGCACGTACGAACGCGATCACGGCACCGGCTGGGATATGACCGAGTCCGTCCCGTACTTCAAGCGGATCCTGCCTGCTGTGGGCGCCTTCCGCTTCGACGTCACGGAGGCCGACGCGATGTTCAAGCTCAGCCAGGAGAAGCCGGACGAGACGCGCGACCGCGTGGCCGAAGCATTCGCCTGCTCGGGCAGTGGGCCGGCGCGCGATGTCGCCGACGCGATGCGGCACTACAGCTAACCGCAGGTCCCCAGACCATCCGCCGACAAGGATACTGCCGATGAAGACCGCCCGCGCCCTCCTACCCTTCTGGGACAACCGACTGCCAGGCGCCCGAACCACCATGTTCTGCCTCCCGCACGCGGGAGGGGGTGCCTCGGCCTACCGGGAGTGGGTCAGGGCCTCCACCACGCTTGACGTCCAGCCCATCCAGCTGCCGGGGCGCGAGCAGCTGATCGGCAGACCCGGGATTGAACGTATGCCCGAACTCGCTTCCCTAATCGGCGCACTGATAGCCGACATGGCTCCGCAGCCCTTCGTGCTCTTCGGACACAGCATGGGCGGTGCGATCGCAGCCGAGGTAACCGCCTGGCTCGACCACGGCGGGTATCCACTGCCCACACTGCTGGTCGTCTCGGCGCGGCCGCCGGTGAATCAGGCACGCCCCGAGCCAGGCGAGTCCGAGGACGAGTGGCTCGTGCGGCGCGTGCTGGACATGGGCGGGACCCCCGCCGGACTGCTGGATGACCCCGAACTGCGTGAGCTCTTCCTCGGGACGATTCGTACCGACATGCGACTGTTGCAGGACTACGTTCCGGCGTTCGGCCGCTTGTCGGTACCCCTACTCGCCATGGGCGGCACCGAGGACGACGTGACCGAGTCCCGGCTGGCCGCCTGGCAGGACCACTTCACCGCGCCGATCCGCATCCGGATGTTCCCGGGCGGCCACTTCTACCTGCGACAGCACCGCGACGCCGTCCTGGCGGCAGTGGAGGAGGCCCTCACCGAATCTCTGACAGAAAGGAAGACGGCCCATGGAGCCTGAGCCGGCGATCCACGCACTCCTCGCGATCTTCCGAAAGGAGATCGGCTCCGACCAGATCGGGCCGGACGACGATTTCTACGCGGTCGGCGGGGACTCCCTCACCGCCCTGCGGGTGGTCGCGCGGGCTACGGCGCTGGGCATGCCGCTGCGCCTGATCGACCTGCTGATGAACCCGTCAGTCCACGAACTCGCGGAGCATGTGCGCTCTGCTGCCACGGGCGACACGGACCCGGAGGAAGCGAGCGGGTCCCGTGCGCAACCCGCCGACAGCCTGGTGGACCCCGAGGACCGGGCGGCCATGCCCGCCGGGGTGCTGGACGCGCTGCCCGCGTCGGCGCTCCAAACCGGATTGATCTTCCAGTGCGAGATGTCCGAGGACCCGGGCCTCTACCACGACCTGATCGGGCTGCGGGTGACGGGGCCCTACGACGAAGACCTTTTCCGTTCGGTGCTACGCGAGTTGATGCATCGTCACCCAACTTTGCGCAGCTCCTTCGACCTGGGCAGCTACTCGGAGTCGATGCAGCTGTTCTGGGGCGATGTCGTCGAGCCGCTGGAGACCGAGCGAGTGGGTACGGTCGCGGAGGCCGACGCGGCCGTATCCGCCTGGCGGGACAAGCAGCTCTCCACCACCCTGGACTGGGAGCATGCACCACTGTTTCGCTGCCATGTGGCCGTGGGGCCGGGCGACACATTCCGGCTGACTGTCGCGATCCATCACGCGATCATGGACGGCTGGAGCTTCGCCACCGTCCTCGTCGACCTGCTCACCCTGTACGATGCCCGGCTGACGGGCACCGGCCACGGACTGCCGGACCCGCCCGCAGCCGCGGCCGCCGAGTTCGTCCGGCTGGAGCGGGCCGCTGGCAACTCCACCGAAGCTGCCGAGTTCTGGCGCGCCCAGTGCGATGTACCGCCGCTGCTGGACCGGGAGCGGTACGGCCGGCCGGCCGACGCGTTCGGGCGGCGCGCCTCGGTGCTGCCTCCCGGCCTGTTCGCGGAACTGCGCGCACGGGCAGCCGAGGCGCGGGTCCCGCTGAAGAGCCTGCTGCTCGCGGTCCACTGCTGGGCCCTGGGCCGGATCGCGGGGCGCACCACCGATGTGGTCACCGGGGTGGTAGTCAACGGACGGCCCGAGATGCCGGACGCCGACCGGGTCGTCGGACTCTTCCTCAACACTGTCCCGCTGCGCCTGCCGTCCACCTCCGGCACCTGGGCCGAACTGGCCCGGACTCTGCGAGAGGCGGAGGTGGCCGCCGCGCCCTACCAACGTCATCCGCTGGCGCTGATCGAGGAGTACCTGGGGCGGCGCTCATTCGACGTGGCCTTCAACTTCACCGACTTCCACGTCTACCGCCGTCTCTCCGAGCTCGGGGCGCTCTCCGCCGACGGGTGGTGGGACCGGGACAAGGCAAGCCACCCGATGTCCTGCGACTTCACTCTTGACTACCCCGGCTTCGGCAGCGGGCTACTCATTTCCTTCGACCCACACCTGGTGACCGAGGAGCAGGTGGAGGAATACATCGCTCTGGCCGTCGGCGGCCTGCGAGCCGCGGCCCGGGACGTGCACTCAACCGGGACGGAGTCCCACGATGGGTGAACCGGCACCGCTCGCGGTGACGTACGACGTGGGCTCCGTCTCCCCGGCCGAGATTGCGGTGGGCGTGGCAGGACTGGCCCCGGTGGCCTTCCTGCTGCCCGACTCCCCGCATGTGCGCAAGCTGCAGCCGGTCCTGACCCGTCTGGGCCGGGTGGTCCAGCTGACGGGGAACCCTGAACGGGATGCCGTACTCGTACGGCGGCTCGCCCCTGCAGGGGTGCTCACCTTCTCCGAGAACCTGCTTCGCGTCACGGCTGGTCTCGCCCATGCCCTCGGTCTGCCCTACCACACGCCAGAGGTGGCCGAGGTCCTCACCGACAAGTACCGGCAGCGGGAGCGGCTGCGCACCGCCGAAGTCGATGCGGTGCGGTGCCACCTGGTCCCGGACGCCGCTGCCTGGGAGCGGGCGCTGTCGGCCGTCGGACTGCCCGCGGTGGTGAAGCCGGCACACGGTCAGGGCAGCCGGGAGACCTTCGCCGTCCGCGACCGGGCGGAGGCGGACAGCGTGCGGTCACGGCTCTTCGCCGACCCCGGGGGCACGTGGGTGGTCGAGGAACTCCTGCAGGGACGGCCGAACGGACCCTACGGCGACTACGTGTCCGTCGAGACCGCGACGGGCCCAGACGGGGCACAAGTACTCGCGGTGACCGGCAAGCACCCGCTGACCCCGCCCTTCCGGGAGACCGGACAGTTCTGGCCCGCCGCGTTGCCCCACGAGGACCACGCGGCGGTGTCGGACCTGGCGGTACGAGCAGTCACCGCTCTCGGTGTGACCACTGGCATCTGCCACACGGAGATCAAGCTCACTCCCGGCGGCCCACGGATCATCGAGGTCAACGGTCGACTCGGCGGCCACCTCAACGAACTGTCCCGCCGCGCCTGCGGAGTGGATCTTGTCCGGACGGCCGCGCTGCTCGCCCTCGGCGCTGTCCCTCCGCCCGCCCCGGCCCCAACCGGCCGGGTGTACTTCCAGTTCAACGGCCTGGCCCCGGTCCGCCCCGGGCAACTGCGCGCCCTGGCCGGCGGCGACGAGATCCGGTGTCTGGAGGGGATCACCGGCTACCGGTCCTACATCCGCCCCGGCGACCAGCTCCCCGGTGGTGTGGGCAGTGTCTTCATGGACCTCCTCACCGGCGACGTGCCTGACCATCCAACCATGGTCGATCTCCTCGACCGGGCCTTGCCCCTTCTTCGCTACGAGTTCACCGACGGCGCCACAAGCTGGATCGAGTCTCCACAGCGGGCACTGGCCGATGACCCGGCGCTGCGGAATCCGCCGTGGGCCGCCTCCATCCACCAGCCCGAACAGGCTTGAACAGACTTCGACAACGGCAAAGATCCCGCCGATTGTCGGCGTACACGTGAGAGAAGGTCCGTACGCCGACGCAGCCGTCAACAAGCGCCTCAATGCGCTCGTGAGCAGGGCGAACGCAGCCCGACCTGCCACGACAGCAGCCGGCGTCACCACAGGTGCAAGAAGCTCCAGACATCCTCATAGCCGTCGAGGGCCCGACCATCCACGTCCGATGGGTCCGCCTCGGCACGCGCCGCCAGCGACTCCGCCAGGGTGAGGGCTTCATTGCTGAGACGCCCGAAGCGTCGAGCGGTGTGACCCAGGGCACAGTCCGGCCAGCCCGAGCAGCGGACTACCCTGCACAGCCTGTGTCCCAACCTGCACGCACCAGTGCTCGACGAAGCCCCTGTCGTCGTTCAATGCGCTCCCGACCAGGACAGTCGCTGCCTCGGCCTCGTGCGAGCGGTCACGCAGAGCCCACTCCGACGTCTCGACCACCACCTTGCGAGCCGGTGTGGGAGGGTTCTCAAAGTTCAGATGGGAATGCATCCCGCGAGACTACGCGTCCCGCGCCAATCGCACTCGGTCAGCAAGATCGCGGTGAACACAGCCTGATGCGGCACCCGCTCCTGGTTCCAACTCGCGTGACCAGGTTCCAGCCAACGTGTCACGGCTCAAACGGCCCTCATCTATTGCTGATCTTGATGGCAACTATCATCGCTATGTGTCAACTACAGGCGTCAGTCGCAATGGTGCGGGACTACCTGGATCCCGGCGTTACGCCGAGGGCCAGGAGAGCGAGACCCGGCTGTGCACCTTGTCGATGACCCGGTCGGCCGGGATCTGGTCATCGGGGGTGCCAGCCGGATAGACCCGGATGACCGGACTGGGGCCACCGCGGCGGTTGGCCTCCCAGTCGCGGAGCACGTCGGCGACCTTGTCGGCGAGCTGCTCCGCGTGCGGGCCGAGAGCGTGCACGCCGTACTCCAGGTGCCGGTTGTCCTCGGTGCGGCGGGTGACGAGGTAGGCGAAGGTGTCGTCGTCGACGGCCGCGAGGGCGAACCGCTTGTTCACCGGGGCGACCAGGCTCGTCTCGGAGTTCTCGTCGACGGCCATCGTGCAGAAGCCCGGCAGGCTGATCGCCATCGCCATCTGAAGGGTGTCGATGAGTTCCTGGATCCGGACGGTCACGCCGGTCCACATCTCGTGGCGCGGGAAGGTGACGGCGTTGTCGAGCCGGTGCGGGTCGGCCGGAAGGCCGTCGTCGAACTTCAGCCCGATCTCCGGGGTGCCGTTGACGAGCAGGAGCTCTTCGCGGTGAGCGGTCGAACCCTGCATCGGGACGAAGCCGCAGATCCGGGCCGACTCGCTCTCCAGGTAGCGACCATGCTCGCCCATGATCTGGGTGAAGGCGATCGACCGGGTCAGACCGCGCATCCGCAGCGGGACGACGAGCCGGCCGCCCTGCTTGAGCTGGGCGGTCCAGGCCGGGGAGATGTCCCAGGCCCCGGCGGTCACCATCACGACGTCGATCTCGCCGAGGTCCGGGATGGGCTCTGCGGCATCGGCGGTGATGACGTGGACCCGGCCGTAGCCGTGCTCGTCCAGGAGCCGGCGCGCGCGGTCGGTCACGACGGGGTCGATGTCCACGGTGACGACTTCGCCGTTCTCACCGACCAGTTCGGCGAGGTAGGCCGCGTTCAGGCCGCCCGAGCCGATCTCCAGGACTCGCATGCCCGGCTTCACCTGGGCCTGCTCCAGCATCATCGCCTGGATCTGCGGGGCGGAGACGGAGCTGAGCTGCACGCCGTGCTCGTCCGTCTTGGTGATCACGGCGGCGTACGTGTCGTACGCCTTCTCCAGCGGGGTGTCGGGGGTGAACGCGTGCCGGGGCACCTTGCGCATCACCGCTTCGATCTCCGGGGAGGAGATGTTGCCGTCCGCGCACAGCTCGTCCACCACCTTGTTCCGCAGGCGGGTCGCCTCGTCGGGCTCGACGGTCGTGTTCGTCATGGGCTTCCTTCGGTTGTTCATGTTCGGGGAGGGGAGACCGGCATCGCGTGCCGGTGGGCGGGGAGGCTATCGGCGAGGGCTCTCCGTTCTGGCCAGACCACCAGGGGTTGGTGATTCCCGGGCTGGATGGCGCGCGATGGCTCGGCGCCGGGGGAGGCCGCCCGGCGCTCCTGTTCGGATCGCGCAGGAGGGCCGGGCGGCTGTCTAGGCGGCGGTCACGAGATCATTCGGATTGACGACCTCGTAGTCCCGCAGTTCGCGTACGAGCTGGCTTGCCAGGAACCAGCCCAGCTGAGGGTGCCCGTAGGGCACAGGAGCGTCGTCTTCCTCGACGGGAAGTGGCGCCAGACCGCTGGCCGTGAGGCGGTACCGGGAGCCGATGACACCCCAGACCGACGTCGTCCGCGCGCGGAAGACGAGGTACCCCTTTCGTAGGTGCGGGCACGGCTCAAGGGCCGGCCGCAAGTGCTTCAGGCACACCGGCGGCTGGGCCGTCCTCACGGGTCCCCCGGCGCGGTGGGACTCGTCTTCCGTGACTCCGGCGAGGAAGAGGTAGCCCTGGTCGGTCTCGGCCGGGCAGAGACCGACCTGACACCGAAGCCGCTCCATCGCCTCCCGCTGCCGAGCCGGGTTGACCAGTCGCCATTGCGGTTTGCCCGTCGGCTTCCCGGCGGCGTTGAGCGACTGGGAGCACCGCGCCCAGAGCTCTCGGCCCGGCCCGCGATCCGCCGGGGTCTCGTCCTGGTAGGCGAGGCGCACGGAGCCGAAGGCGTCCATGCTGAGCGTGAGTTCCGACGCCAGCCCGCCGTACTCGCCCTCTCGCTGGGTGATGTACGGGACGAGCTTCGGTGCTGCGCTGGTCCGCTTCACGCAGCTGCCCTCGCCGCGGCGAGGGGTCGGCGCGGGGCGACGATACGGCCGTTGGGGAGGAGTTCCCCGGTGTCCTCGACTATGCCGATCAGTCTTCCGAGTGTCTTTGACGTCCAACTCGCTGCCATCCAAGGGCCTTTCAGTGCTTCATGGACGGGTTCTGTTCGCCTGTCCATATCGGCCTGGGGTGTGGTGTGTCGTTCGCAGTGCAGAGGCTGCGGCTGTCCGATGACGGGCCGCTCTCGTACACCGTGGTGGGAGACGACGGCTTGCCCGTTGATGCCGTGGAGGACTTCCTCGCGTACCTGGCCGCGACGGGCGCGTCGCCGAACACTGTCCAGGGCTACGCCTACGACCTGAGGGACTTCTTCGTCTGGCTGGAGCAGGTACGCCTCGACTTCCGGCGGGTGCGGCTGGAGGTCCTTGCCCAGTTCTTCGACTGGCTGCGCCGGCCGAAGCCGGCCCGAGCGGCCGGTGTGTTCGTGCTGCCGGATGTCGGTCCGGCGCTGGAGAGCACCACGCTGCAGCGGAAACGGGCGGCGCTCGCGTCCTTCTACCGGTTCCACGCCCGGCGGGATGAGAGCGTTCCCGCGCTGCTGGGAAACCTGCTGGCCAGGCAGCCGACCGGCACCTATATGCCGATGCTGGTGCACACCCAGCGTGGCAGGGAAGTCGAGCACAGCCCGATCCGTATTCATGCGCACCGCAAGCCGCCGAAGACCCTCACCGGTGACGAGGTGCAGCGGCTGATGCGAGCCTGCACGCGGCGACGGGACCAGTTCCTCGTCGCCCTCCTGGACGACTCGGGTCTGCGGATCAGCGAGGCCCTGGGCCTGCGGCATGGCGACCTCAACCTCCGCAAGGGCGAGATCTACATCGTTCCGCGGGAGAACAATCCGAACCGCGCTCGGGTCAAGGGGATGAAGGGTCGGACCGTGCCGGTGAGTCCGGAACTCTTCGACCGCTACGCCACCTACATGGAGAGCGAGTACGGCGCTCTGGACTGCGACTTCGTGTTCGCCAACCTCTTCCGTGCACCGATCGGCTCCCCGATGACCCGGGCGAACGTCAACGAGCTCGTGGGACGCCTGAAGAAGTGGACCGGCATTGCCCATTTCTCTCCGCACGCGTGTCGGCACACCTACGCCACACGACTGCTGCGGGCCAAGGTTCCGATCGAAGTCGTGGCCGAGCTCCTCGGCCACGCCAGTTCGCAGACAACCGCGGAGATCTACAGCCACCTCAGTGTCGAAGATCATCGCAGGGTGCTCCTCTCTGCTGGGGTCATCAAGGACGGGATTCCAGAGCGGTGAACACACCCCAGATGCACCGGGGCTCGGCTGGGCTTCTGGCGAAGCTGATGGAGACAGTTCGGCCGGAGTTCCGGGCCGACGTGTTCCGTCCCCCTCGTGACAGCCCGACGTTCTTCCCGGGGGAGTGCCGCATCCCGTCCTGCCCGACCACGCTGACCATGGGCAGGCTGCTGCTGTGCCGCACCCACCATCACCACTGGGTGGCAGCCGGCCGACCGGCCGACCTGGACAGCTGGTCCGTGCAAGTGGACGCGCGGCTGCGGCAGCGCAACCAGGTGCTGGACTGTTTGCTCCCCGGATGCAACCGGGCCAGAGCCGCTCACGCCCTGTGTCACCGACATGCCTCGCGCTGGAACCACGCGGGACGGCCAGACTTCGAGGACTGGGTCGGACGGACCACCTACCAGCCACCCCAGGGGCCCCAGGCCGCGGAACGGTCCTGCGAGTTCCCCGACTGCCCGCGCTGGACCGACAGCACCAACGCATCGCTGTGTCACACGCACCACAGCCGGTGGCGCAAGCACGGTCGCCCTGATCTCAGCAGTTGGTACGACGACCTCGCCCACCGCGGCGACCCGAAGATCCGCCTCGGCCGGCTCGCCGCCGCACTCCGCCTGGAGTTCCAGTTCGGACTCCAGCACCGCCTCGATGAAGGGCTGCGTTTCACCCCCGCCCGAGACGTGCGCCGCGCGGTCACCTGGGCGTGTCAGGCACCGGTCACCAGCCTCGTGGACTGGAGCGAAGCCCGCTGGCGGGACTACGTCGCCCCCGCCAGGCCCGACGGCCAGCGTTCGACCCACAACGTGGTGGCCTTCCGCTTCATCGCGGACACCCGCTTCGCACTGGAACACCTGCTCATTGCCGATGACCCGTGGGCCGACCAGTATCCGCGCGAGACCTGGGACCTGCGCCATCTCGCCCTGGCAGAGGGCGAGTCGCGCTACCTGCGCTTTGGGGGCATCCCCCAGCTTTGGCTTCGCGAGCTGATCAAGCGGTGGTGCCGGTGGCGGATCAGTACGGGTATCAGCGTCAACACCGTGGCGAACAATCTCCGCTCCCTGGTCCACTTCGCCAGGCATCTCCCGCCGAACGCAGCGCCCGCCGACCTGACACGCGCACGGATCGAGACATGGATCGCCCTCCTGGGCATCGACTACCCGGACGTCTACACCCGCCGGACCGCGGTCAACGCGCTGAGCCGGTTGCTCACAGATACCCGGGCTCACGACTGGCAGCCGGACCTCCCGCGCAACGCCGTCGTCTACAACGACGCCCCGGCCTTGCCGCCGGCCAAGCCGCGCTGGATCTCCGAGCACCTCATGCGCCAGCTGGAGAATCCCTCCAACCTGGCACTGATCCCCAGTGATGATCTCCGCCTCATGATTCCCCTGCTGATCTCCTGCGGCCTGCGCATGAAGGACGCCCGGCGCCTTCGATTCGACTGCGTCACACACGACGACACGGGCGCCCCCTACCTGGCCTGGATCAACCACAAGATTCACGGACGTGCCGCGTTCTTCCCGATCAGCCAGGACCTGGCAGACGAGATCGCAGAACAGCAACGCCGTGTCGAGTCGAGCTTCCCGGCCGGGAGCCGCTTCCTGTTCCCCAGCGGGCAGGCAAACCTCAACGGCAGCAAACCCATCTCGGACAGCTGGTGCCGCAGCCTCATGGAGAACTGGCTGCAGCGCATTCGTCTCCTCGACGAACACGGACGCTCCGCGCGGGTCACCTTCCACCAGTTCCGGCACACGCTGGGCACCCGGCTGATCAACGCCAACGTCCCGCAGTACATCGTCCAGCAGCTGCTTGACCACATGTCGCCGGAAATGACGGCCGTCTACGCGCGGCTCCACCAGAAGACCCTGCGCGAGCACTGGGAGAGGGCCCTCAAGGTCGACGCCGACGGCGAACCTGTCGAACTGCCCACCGACCATCCGCTCGCCGACGCTGCCTGGATGCGTCTGTCCCTCGTTCGCGCCAAGGTCAGTCTCCCCAATGGGTACTGCGGGGCCCCTATCCAGACCGACTGCGAGTACGCCAACCCATGTCTGGACTGCCGGTTCTTCATCACAACCGGCGACTTCCTCGACCAGCACCGACGTCAGCGCGATGAGACCCGCAAGCTCATCGGCGATGCAGAGAGGGCCGGGCTCTCCCGGATCGCCGAGAAGAACACCCGCACGCTCGGAAAGCTCGACACCATCATCGATGCCCTGGAACAAGCCGGACCTCAGCAGATCGTGGCCGGCGGGAAGGTGACCGATCTCGATGCCACCGGCTGACAACGCCCGCTTCCTCATCGAAGCCTCGAAAGCACGCAGTAAGCAGGCACGCGAGCGAGCCGAGGAAGCGGTCAAGGCCGCTGCCCGCCGCAGCGAGCGACCCACGGTCGTCGGCATCGCGAGCACCGCCCGTGTCTCCCGGTCCTGGCTATACACGCAGACCGACCTCATCACCGCGATCAACCAGCTCCAACAGCGAGCCCCTGCCCCACACCGGAACCCACGACATGCGGCCACGGACGCCTCCCTGCAACGCAGGCTGGAGACCGCTCTCGACCGCAACCGGCAACTTCGTGACCGGGTCGCTGATCTCACCCGGAAACTGGAAACCGCCCACGGCGAAATCCGCCGCCTCCGCACCCTGACGGCCGCGCCATCGAATGGACCTGCTGAGCACCGCTGACTCTCGCGACACGTCGGCGGGGGTACTGCGCAGACCGGACCTGTCCGGGACGCCAACAGTGACTCCGTCCCCCCAGATAGGGTCACCAGCATGATCATTTGGCTGAACGGGACCTTCGGCGCCGGCAAGACGACGACCTCGAAGGAACTTGCCGCGCTCCTTCCAGACGCAAGGGTCTTCGACTCCGAGACCGTCGGCTTCATGCTGAGGCATGTCCTCAACTCCGTTCCCGTCAAGGACTTCCAGGAGTGGCCGCCATGGCGTGGTCTGGTCGTGGAGACCGCGTCGCAGGTCCTCGACTTCGTCGGCGGAGTGCTCGTAATCCCCCAGTCGGTGCTGGTCGAGCAGTACTGGGGAGAGATCCACGCCGGGTTGGCGAAGGCTGGCATTCCGGTGCGGCACTACGTGCTGCACACCGATCCAGACACGCTGGCCCAACGCATCGAGAGCGACATGGTCGAAACCGGCGCTCGGCAATGGCGCCTGGACCACATTCCTCGCTACCAGGACGCCCTGACCTGGCTGCGTCGAGAAGCCGAAGTCGTTGACACCACTCACCTCTCGCCCACCCAAGTTGCGCAGACGATCGCGAGCAGCGTTTCCAGCTGAGCGACTGGAGATGATTCGATCACCCGACATCGACATGTCCGTCTCGCAAACCAGCAGGTCACAGGCGCCAGAGACCGCAGAGATCGACATAACCTCGAAGAGAAGCACTCCGTTGCACAGCAGGCTCCAACCCTGCTCAGGCCGGTGCGCAAGGGAGTGTGCGGGCTCCCTGTCGGGGTCCTCAGCCGTGGGGCACGGCGGGTTGTGCGCACACATGGTGCTCGTCCTCTCGGGTGGGAAGTTGGGCCCTCTTCGGCGAGCTACGGTGCCGTGGGGGGACACGGTTCGGGCATGGCCGAAGAGGGAGTCGTGGGGTGCCGCCGCCGTGTGAAGGCGGCGATGGCCGTTTCGCTGTAGCCGTAGAAGCGGCCAAGGGTGGTGTCGTCGTCGTTGCCCCAGAGCCTCGGGGGGTTCTCTCCCCACTCGACGACGTCGCTGGTTTCCGGATCCTGCGACCAGTGCAGCCGCAGGTCCGGGAAGCCGGCGTGCTCTCGGATGAGGTCACGGACCGCGAGCCCGAAGCAGATGCACGGCACGGGGTAGTACCCGCCTCGCCGTGTTCCTCCGACAGGTACCGCGAGGAACGGCATGCGCATGATGCGTACCGCAATGCTCTTCTCCACGAGCCAGGTGTCCTCGAGCCGCCGGACGTAGTAGTCGTAGTCGTAGCGTCTTGTGGGTCGCCTACCGCCGTGGCTGTCACGACCGGGTGTCTGGCGGAGTTGGGGTTGTGCATCACTCCGCCTCCTTGATGTATCGGGCTTCGATCAGTGCTTCGACCAGGTCTGAGGTGACGAAGGCCAGGCGGCGAGCGAGGCCGACGGCCTGCTGATGGTCGGGCGGCGTGCGCTCTTCGCGCAGGGGGCGCCCTCGCTCGACGAGCTGAACCATCTCCGTGGTGGGCGGGTACTTGTCGTCGGCCACGGCGATGTCACTGAGTTGCTTCACGTGCCCGCGAAGGCGGTCGATCAGGGTGTCGGTCGCCGCGGCGGCCGGCGGATGGTTGCCGATGGCGGTGTCGAGATCGTCGAAGACCTCCTCCACATCGAACGGCTTCCAGTCCTTGATGCGTTCCAGGACCGACCGCAGGCCGTCTGCGTCGAGTGGGGGCATCCACTGCGGTGCCTTGGGCTCGCCGGTGGGCGAAGGGACCACGTCGTTGTCCGGAACCAGAACGCTGAGGGGCATCGGGACTCCTGAAAGGGACCAGGTGCTGGCCGGGGACTAGGGGTGCTCGATCTCTTCCGGGAGCCCTATGAAAACCCACACGTCCTTGCCCGCGGGGGTCACAGAGACGGACGTGTCGTCTGCCAAGGCCCTCAGCAGCAGCAACCCGCGTCCGTCTTCGGCCATAAGGTCCGGCGTCGCGTACATGGGCAGGCTGGGGTCCTGGTCACGGACGACGGCGGTGACACCATCCGGCACCTTCTGGAGGAGGAGGCTGGCCATCCGGTGTCCGTCCGCGCCCGCGAGCGTGTGCTGCAAGACGTTGGTGAGGAGTTCGTTGACCACGGTCAGCAAGCGGTGCACGGTGCCGGCGTCGATGCGCCACCAGCGAAGGTGGGCTGCAACGATGTCCCGCACGGTTCCCAGATCCTCCGCGCGGACGTCGAAGATCATGTCGAGTTGGGCGTCCACGCTTCTGGACATGGCTCGAACAGAAGCATCCCGCTCGGTGGTGTTGACGAGCAGTTCCATCGTTGCTTCCTCCGTTCTGCCAGAACCCCTTCAGCGGGGGTGAGTTGCGGTGTGTACTGGGCTGGAACCGATCAGCAACCATTTAGGCAGAGCGCGCCGAGCGCGTGCAGAGCCTGATGCCGAGAGCCGCAGAGTTCGGCATCAACGACTTCGGGGACAGACCATGCCGCAGCCAATGAAGCAGCTCGACCCGGGGGCGTCCCCCCAGGAATGGTTCGGAAACGAGCTGCGCAGACTCCGCCTTGAGCAGGGCCTGTCCGCCAAGGAGTTGGGCCGGTTAGTGCAGGTCAGCGACGACATGATCTTGTCGATCGAGAAGGGCAAGTACCCCAGCTGCCGCCGTGATGTCGCTCAACGGCTCGACGACATCCTGCGCACCGGTGGGCTGTTCGATCGCGCGTGGCCGATGGTCTTCGGCAACCGCGATGCCGAGAAAAAGCGGCCTGATGCCGATAAGCCTCCCACGCGCGGGAAGGCGAGCCCCGCCCAGGCGTCGGCAGGCCGCATCCTGGGCAGAGACGAACCCACTCCGCGCCCTGGGAGCCATGAGCCCGTGATTCGACGCTCGTTCCTCCACCTGAGCGGCCTCGCCGCCATAGCCCCCCTCGACCTCACCAACCTCTTCGCCTCCTCCGAGTCCCTTCCAGCAACCGTCAAGCCGAGTCACATCGATCAGGTTCTGGCTGCTGCCACCGCCATCAGCGGCATGGACAACGAGCTGGGCGGCGGCGGCATGGTCCGTGACGTGGCCAGTCGTGCGATGCAGTGGTCGGCCGGCCTGCTGCAAGCCCAGTGCCCCGAGCACCTACGCACCGAGTTGTTCGCCGCTGTATCCCGACTCGGGATCGTGGTGGGCGCCTCCGCCTTCGACGCCTATCACCACGATGAAGCCACCCGGACGTTCCGGTTCGCAGCAGACTGCGCTGAGGAGGCCGGGCACTGGCATCTGCGGGCCAAGACGTACTCGTTCCTCGCACGGCAGGCCGTCTGGATCGGAGCACCCGATGACGGCCTGACCTACGCCGAGAAGGGGCTCGTCCGCTCCGACCGCCTGACCGCGACGGAGCAAGCGATGCTCCACACCGCACGGGCCCGAGCCTTCGGGAAGATGGGCAACGTGCGCGACACGATGGCGGCTGTCGGCGCTGCGGATGAGGCGTTCGCCCGTGCGTGTCCTGCCGAAGACGCGCCGTGGATGGCCTACTACGACGAGGCGCAGCACAACGGGGACACAGCCCACGCCCTGTTCGATCTCGCCGTGCTCGCCGGGCAGGACCCCGGTCGGGCAGCGCGCCGCTTCGACACGGCCGTGAAAGGGCACGCGGACGCCTACAAGCGGTCGCGGGCGATCTCACGGACCAAGCTGGCCTCTCTGATCATGGCCAAGGGTGACCCGCGCCAGGCGGCGGCACTCGGTCATCACGCCCTGGACGAGGTCGGCCGACTCACTTCCCGGCGGGCCGCCGATGATCTGCGGCAGCTCGGCAACTTCGCTTCGAAGCATCGGAGGGTTCCAGAGGCAACGGGGCTGCGAGAGCGCATCGCCGCTACGGTTTCCGCATGACCACTTCGGCAGCAGCACCCGCGCGCCAGGTCCTGGAGCAGGCGTGTGCTGCGGCCGGGCTGGACGCTGGGGAGGCGGAGCCGCTTCGTCTGGCCGAGAACCAGATATGGCGGCTCCCCGGTCAGCGAGTGATCGTACGAATCGCGCGCGAGGGCCAAGGCGCTGCGACGGCTCGTGAGGTACGCGTCGCGCGCTGGCTCGCCCAGGAGGCCGTCGCCGCCGTTCGCCTGTTCGACGTGGAGCAGCCGATCACCGCAGACGATAGACCCGTGACCTTCTGGGTGGAGCTCCCGCCGCAGGAGCACGGATCCGTCGAAGACGTCGCTCGCCTCCTGTCCCAGCTCCACTCCTTGCCCACACCGGACATCGACCTGGGATACCTCGATCCCTTCGTCCGAGTCAGCGAACGACTGCAAGCAGCCACCACGATCAGCAGCGAGGACAAAGAGTGGCTGCACGGCCTACACCGAGACCTCTCAGCCGCATGGGCCGAACGGCCGGCCGGTCTACCCGACCGGGCTGTGCACGGCGACGCCTGGCCCGGCAACATCGTCCGCACGGCCGACGGCGTCCTGATGATGGACCTGGAGCGTTTCTCTGTAGGCCCTCCGGAGTGGGATCTGGTGTCCACTGCGGTACGAGCGATGACCACGGGCGCGGTCAGCATGCGCGAATACGACCAGTTCTGTGAGGTCTACGGGTACGACGTGACGGAGTGGGAGGGGTACTCCCTCCTCGCGCGCGCCCGAGAGCTGCGGATGGTGACATACGCGGCCCAGCACGCGGCCAGCCACGTGGAGTGGAGGGTGCAGGCGCAGCACCGGATCGACTGCCTGCGCGGTCGATCCGGCCCGCGGCCGTGGTCATGGAAGGGAATTTTCTGACGAAAGGCCGATCGGCTAGCTCAGATGACTCCGATGAACTCCAACTTCCACTGGAAGCACCGACGGCACAGCTTTTCGGTGTCCTACGGCGGCGCGTAGGGGTACCCCTCGGGGGTGATCGGGTTGTGGCACTGACGAGCGCCAGCACATTCAGCGGGAGCCCCAGAGCTCCGGCTCCAGCTCGGGGGACGTCTCCTCGGCCTCGTCTCCGGGAAGAAGGACGACCGGCTCGATCATGCCGAGTAGTAAGAGTGGCGTAGCTGCGCCAGCGGTGGTAGTCAATCGGCGGCCCCATCAGGGTCGACGGCCTTGGCCTCGGCAAACGTGCCGTACTCGGTGGAGCGGTTGAGCAAGGTGAAGTCCATGTCGCCGGCGGTCAACCGACTGGTGTAGTAGTGCCCGGTGGCAGCCATGGGCTTGAGACCCGTCACCGTTATGCGGCAGGCCCCCTCATGGCGGGGGCTGCGATGCTGATGCTCCACGCGGGGGGTGTTGTCGTACAGGAAACCGATCTCGGCGGTCCCGGAGTTCTCGGGGGCGCCGATGGTCGCGTTACTCGACCGCGAGGTGCTCTCCCTCGTCCGGAGGGTAGCGTGCAGGCTCCAGAAGGTCTGCTCGATCGTCATGTAGGTGGTGATCGGTCCCCGGTTTCCCCCTTCGGGTATGTGGCTATCGGGGCTCGGGCGGAGGGTTACGCGCCATGTGCCGGTGACCCAGGGTTTGCTGGTGAAGCGATGGATACCAGGCCAGCGCCAAGCCCACTTGTCGAAGACGAGCACGCCGTACCCAACGAGGGCTGGAATGTAGGCGAAGAGGTACCGGAACTCGGAGGGGTACAAGCCGAGGACGAGCAGGGCGACCGTGTAGAGGGTGGCGGCGATGGTGGCGCCAGTTCGGATGGTGCTGGCCACGTTCATCATCAGCTCTCGTAGTTGAGGTATCGCCAGGCGGACACGATCAGGTTCTGAGCGTCCTTCTCGTCCCATTTCTGGCCTGTGCCGAAGACCTTCTTCATCTTGTTCGGCTCCACCATGCGCTGGGCGCCAAACCAGGTGCTCGTGAGCTGCCGGTGGATCTCCAGGAGGCTCGCGCGGACCGCGTCGTCGAAGTCGCCGGCGAGCAAGATCCGGTCCGGCACGTTGTAGACGAGGCACTCGGAGAAGTACGACGGCAGCGCCTTGATCACGCCCTCCTCCGCCAGGTCGTTCTCCACGTTCTTGAGCACGCGTACCACGAACTTGTACCGACGCTTGGTGTTGGCGTTCTTCTCACGGCCGTTGGCAAGCTGGAGCTCGGGCCAGTTGATGACCTTCTTGCCGTCACGGCCATAGACGACGCTCCCCTCGTACTGGCCCTCCGGAGCCGTCTGGTCGCGCACTACCCATTTGAAGCAGGGCACCACGTCGATGCTTGGACGGCTGCCGGAGACCTCGGGGATGTAGAAGGCGAGGTTGTGGTCCGCGTCCACCGAGCCGAAGTGATCGGCGAGCGCGACATGGACTTCCTGGCGAAGCTTGTCCTTGGTCCACGGGCCCGTGTAGCTGGGGGGCTGGCCGAACCACCATGCCGCCATCCCGTCAACGTGAACGGGGTCGTTGAGCTTCACCATGATGTCCACGTCGCTGTCGCCGCGGACGTTGGTTTTGTTGGGGTAGGACCCCTTGGCCGCCACCGTGATGTCGAGGCCCTGGAACGGCGCGTGCTGACGGACCGCTTCCTTCACCATGCGTTCCGCACGCTCCAGCCGATCCTGCTCTGAGCGCCCCGGTGGAACCTTCCACTTACTGATCAGATCGAGTCGCTGCGCGTTAGTCAGCTGCTTCGCCATGAACCCCTCCCTGCTTCCGCCCTACCCCATCGGAAGCCTACGAGCAGGGTCTGACTTTGATACTCGTAGCGGGTTCCGGTGGTCGTGGCTCAGGGTCTGACTGACGTCCTGCTGGACTGTCCTGCGACTGTTCTGTCCGGCTGCCGGGACCCGTTCTCCATGGCTCCGGCCAGGTGGAACATGACCTGATAGGAGCTTGGCCAGAGGCCCCCTCAATGTCCTGTCTGACCCACCCGGCCGGCGTCACCTCCGGCCCGGAAGGCAGCTGACAGGATGACCGTGACGATCACGCCCGCCCACTGAACCGGAGTCGGTGTTCAGCGGAGTGGACTTCCACGCGGACACGATCAACGCCGCTGTCATCACCGACCGGGGCGGCCACATCCTCCGACGCCGAGTTCCCCACCACGGACGCCGGATACGCTGCGGCGATCGCCCGCAGCCGCAGGGCCTCCTGCGCCGACGGCGACAGATGCCGCGCGTCCCCCACCAGATCGCTCACGCCCCATCAAGGGCCCAGAACCCGAACCGTTTCTGATCAATAGCGCCCGGTGGCGGCCCTTACCCGCGCCCCCGCGGCGCCACACAGGTACGTTCGGTGAAGAACCAGCCCCCTTTGGAGCAGGTGGCGCCCAGGACCCGGCCCTTCTCCCGAAGCCAGGGATAGCGGCCTTGCAACTCCGCAAAGTTGTCGTTCGTCACGACCATCGCGCCGGATTCATCCGCGATGACTGCCACGAGGGCGTCGCCCTTGCCCTCGGTGCCGGCTGGCGGCTGGATGATGTCTCCCTTGCTAAGGGCGGCCTCCACGGCCTCACGTTCCGCGTTCGCGACCTTGTGCCGGAAGCTGGCGTCGACCACGACATGAATGTCGGCCTGCGGGTACTTCTTGGCCAGCGCCGCCCGCGCGGCCTGAAGCTGAGAGAAACTCGGGTGATCGTCGTCTTCGTAGACCCCCGGACGGACCGGTGAACGACCGATCCAGGCGAGGTTGGAGCCGTCGACGACTACGGTGTGCGGGCCACCGTCGAGCGGCACCGGACGCGCCTTCGGAGGCGCGGGAACGGGGCGGGCGCCTGCGGCCGAGGCTGCCGTCCCGAGGGGGTCCGGATTCGAGTTGCCCTTCAGCAGGCGGCCCAGCTCTTTCCGGACCTCGGGCGTGGGGCCACCCGAACCGAAGCTCTCGACCTCTTGGTCGACCACGACCTCGCCCGTGTGCTCCAGGGTGGCCTTGACGTGGAGCAGGCCGTTGGAGTCGTACGTGTACTCCAGGTCGAAGCGGGACTCGTCGCGGACCCGCGGCGTGGGGTACGTGAGGGTGAGTTCGGTGAGCTGCACGTTGTCGCGGTGGGCGAGCTCCTTGTCCGGGTCGCCCTCCCAGATCTCCACGGACAGCTTCCGCGCGTGGTCCTTCTGCGGCGTGTAGCTCTTGCGCTCCTTCCAGGGCAGCGGCGAATTCCTGGGGATGATCTGGCTGAACCGCTTGCGTCCCGAGGAGTCCTTGACCATCGTGCCGAGGGCATGGCTGGTGGCGACCTGGATGACTCCTTCGGTCTCACCGGCGAGCACAGCCGCCGCGATCGACGCGCCGCGCGCGACCGCTGTCATCGGATCGCACAGTTCGGTAGGCACGGGCTCCGTCTGGAGTGCCTCGGCGACCGCGGCCCGCACGCTGGGGATCTGGCTCGTACCGCCGATCATGAGGATCTCATCCACGTCGAGCGGGGCCATGTGCAGGTCCTTCAGGCACTGCTCCACAGGCCCGAGGGCGCGGTCGACGAGGTCGCCGATTGCCTCCTCCAGTTCGCCCTGGTGGATCTCGACGCCGACACCGTCGGGGGTGACCACCGTGACGGACGGCTGGGAGGAAAGCAGGATCTTGTTCCGCTCCACGTCCAGCCGGAACTGGCGCTCCTGTGCCGGAGTCCAGGCCCTGCGCGCAGGCGCTCGCTCGAGCACGAGTTCACGCAGCCGCCGGTCGATCTCCAGGCCGCCGAGCTCTGTCACTCCGCGTGACGCGCGCTCCTCGAAGAACCCGTCCGAGTAGTCGAGCACGGTCACATCGATGGTGCCACCGCCCCAGTCGAAGACCAGGATCTGGGAGTCCTCGCGGAAGTCGTGGACGTACGAGATGGCAGCCGCTGTCGGCTCGTTGAGCAGAGCCTGTACCTCGATGCCGGCGAACCGCGCCGCTGCCCTGGTCCGATACCGGGCGGCGCCCGTCGCGTTGGCGGGCACAGTAATGACGGCGCGATCGATGTCGGTGAGGTTGTGCTGGGCGCCGTCGCGCATGGCGGTGAATACACCCGCCGCGACGGTGGTCGCCGCGAAACGCCTGCCCTGGATGGTCACGTACTCGTCGCTCTTGAGGAGACGTTTGCAGGCTTCGGCCGCCTCCTCGGAGCGGAGCTTGGCCTCCCAGCCGAACAAGGGGCCGCGTCGAAGCGAGCTGACACCCACGACCGAGGGGAAGAGCTGTTCAAACCCGGGCCGCCGCCAGTCGGCATCGATGTGGTGGGCGTCGAGTGGCAGTACCTCGGCGTCGTCGCCCTGCCACTGGGCCACGACGGAATTGGTCGTACCGAAGTCGATTCCTGTCGAGGTCACTTGGCATCGTCTCCCCGCACGTCCGCCGCACTGGTCCCGTCACGCTCCGCCAGGGTCCTCGGGGCTGGGATGCGGCGGAGTTGGCCGGCGAGCAGCAGCTTGTCCGTCGCCTGGTCCACGTAGGCCGGCCGGAGCAGCTCGAATCCCTCGCCTTCGCCCTCGACGACGACGAAGAGTTCCTGCTCGTCGGCCTCCTCGACCACACGGACCCCCATGTCGATGAGGGAGGCGCGCACCGCCCGGCGGATGGCCTTCGCTCCCTGTTCGGGCGTGCTCGCGAGGACGTCGGTCTCGACCAGCCGCGCGATGTGCTCGTCCCGCGTCCTGAATGCCTCCAGCACCCCCTGACGCAGCGCCGCGTTGACTGTGGCGGGGGTTGGACGGGCGTCCTGCGGAAGCTGCGCGATCAGCTCCGAAGCTCGCTCGGTGAATCGGGCGAGGAGCTGCGCCGGATGAAGGAGTTCCTCCGGCCTGAGGGTGCGCAGTTTCATGTCCGCCGCGAACTCCTGGTTCTCCTTGCGGCGGGTCCGCCCCGTGGGCTTCTTGGCCTGTCCGGCCGCGTTCAGGCTGCTCTTGCGGCGTGCGGACTCGCTGCTCATGAAGTCGTCCTGTGGTCGTGATCGGGGCGCCGGGGCGCAGTCAGCAGGGTGGGGAGAAGATCGGCGATCGCGCGGTTGCGTATCGCTGCGAGGTCAGCGTCGGCCCGGTGCGTGGTCCGGCGCGGCATCGCGACGGGTCCCGGCGTCAGGGACCTCGGTCGCACCGTGGGCAGTCGCAGGGACGCAGGATCCAGCGGCAGCACGAAGAAGTCGGACCAGTCCTCGGTCCGCTCGGCCTGCTCAATCCGGCGCTTCGCCCAGTTGGCCTGCGCCGCCAGGTCGAGGTCGTCCCGGTCGGCCCGTCTGCGCTCGCGCCACTGGTGCTTCCACTGCTCACTCTTGTGCGGCAGCCCCAGCTCCAGATACGGATTGGCGGGCTGGTCCCGATCGTTGCGCCTGGTCCCCCGCCGACGGTCCAGCAGAGCCAGGTTCTCCTCGACCCGCCGGTCGGTTCGGGCGACACGCGCCAGCGAGACGTAGGCGAGGTCGAGATCGTCATTGAGCAGAGCAAGGTAGGCGAACATGTTCCACGCCTCAGCCGCGTGCTCGGCTGACGCGCCTTCGTGATCGACGAGCTTGTCCACCTGTGCCTGGGCTTTCTTCCTCTCGCCCTGGCAGATCAGGTCGTAGGCATGCCGCAGCGCCACGAGGGCGTAGAACGGCCCGCGCGCCGGATTTACCGCGGCCCTCGGCTCCCACAGGGAGCACATCAGCCGCCACAGCCCGCGGTCGGCGGGGATGTCCGGGTCCCAGGAGCCCGTGACTGCGCCATCGCGCACCTTGCGCAGGCGAAGCACCAGCTCGCGAGGCAGCAGCCTCTCGAGTTCCTTGAGGACGTCCGTCTCACCATCCGCGACACGCAGGAGCAGGTCGTAGAGGCTGCCCGGTGCCGGCTGGACCGGGTCGCCCGCCAGGAACGCCTCCCGCTCGCCGGGCTCGTCCCAGCCGAGCGAGCGGGCAAGGGCGGCATCCGTCTTCTCCGGTGCGAGCCTGGCAAGCAGGTAACGCTGTTCGTCGGCGTCCGCCCGCAGGGCCCACGGCTGATGGCCGCGGTCCAATACGCCTGCCTCGATCAGGTCGTCGATGATGCCTAGGGGCGCCCAGGGGACGATGGCCCCCAGATGGTGCGTGGACAACTCTTTCAGGTTCCCGCGGGCAAGAGCCTGCTGAAGCACGAAAGCACCGGTGGGATCCGCCTCAGCACCGCGGGGGATGTTGTCCGTGCCGAGGTCAGCCGCCGGGACCGCTCCCATGATTACCGCGAGTCGGCGCTCACCAGCCGGGGAGAGCCAGGGCAGGCCGACTTCGTAGACGGTGGAGAGCACGGCGGCGGTCTGCTCGACGGCCCGGCCCGGTTCGACGGCTTCGAGCAGGGCCTTAACGGCGTGGACAAGTTGGGGTGTCGGCTGTCCGTCCAGACAGGAACGAACGGTGTCGGCGCCCCACCGCAGGGTTTCGTCCTCGGCGTTCGTGGACTCCAGCAGCCCGCGCAGCACATCCTCGACACGCGCCACCGCCTCCGCACCGAAGACCCCGGCCCTGCGCCACTTGCGCAACGCGAATCCGTCGACCACGCCCCCGGAACTGGTGACCGCGGCGGAGCGTCGGGCGGACCGCCGAGCCCGCCACGCCTCGACCATCTCAGCGCGTGTCACCGACTCCGTAAACGGCGGTGCCCCCGCTCCGAATCCACCGATCCGATCGGCCGAAGCGTCCTCGTTCCCCATGCGCCCCGCTCGTCTCCCGCGTTCGAAACCTGCATCGTATTTTGACAGGTCTTCTCAGGTGGCGGCAGACACCCTCACTAGGGTGCGATGTGCCGCGCGCCCGGCCCAGCCCAGGTCCCGTCGGCTCGCCAGGTGAGGAGCACGCTGAAAGCGCCATCGACCGCGTCAACCACCCATGGCTCCGCCGGTTCGCCGCCCAACACGACGACGAGGAACTCCGCCTGGCCTTCCGTACGCAGGTGGGACACCTCCATGAGGTGGAGCACTGACTCCCGGATGGACGGGTATGTGCTGTCCTCGCTGCCCAGTACGTCGAAGAGCACGGTGCCGTCAGCCCGCGTGCACCAGGCGTCCACGAAGGCGCTCTCCCCGACCTCCGACGCACTGTCGTAGAGGTCGGCGAGCAGGCGGTGCCGGAGCGCTTCGTGGGACCGGTCCGACCGCGCCGCCACCGTGCGGGCGACCACCAGGTGTTCCAGGTTGCTGCTCGCTGCGGCCGGCTGGTCTTCCTTCGCCTGCTCCTCTTCGACGAGCAGGGGTGCCGGGTCGGTGGGGGACATGGTCGTCCTTCGGGGCTCGGGAAGGGAGTCGGTGACGGCCGGCGGTCTGCGGTAGTCCGTACCGGGTTCGCTCACGGTCAGCAGGGAGCGGCCGTCGGGCGAGAGCCGCCACTGGAAGTGGCTGCCCTTGACGATGACACGGGTCTCGAACAACTCGATATCCGCAGTCCGCAGATCATCGGCGAGCGCTCCACGCATCGCGCGTACGAAAGTTTCATCGGCCATACCGCGAATCTGCCCCACCCGCTCGTATCCGGCGCAGGCGGAGGCGGTGGCGTGCACCGCTTCTGCCTCGAGCAGGCGGACCGGTTCCTCGGCACCGAGCAGTGGTCCGCTCTCCCTCACCGGCGCGGTCAGCGCCGATCTCCGCGCGGCCCGGGCCTCCTTGCCCACCCGGGAAGCGACGCCCTCCTCGAACTGCGCGAAGCTCCGCTCCGCGTGCACCGCGTCGTAGCCCGTGATCGTGTCGGCCTCGGGACTGAGTACGATGCGGAATCCCTCGAGGTCTAGCACCCAGGTGCCGTCTGCGGCGCGCAGGTGCCGGGCCCGCTCGACGAACGCGGCCAGCATGGTGTGCAATTCCACCGCCGCTTCGCGTAGGCCGCCCCGGTGCCGTACGACGAAGGCCCCGCACGCCCCCGAGCTGACCCGCACGGCGGCACGCTGCCGTGCATCGAGGTTGAGACGGCCCTGGTCCTGCGCATCGACGATTGGAGCAAGCCGCCGGGGCTGGGCCACGACCACCGGTTCAGCCGTGCGGAAGCCCCCGCAGGGGGCCGTCCTGCACCACTTGTCTGGGTGGTGAGTGGAATGGGTGCACGGAGTCCCGTCAGCGAAGTACCTGCTGCACAGGCTCGCCGCAGGATCCGCGACCGAGCCCTCCGCCTCATGAGGGGACGGCGAAGGAGCGGATGTGGCAGTGGGCGCGGGAAGGCGGTCCGGGCCTCCGATCTGCGGGGGCAGGGGCAGGGCGTGGACGACGGTCAGCGACTGGGTACACCGCGTCAGCGCGACATACAAATGCCTCGGGCCTACAGCCTCGTCTGTGACGATCTCGGCAGGCTCCACCACGACGACGTGGTCGAACTCGAGACCCTTCGCCTCAGCCGGGGTGAGGACGGCAAGGTTCCCGAGACTCTCCGAACCAAACGCGCGCGCGATATCGCTGGCCCACTCGCCGCCCGGCGGCACGATCACGCCGATCGAGCGTTCATCCGCTCCGGCAGGTGCGCTCGCCCGTAGCCGTGCCACGGCCTCAGCGGCCAGAGTGCCTACCTCCGCCCCCTGGATCACGGTGACGCCCGCGCCCGTGTCGCGCACCGAGTCGGGCACTGTCACGCCGGGTGCGCAGTGCTCGCCCAGCCGGGCCACGAAGTCCATGACCTCTCCTGGTACACGGAACCCCGTGAGCAGTTGGGTGACCCGCCATCCGCCCTGGCCGGCGAGCACCGCCCCGAGCCCGTCCCAGTCCTGGTGGAGGTAGGGCCCGGTCGACTGCGCGAGGTCGCCGAGCACCGTCATCGAACCGCTGGGGCAGCGCCGTGCCAAGGCCCTGGCCTCCATCGGTGTGACGTCCTGTGCTTCGTCGATGACCAGGTGCCCGTACACCTTCTGGGGGCGTCCGCCCAGTACGTATTCCAGCTCATCGAGAAGGACCATGTCTTCGCGGCTCAGTTCCGTCCGCGAGCGCGCCGTACGGCTCCCCGGACCGGCTCCCTGGCGGGGTGCGGTGAGCAGATCCTGTTCGGCGGCCGACAGAATGCCCTCGGCGGCGCGGCTGAGGCTGGCCCCACCGGAGAACAGGCCCCGCAGAATGTCCTGGGCCGCAAGGCTGGGGCAGATCCGCTTGAGGAGGCGTACGACGGGGCGGGCCCTGGCCGTCACGGCCAGGTAGTCGATGTCGGCAGGGCCTGGCAGCAGCCCAACGTAGACATCGGTCAGGTGCTGCGTGATCCGCTGTGTGCAGCGCTCCCGACGCACCTGGTACGGACTGTCGCCGACCAGCGCCGCAGCAGCGATCTCCGCTATCTCCTCCACAGGGACAACGACTTCGCGCCGGTTCAGCTCGAAGGTGAAGACCGGCCCGCCCACGAGCGCGGTCAGCCGGTCCACCGAGCTCGTCGTCTCGCAGTCGACGGCCCTGCGCAGCACCGCGGCCATCCTCGGATCGGCCTTCACCGCGGCAATCGGACGGGGATCTCGGGGCGACGCTGCCGCCGACCAGAGCGCGGGAAGTTCGAGCATCGACACGTCGTCGCTGCCGAGTTCGGACAGGGTGACGCCCACGTAGTCGAGGAATCCCCGATTAGGGCCGATGACGAGGATTTCCTTGGCGGTCCGGTGCTTGTTGTCCAGCAGCCAGGTCACGCGGTGCAGGCCGACCGCCGTCTTGCCCGTGCCCGGACCGCCCTGGATCACGAGCACGCCCGCAGGCTCCTCCGCCACGAGCCGAAGCTGTTCCCGCTGGATGGTCTCGACGATGTCGTGCATCGAGCCATCACGCGCACGGTCCATCTCGTCGAGGAGCGGATCACGCCACGCCGATTCCTCGGTCCCTGTATCCGGCGCGTCGACGGCGACCGGTACCGCCGGTGGTTCCGCTTCCGCCCCGTGGAGATCAAGATAGCGCTTGACCACCTGCTGATCACAGATGATTTGGCGCAACAGCCGCACCTGCCCCGGATCCCGCTCGCTGGTCAGCCGCCAGTTCACCGCGGCCTGCGAACTCCAGGAGACCACGACGGGATTCCGCTGCTCGTCGCGCACCACGCGCCGACCAACGTAGAACGTCTCGCGGCCCTCACCCTCGTCGACATCGGCCCTCATGAAGACGAGGGACTTGCCTCCGATGTCGAGCGACGCCAGCTCCCGCTCCCAGGTCCGCCGGGCATCGATGGAGTCCTTGCCGCTGGCCGCGACGTCGAGGCCGCTCAGCTCCGACGCCTCCTGCCGGGCCCGCTCCAGGCAGGAATACGCGCGGTCGACCGCACGCTGTTCAGCAGCAAGCACAGTTGCACGTCGGGTGCGCTTCGGCATCCTCGCTCTTCCCCCTCCAACCGCATGCAACGCAACGGGCCAGCGAGCACGGCGGATGCTCCTACTGTAAGTGCGCGTTGATCGTTGCTTGGCGCTGCTCCAGAAGAATCAGCCCTCTGGGCGGCTCTCCACGACAGCGGGCTCCCCCGTACTCTGCGCAGCGGTCATCCTGCCGAGGAGCATCAGAAGCTGGGCGCTCTCCCTCGTCTGACAGATGTACCACCTCTCGCAGATTCCTCCGGAACAGGGTTCTCCCTGTTCCGGGATCACAGCATCGCGAAATATGTCAGGCGACCCACTGGGGAACGACCCGGCTGAGAATCGGGGTGCGGTCCCCCGGGAACCGTGCGGGAACGATCGTCAACGACTTCAGGACGCAGCCCAGGAGCATGCGCCGGTCTGCCATCGTCGACTCCGCCCACGCGTCCGCCAGCGCCTCTCCGTCCGCGAAGAAGACCGAGAGGTCAGCTTCGCGTGCGAGTTCGGCCGCTTCGAGGTCGAGTGACTCGATCACCGCCGACTGCTCGGCTGCCAACGTCTTGAACCGGTCTTCGGACAACGTGCCTTCCACGTAGAAGTCGTGTTCCAGTTTGTCGCGGCGTGTCCTCGCCGCGTCGAGGCCGGCCATGACCTCCTTGCGGCGCTGTTCCTTCTCCACGTCGTGGAAAACCGCCCAACGCCGGACGATGGCGTCGAGGCCCGGGGATCCGTGTTCGAGAGCCGAGACGTGGCTCAGCCACATCGCCTCGACCGCCGCGTCCATACGCGGCGCGCGGACCACCACGCCGGGGCAGGCGTCCTTGCCGTACACCGATCGGGTGCGGCACCTGTACATGAGGCTGCGGGCGCTGCCGCTGCCACTGCCGGTCATGCCCTTCCCGCAGTACGGGCAGGAGAAGATGCCTCCGAGAAAGGTGGCGTGCGGGCGTTTCCCGCGTGATCCCCCGCCCATCTTCGTGATCCTCGCCTCGATCAGCGCGAGGATCCGGAGCCGCTCCCCCGGGCTGACGACACCGGTCCCGATCACCACCGGATTCCCTTCGGCGTCCCGCACGGGCTCGGCCGAGGGCACCCAGACGTCGAGGGGCTGGCCGTGCTCGTCGAACCGCCTCTCCTTGGTCGGCAGCAGGCCGGCCCATGCCGTCGAGCGCACCATGCGCGTGATCGCGCGGGCGTCCCAGCGGGCGCCGTCGCGCGTCCGGATGCCGTCCCGCTCCAGGTCGTGGGCCACGCGCATCGCGGACTTCCCGGCCAGCAACTCGTCCGCGATGCGACGGGCGTGCGGGTACTCGGCAGGGTCCGGTTCGATGTGTCCCGACCCCAGGGGAGACCGGACGCCGTACGGTGTGCGACCGCCCGGCCAGCGGCCGGCGGTGCGTGCCGCGTTCTTGCCGGTCGTCACCCGCAGGGTGAGGTCCTTGATCTCCTCGCGTGCGCGTTCGGCCAGGATCGCGAAGACGATGCGGGCACCCGGCTGGCTGGAGTCCAGGCGTTCCTGGAGTACGAAGAGCCGAGCCTGCCGGCGGTCGAACTCGTCCAGAGCCGTGCCTATGGCAGCCATGCCCCGTCGGTCGAAGCGGTCCGTCTTCCAGACGGCGAGCGTCTTGATCTTGCCGTCCATGACGGCGGCCATCGCGCCTTCGAGCTTCTCGCGCCGCACGTGCTGCTTGGAAGCGCTCCGCTGCTCCAGCCAGACCTTCCGGACGGTGAGCCCCTGCAGAGCCATCTCCCGGCGCAGGTCGCGCGCGTGCTGCTTGAGGGTCTCGAGTGTCTCCCTCTTCTTGCTGCGGCGCAGGTAGAGGTCGACCAGCTCCTCCGGGGTCTTTCCCGCCAGCTCCTCGGGAGAACCGTCCCGGAACTCCTCTGCCGTCTTCTTCGCCATAGTGCCCTCCTACCTCACAGATCCGGCCGCTCCAAACGGCATCTGTGCAGGTGAGGGCTGGTGTGTACTACTCGGCGCTCTCCCAGGCCAGCGCCAGGAACCGTTCGATCCGTCCGAGGTCCGGCTCGACGGCGAGCGAGACGGCGATGATCGCGTGATCGACGTTGGCGGCGAGGATCTGCCCCTCGGACCGCCGGGACGAGGTGGAGCGCACGAAGGCGGTGCGCCGCGGCAGGTACGCCCGTACGTAGCGGGGGATGCCGCCCTCGGGGTCGACGACCGCCCAGTCGCCGGTGCAGATCACACGCAGCGGGTCGTGCGGGGTGACGAGCGCCGTGTCGGCGCGGACGGTCCCGGCCGCGGTGACGACGTCGCACTGGTCCCGGTCGACCCGTACGACCCGCCCGGGCACCATTCCGCGTTCGGCGTACGGCGCGCACCGTGAGGTCGCCGTCCCAGCCGTAGGAGGCGAGCAGGTGCGCCGCTCCGCGGTCGGTGACGGAGGCGCCCCGGAGAAAGCGCGGGGAGGAGGACGCGGAGGGAGCGGAGGGAGTTTCGGAAGAGGAGTGGGCGGAGGAGGGGAGAGACAAGGGAGATCCTTCACACGGGTGGCCCCGGCAACGCACGCACGCGTACGGCGTACGCCATACGGCAAGAAAGGAGCAGGTCAGCCGGTGGCCACGGAAATGGGGGTGATGAATTTCGGGTTCCGGGCAGCGCCCGGCACGGTGACCGTCATCAACGTCCTCACCTCCGTGTGTTTCTCGATGCCCATGGCCGTGCCTCGCGCACGGCGGCGAGGCCACACTAGCCGGTCGCCGGCACCGGGCCAACGCGTCTTTCGGTACTCCGCCGCCGGGCGTCGGCGGCGGCCCGCTGCGGTGGCGACCGCCCCGATTCTGTTGAAGGGTGTCAGGGAGCAGCGGCGCAGCGGCCACCCACCCCTGCCCGGTGGCCGTCTGTCCCGGCCCGTCCCTGCCGCGGGACGAACACGAATGACGCGAATGAGGTGAGCGGCCGTGGCGAGCACTTCACCCGGGGTGCCGGGCACGCCGTGCTGGGTGAGCCTGACGACGCAGGACATGCGGGCCGCCCAGGACTTCTACGGCGCGGTGTTCGGCTGGGAGTTCGCGCCCGACGTCCAGGCGGACGGGTACGTGGTCGCCCACGCGGACGGCGAACCGGTCGCCGGTCTCGTGGAGTCCGCGGAGAGCATGGGGGTCCGGCTGCCGGTCGCCTGGACGGCGTACTTCGTGGCCGAGAGCGCCGACGCGGCGGCCGGACGTGTGCGGGAGCGGGGCGGGACGGTCGCCGTGGGACCGTTGGCGTTCGGCCGGGGGCGGATCGCCTGGGCGGCCGATCCGCTGGACGCGGCGTTCTGCATCTGGGAGGGACCGGCCTCCCCGGAGTGGCAGGCGGGCCGGGGAACCGGCGCCGTGGCATGGCTGGAGTTGCACACCAGGGACCCGTTCGCGTCCGCACTGTTCTACGGCGGGGTGTTCGAATGGGACGCCCATCCGGACGTCGTCGACGTGCGCTACGAGCACGACCGGGTGATGCTGCGGGCCGGGGGCCGCACGGTGGCGGGGATGTACGGCGGCGTTCCGGAGTCGACGGAGGCGGCGATCCGCCCCCAGTGGCACGTCCACTTCTGCCGCGACGACGTGGACGGGGCGACGGCCCGCGCGGCCGCGGCGAACGGCACCGTCGTGACTCCCCCGCAGGAGACGCCGCTCGGGCGAACGGCGACGATCCGCGACCCCGAGGGGGCACTCTTCCATCTGTCGTCCGCCGAGGACGACCCCTCCTGACGCACGACCCCCCGCCGGTGACCCGAGCCTCGGGGAGCCCACTCCTCCGACGCGCACACACCTCACCTCGTATGTGATTTCAGGCACATACGAGGTGAGGTGTGTGATGTTTCACCGCTCCGGCCCGCTGACCTGGTCGGGTGCTCCTGATGCGGGAGGGCCACCGGGAAACCGGGAAACATCACTGAGGGGTGGGGCATTTGAGCCCGCGCAGGTCGCACGCGTATCGACCGTTGAGCATGAGACGCCGGGCGTGGCTGACGCTCGGCGCCGTGGTTCTTGGGGGAGCCGGCGTGGTCACCGTGGCCACCGCGAATCCGTCCGACCCGCCGCGGCCGACCGGGCCGCCGGAGCGGGCGGCGAAGCTGCGCACGCTCGCGCTGGCCCGGGGCGGCGCGACGGAGCGCGAACTGCCGGCCACCGACGCGGCGCCGTTCTCCCTGGTCGGCATCGGCTGGGACGGCGACGCCGCCCAGCTCGACGGCACGGCACAGGTCCGTACCCGCAGCGCCGCGACCGGCAAGTGGTCCGGTTGGCAGTCGGTCGAGTTCGACGCGCACCGCCCCGACGGTCCGGAGGGCGCGAAGCGGGCGGCCTCGGAGCCGCTGTGGGTCGGCCCGTCGACCGCCGTCCAGGTGCGCGTCCACTCGGGCACCTCCGGACGGGCCCTGCCAAAGGGGCTGAAGCTGCACATGGTGGACCCGGGCGTCAGCAGGGCGGAGTCGAAGAACACGGCGGCTCCGTCCGCGCGGCTGAGCTCGCCCGGCCCGGAGATGGACAATGCCGCGTTCCCGGTCGAGGAGTCGCCCTCCGCGACCGCGTCCGGCACGGCCGCTCCTTCGGAGACGTCCACGCAGGACCCGCTCCCGAGCGATCCGCCCGCGCCCTCCGACTCCGCCACTCCGACCGAAACGGCCACCGGCACGGCCGACCCGACCGCGACGCCCACGCCGACCGCGGCCAAGCCGGTCGCGCCGCCGTCGACGGTCCGGCAGCCCCCGATCATCGGCCGTGCCCAGTGGGGCGCGGACGAGTCGCTCGTCGCCGACCCCGCCGAGTACATCGACCGGGTCCAGGCGGTCTACATCCACCACACCGTGGGGACCAACGACTACAGCTGCGCCGAGTCCGCGGCGCTGGTGCGCGGCATCATGACGTACCACGTCAAGACCAATGGCTGGAACGACCTCGGCTACAACTTCCTGGTCGACAAGTGCGGCCAGATCTTCGAGGGCCGGGGCGGCGGCGTCGACCTTCCCGTCAGGGGCGCCCACACGTACGGCTTCAACAGCTACTCCACCGGCATCGCGTTGCTCGGCGACTTCGAGGGCGACCCGGCGACCGGCAAGCCCGCCGGCCGACCGTCGAAGGCGGCGCTGCAGTCTGCCGCCAGGGTCGCCGCGTGGAAGCTCGGCCAGTACGACGGCGACCCCAAGGGCACCGTCACGCTGACCGCGCAGGGCAACACGGGCAAGTACACGACCGGCCAGTCGGCCACGATGAACGTGATCTCCGGGCACCGTGACGCGTTCGCGACGGCCTGCCCCGGCGAGAACCTGTACGCCCGGCTCCCCGCCATCCGGGACTTCGCCGCCGGCCCCGGCCGCAACTCCTCGATCCCGACAGCCGACTACAACCGCGACGGCATCAACGACCTGGTCGCGGGTCTGCCCAGGGCCGACGGCGGCGCCGGCCGGGTGACGGTCCTGCCGGGCACGACGGACGGTCCGAGCACGGCGGTGCGCACCGTGATCGGCCAGAACAGCGCGGGAGTGCCGGGGGATTCGGAGGACGGCGACCAGTTCGGCACCTCCTCCGCGTGGGGCGACTACAACGGTGACGGCCACGCCGACCTGGTCGTCGGCACCCCCGGTGAGGACGACGAGTCCGGCCACACCGACACCGGCTCGGTGACCGTCCTGAACGGCCCCGGCCTGAACTCCGGCGTCAGTTACATGACTTCACCCGCCTACCGGGTCACGGGCGACAAGCTCGGCACCGCCGTCACCACCGGCGACTTCAACGCCGACGGCACGGCGGACGTCCTGTCGGTGGCACCGGGCAAGCCGGGCCGCTGGTGGGTCTTCGAGTCCAAGAACCCCACGTACGCCACGAAGGCCGGCTGGCTGAGCAACACCGCCAACACCTCCGTGGTCTCCTTCGCCTCCGCGGCGAGCGGTGACTTCGACAACGACGGCTACGCGGACGCGGCCGTCACCTACCGCGACTCGGCGGGCGTCGGCCGACTGCTCGCCCTCAAGGGCTCGGCCACCGGACTGCAGCGGGTCGGCATCCTCTATCCGCGCGGCGGCCGCTCGCTGGCGGCCGGCGACATCAACGGCGACGGATACGACGACCTCGTCATCGGCCAGCCGAACGCCACCGAGTCCGGTCACACCGCGAAGGGCGGGGCCGTGGCCACGGTCCTGGGGTCGGCGACCGGACTGACCACGACCGGCCGTCAGACCTTCCAGCAGAACACCACGGGCATCCCCGGCTCCGACGAGTCCGGTGACACCATGGGCGCCTCGGTCTCCGTCGGCGACGTCGACCTCGACGGGTACGGGGACGTCCTGACCGGTCTGCCCGGCGAGGACCTCACGCGGGGCGGCGTCAACCGGTCCAACGCCGGAATGGTCATCCTGATCCGCGGCTCCGCCACGGGAATGACGGCCACCGGGTCGGTCTCCTACCACCAGGACACCACCGGCGTGCCCGGTTCGACCGAGCCGAACGACCGGCTCGGCTCCGCCGTGTCGCTGACGGACCTGTCGGGAAACTCGCGGGCGGACCTGGCCCTGGGCGCGGACGGCGAGGACGCGAACAACGGCACGATCCTGCAGTTGGACAACAGCGGCGCCTCCGGCGTCATCCCCTCCTCGGGCGTCTACTACGGCCGCACACTGCTCGGCGCGCCCGCGGGTGTCGGCATCGGCCGGCTGATCACCCCGTGAGCCGGTGACGACCGAACCGCAACCGACGGCACGGGTGACGCACAGGTCGTGACCCGTGACCGGTAACACGTCACGCACCACCACCGGGCAGCGGCGCCGCAGCGTACGTCTTCGCACCCTGCGGCGCCGCACCGCGGCCCGGCTGACGGGACCCCGGTGGGCGGCGTCTACCGGCTCGCCGGCGGCTCGGCGGACTTCTCCAGCACGTCGACGAGCGTGGGCACATGGCTGCCCTCGACGCTCTTCACCGAGGTGACCAGGGTGACCGGGCCGCCGCGGACGAGTGCGCGCAGCCGTTCCAGGGCCTGCGCCGCCGCACCGTCCTCGAGTTCCGTGCGGTAGCGGGCGTCGAACTCCTCGTACCGCGAACGGTCGTGGTGGTACCAGCCGCGCAACTCACCGGACGGGGCGACCTCCTTGAGCCATGCGTCGACGGCGGCCCGCTCCTTGGAGACACCGCGCGGCCAGAGCCGGTCGACCAGTACACGGGTGCCGTCGTCCGGGTCGGGGGCGTCGTAGACCCTGCGCACCTTGATGGTCACCATGCCGTCAGCCTGCGGTGCGGGACGGCGTGGCGCAAGCGTGGGGATCCAACCTTTCGTCGCATTGACGATAACCCTCCCGCTCGATATCGTCTTGATGACGAAAAGAGGGGGTAGCCACATGGCCGACATCACCAGGCGCTTCGGTTGGCGCCATCTGCGTTCCGCGCCCACCGCACACGTCCGCCACCACCGCCACGGCCGGCTCGCCCACGACGGCCCCGGCCTCAGCTTCTGGTTCCGGGCCCTGACCGCCGTACTGTCCGAGGTGCCCGTCGACGACCGGGAGCTGGCCATGACCTTCCACGCCAGGACGTCCGACTTCCAGGACGTGTCCGTGCAGGCGACGGTGACGTACCGGATCAGCGACCCGGCGACGGCGGCCGCCCGGCTGGACTTCTCCGTCGACCCGGACAGCGGCACCTGGCGGGGAGCGCCGCTGGAGCAGATCGCGACCCTGCTGACCGAGACCGCCCAGCAGCACGCACTGGACGTGCTGGCCCGCACCCCCCTTTCGGCGGCCCTGGTCGACGGTGTCGCCGCCGTGCGGGAGCGGATCTCCGGCGGGCTGGGCGCGGAACCGCGGCTTTCCGCCACGGGCATCGAGGTGGTGGCCGTGCGCGTCATCGCCCTGCGTCCCGAGCCCGAGGTCGAACGGGCCCTGCGCACCCCCGCCCGCGAGCAGATACAGCAGGAGGCCGACCGCGCGACGTACGAGCGGCGGGCCGTGGCTGTGGAGCGGGAGCGGGCCATCGCTGAGAACGAGCTGGCCAGCAGGATCGAACTCGCGCGCCGGGAGGAGCAGTTGGTCGACCAGAAGGGCACCAACGCCCGGCGCGAGGCCGAGGAGAGCGCCGCGGCGGACGCCGTGCGCGCCGAGGCGGAGGCCGCCCGGAAGGTGCGTCTCGCCAAGGCCGAGGCCACCGCGGCGCGCGAGGTGGGCGAGGCCCGCGCCGAGGCCCAGGCCGCGTGGCTTCGGGTGCACTCCGAGGCCGACCCGTCGACCCTGCACGCCCTGGCCGTCACCCGGCTCGCGGAGAACCTGCCGCGCGTCGACAGCATCACCCTCTCCCCCGACGTCCTCACCGGACTGCTCGCACGGCTGGGCGGGACGGGAGCGGACGGAGCGTGAGCCTCGCCCCTCGTGCCGTGATCGTGCACCGCACCACCGAGTACGAGGAACTGCTCGCCCGCCACGGCACGCACGGCCAGGCCGAGTTCTTCCTCACCTCCCGCGGCCGGAGCGTCCGCGAGGTCGCCGAGCGGCACCGGCGCACCCGCCAGGCACTGGCCGCCGTCTCGGCGGCCGTGCCCGCGCGGTGGCGCCGGGCCCGGGTGGAGCGGTCGGACCTCGACCGGTTCCTGTTCGCTCCCGAGGACGTGGTGGTCGTGGCCGGACAGGACGGGCTCGTCGCCAACACGGCGAAGTACCTGTCCGGTCAGCCGGTGGTGGGCATCGACACCGATCCCGGCCGCAACACCGGCGTGCTGGTACGGCACCGGCCCGGCGACACCGGGCGGCTGCTGCGGGCCGCCGTCGGCCGCGGAGCCACGACGGAGGAGCTCACCATGGTGGAGGCGGTCGCCGACGACACCCAGCGGCTCGTCGCGCTCAACGAGGTCTACCTGGGCCGGCCCGACCACCAGACGTCCCGCTACCGGCTGGCACTCGACGGCGGCAGGGGCGGTCCCGCGGGACCGGCGCGGGCCGCCGCGGGCGGGGGCGGCAGGAGCGCCGGGGGTGCCGGTCACGAGTCCGACGGGGCCATGGCCGGTGAGGCGCAGGCGTCCTCCGGGGTGCTCGTCGGCACGGGGACGGGTGCGACCGGCTGGCTGCGGTCGCTGTGGCGGGAACGCGGCGGCGGCCGGCCGCTGCCGGCACCCGGCGAGGCGCGGCTGCTCTGGTTCGTACGGGAGGCCTGGCCCTCTCCCGCGACCGGGACGTCGCTGGTCGACGGGGACCTGACGGCCGGGCGCGGGCTGCGGCTCACCGTCGAGTGCGACCGGCTGGTGGCTTTCGGTGACGGCATGGAGTCCGACGCACTCGAGCTCACCTGGGGTCAGTCGGTCCGCGTCGGGGTGTCGGACACGTCGCTGAGGCTCCTCGTCTGACCTCCCCTCCGGGAGGGGATGCGTCGGCCCCGCCTGCGGGAGGGGTCGGCGGGCGGGGCCGTTCGCGGGGCGGCGAGGGGGGCCGCCCCCTTCGTGGGGGGCAATCGCGGACCTCGGATACCCGGGGCGTACGGGTTCATGCGCGGCGATGTCGAGGAGTTGCCGGAGCGGTCGGCACCCGACTCGAACGGCACCACCGGCCTGCCAGGCTGGGCGGCCGCCCCGTACCAAGCACCTCCAGCGCCCGGCCCGGCTCAGCGGCTTCCCGGGTCGAACGCCGTCACCGTCCGGTCCCGTTCCCGCCACGAGCCGCAGGGCTGGAAGCCGCCGCCCCAAGCTCGGTCCCAGTGGGCGCGCCGCGATCCGCCGTCCGGTTCGCCGCCGCCGGCGGCGGCGGCGCGGGAGGTCGAGCGGCGGTGGGCGACGACGGTCAGCACGGCCATGACGGCGGCCAGTTCCTCGGCGTCCGGAGCGCCGTGCACGATGCGCAGGTCCACGTCCACGCGGCCTCACCACCTCACCGGGAGGGACTTGGGCCCACGGATCAGCGCGCCCTCCTGCCAGGCGATCTCCTCCTCGGGCACCGCCAGGGCCAGCCGCGGGTAGCGGCGCAGGAGCGTCGCCAGCATCACCTCGGACTCCATCCGCGCCAGCATCGGGCCCACGCAGTGGTGCGGGCCGTATCCGAAGGAGAGGTGCGCGGCCGCGGGGCGGCCGAGGTCCAGGGTGTTCGGGTCGGGGAAGACCGAGGGGTCCCGGTTCGCGGCCAGGTACGAGCAGTAGACGGCCTCGCCCGCTGCGATGCGCACCCCGCCGACCTCCACGTCCTCGGTGGCGATCCTCGGCAGGCCCACGCCGTTGCGGTGCGGGACGAAGCGCAGCAGTTCCTCGACCGCCCGAGGGAGCATTGCGGGATCGGCGCGCAGCCGGGCAAGCTGCTCCGGACGGGTGAGAAGCGCGAACACCATGTTTGCGCTGTTGTTGCGGACCGCGTGCGCCCCGCTCACGAGGATCGCCGTCGCCATCGACAGCGCCTCGCCGTCACTGATCTCCCCGTCGGAGGCGGCGGCGGCGAGCACCCCGGCCAGGTCGTCCGCGGGCTCCGCACGCCTCCGGGCGAGGAGCGCCTCCACGACCTCGCGGACCGACCTCCTGCCGGCCTGGCTGCGGGCCGGAGCGGCACCCGGTGTCATGATCACGTCCGTCCAGGAGATCATGCGGGCGCGGTCCTCCTCCGGCAGCCCCAGCAGGTCGCCGACGACGGAAAGCGGGAACGGCCCGTGCAGGTGCCGCACCAGATCGGCCGGGGGCCCGTGCCGCTCCATCTCGTCCAGCAGTCCGTCCGCGGTCCGCTGGGCCCGGGGTCTCAGCCGCTCCATGCTGCCGCCGGTGAAGGCGCGGGCGACGACCCGGCGCATGGTCGTGAGATGCGGCGGGTCCGTGTAGTTGAGGGAGGCGTGCCTGGCGGCGATGGCATGCGGGGATCCACTGGTCACGTCCCGGTCGGCGAGGGCCCGGCGGCTGAACCGGGGGTCCGACGTGACGGACCTGACGTCCTCGTGGCGCGTCACGAGCCAGGCGGTGCCCTCGCCGTACGGGAGCCGGATGCGTACCACCGGCTCGTCCCGGAGGACCGTGGTCAGGAACGGGTCGAAGTCCAGGGCCCTCAGGTCCTCGAGGTGCCAGTGGCGAACGCCCTCGTCCCCCCGCGGACCGGGTCCGGACACGGCCGGCGTCCCGGGTTCTGACGTCTTCACGTTCAACTCCCAACGTCCGACGCCCGATGCCGCCGCGGCCCCTGGTCACGCCGGGTGAGCGGAGCGGGCGGCGGTCAACGGCTTCGACATCCCTTCCCGGTCGCCGCGCCGTCGGGACGGCACCGGCGCGCCATCACCCGGACGGACCAGCCCCTCACGGCCGCCGCGCCGTCGGGACGGCACCGGCACGCCGTCACCCGGACGGACCAGCCACAACGGCTTTCCTCGGCGGGCGCGAACGGGTGACCTCCCGGATCCTTTTGGAGGGGAACGCGAGAGAAGGGCGCACCATCATGGCCACTCTGTGCCGACCGGCGGTGTCCGTACCCGAACACGTGATCACCATGGAGCAGACGCTGGACCTGGCGCGGACCGTTCACGCGGACCACCCACAACTGGACCTGGCGCTGCGCCTGATCCGGAACACCGGGGTGGAGAAGCGGCACCTGCTGCAGCCGATCGAGGAGACGCTGAAGCATCCCGGCTTCGAACACCGCAACGCCGTCTACGAGTCCGAGGCGAAGGCCCGGGTGCCCGCGGTGATCGAGCGGGCACTGGCCGACGCCGAACTCAGGCCCGTCGACATAGACGTGATCATCTACGTGTCGTGCACCGGCTTCATGATGCCGTCGCTCACCGCCTGGCTGATCAATTCCATGGGCTTCCGCACGGACGCCCGCCAGGTGCCGATCGCCCAGCTCGGCTGCGCGGCCGGGGGCGCCGCGGTCAACCGGGCCCATGACTTCTGCACGGCGTACCCGGAGGCCAACGCCCTCGTCGTGGCGTGCGAGTTCTGTTCGCTGTGCTACCAGCCGACCGATCTGGACGTGGGGAATCTGCTGTCCAACGGGCTTTTCGGCGACGGTCTGGCCGCGGCCGTGGTGCGCGGCCGGGGCGGACACGGTGTCGCCCTGGAGCGCAACGGCTCCTACCTGGTGCGGGACACCGAGGACTGGATCGCCTACGACGTCCGCTCCACGGGCTTCCACTTCAAGCTCGACCGACGGGTTCCCGGCACCATGGAACCACTGGCTCCGGCGCTCAGGGCGCTCGCGGCCGAGCACGGCTGGGACGCCGCCTCGCTGGACTTCTACATCATCCACGCGGGCGGTCCGCGCATCCTCGACGACCTGGGGAAGTATCTCGGGGTGCCGCCCGACGCGTTCCGCTTCAGCCGGGCCACGCTCACCCAGTACGGGAACATAGCCAGCGCCGTCGTCCTCGACGCCCTGCGCAGGCTGTTCGACGAGGGCTCGACGCGGCATGCCGCGCGCGGCATCCTCGCCGGCTTCGGCCCCGGCATCACCGCGGAGATGAGTCTGGGGCGCTGGACCGAGGCCGAGGTTCCGGCCCCGGCGGGGAGGTACTGACCGTGCGGGACGAACCCTCCCTGGCTCCGACACCCCTGACTCCGACACCGAAGTCTCCGCCACCGACGCCGACACCGAAAGCAGCGGAGGCAGCCAGGACCACGGCTGCTGGGGCCGCGGCGACGTCCGCCGAAGGCACGGCTGCGGCGGCCCCGACGCCCGGCCCTCCTCCCCCGGTCCGCTTCTGGCCGGTACGGGACCTGACCGGCGTGGAGTTCGACCCGGATCTCGCGGCGCTGATGCGGGAGGGACCCGTGACCCGGATCCGGCTCCCCAACGGCGACGGCTGGGCCTGGCTGGTGACGCGCCACGAGGACGTGCGGACGGTGACGAACGATCCTCGCCTCAGCCGCAGGGCGGTCGTCGGCAGCGATGTCACCCGGCTGGCACCGCACTTCATCCCGGTGGACGGCGCGGTGGGCTTCGAGGACCCGCCCGACCACACGCGGCTGCGCCGGGCCGTCGCCCCCGCGTTCACCACCCGCGGCGTGGACCGACTGCGCGGGCGCGCACAGGCCATGCTCGACGAACTCGTCAACGGCGTCCTGCGCGACGGGCCGCCCGCCGACCTCGTCGCCCGCGTCCTCGCGCCGTTCCCGCTGGCCGTCGTCTGCGAACTCATGGGCGTGCCCGCCGGGGAGAGGCCGAGGATGCACGAGTGGACCTCGCTCATCCTGTCCTCCGCCGAGGGCGCCGAGCGCAGCGAGCGGGCCAGGACGGCGATGTGCGACTACTTCGCCGGTCTGCTGGGTGAGCGGCGGGGCGCCGGCGGCGAGGACGTGATCGGGCTGCTGTCGACGGCCGTCACGCAGGGGGAGATCACCGTGGCCGAGGCCGTCGGCCTGGCGCTGCTGATCCAGATCGGCGGCGAGGCGGTCACCAACAACACGGGGAACATGGCGTACATCCTGCTGACGCGGCCCGATCTGCTGGACCGCCTGCGCGGGGACCCCGGGGTGCGCGCCACGGCGGTGGACGAGTTGCTGCGGTGGATACCGCACCGCAACGGGGTCGGACTGTGCCGCATCGCGACCGAGGACCTGACCGTCGGCGGCCGGGAGATACGCCGGGGAGAGGCCGTCTACGTCTCGTACCTCGCCGCCAACCGGGATCCGGAGGTCTTCGACGATCCGGACGGGATCCTGCTGGACCGCAGCCCCAACCCGCACGTGGCGTTCGGTTACGGTCCGCACTACTGCGTGGGCGCGCTGCTGGCCAGGCTGGAGACCGAGCTGCTGTTCTCGGCCCTGGTCGACCGCTTCCCGGGGATGCGTCTCGCCGGGCCGGCGGAGGAACTGCGCTGGCGGCCGGGAGCGTTGATACGGGGGCCCGAGGGATTGCCGGTGGTCTGGTGACGTCCCACGCACAGTGCCCACGGGCACCGGAGGGCGACCACCCCGCGCCGGCCGAGGGCCTGCTGGTGCCCGCGGGCCACGGCCGTGCGCTGCGCGCGGCCGCCCAGCAGGTGACGTTCAAGGTCACCGGTGAGCATTCCCGTGTGTCCTCCAGCTTCGAGGTGGTCGTCCCCCCGGGGTTCGACGTCGGGGCGCATGTGCACGCCCGGAGCGAGGAGCTCTTCTACGTGCTCGAGGGCGAGCTGGAGATGCTCGCCTTCGAGCCGCGGGTGCGGACGGACGGCGACTGGCGGGACTGGGAGTCACCGAGCGGGCGGCGTCCGGTGCGCGCGGGTCCGGGCACGGTCGTCGTGGTGCCGCCCGGCTGCCCGCACGCGTTCGCCAACCGGACCGGGAAGCCGGCGAGGATGTTCTTCCAGGCGTCACCTCCGCCCGACCACGAGCGGTATTTCGAGGAGCTGATCGCCATCCTCGACGCGGGCGGCCCGCCCGACCACGGGGCGATCGCCGAGCTCCGGGCCCGTTACGACATCGAGCAGCTCACGCCCCTGCGCCACGGGGCGTGACGCGCGCCGGCCGCGGACCGCGATGCGCCGACGGGTCCGACGGGTCCGACGGATTCAACTGCTCCGACGGGCTCCTGCTGTGCAGCCCCTTCACCAGACCGAACAGCGCCATTTCGTTGCCCACGAGGCCCGCAGCGGAGAGGGCCTCGTCCGCCTCCGCCATGGGGGCGCTGAGCAGCACCGGAGGCGGCGGGGCGTCGGCACCGGGGGGTTCGGCGAGCGCGGCGCGCACGGCGCCGAGGAGCCGCACGTACGCCTGGGCGGCGGCTCGTTCACGGGACGTCATCACAGCGGTGGCACTCATGGGTCGGCCGTTCCTCTCGGGTCGTCTCGCGTCATTTGTGACGGTGCACCCGCCACCCTGCCGCACGGCACTGACAACGCCTCCCCGTCGCGCTCCCGTTGGGGTGACCGTGCCCGCCGTCTTCCCGTCGGTCCGACCAGTCGGTATGTTCCTGGCCGCCGGCCGGTGCAGGACGGCGCACGACGGACCAGGGAGGGACCATGGCCGACACCGGGACACACATCGAGGGCCACTGCGACGCACGGTTCACCGCGGTGCGCACCGCCTTCGAGGAGAACTTCGCCGAACGCGGCGAACTGGGCGCCGCCGTGACGGTCCGGGCGGGCGGACGGGCGGTCGTCGACCTGTGGGGCGGCTGGGCGGACGCGGCGCGCACCCGGCCGTGGGAGCGGGACACCGTGGTCAACGTCTGGTCGACGACGAAGGGCCCGACCGCACTGTGCGCGCACGTCCTGGCCGACCGGGGGCTGCTGGACCTGGACGCACCGGTCGCCTCGTACTGGCCGGAGTTCGCCTCCGCCGGCAAGGAGTCCGTCCTCGTCCGCCATCTGCTGTCGCACCGCTCCGGGCTCGCCGGACTGCGGGAGCCCCACACGTTCGCCCAACTCTGCGACTGGCAGCTGACGGTGGCCCGGCTCGCCGCGACCGAGCCGTGGTGGACGCCCGGAACCCGGTCCGGCTACCACGCGATGACGTACGGCTTCCTGGTCGGCGAGGTGGTGCGGCGCGTCACGGGTCTGCTGCCCGGGGCCTTCCTGCACCAGGAGGTGACGGGGCCGTACGGCGTCGACTTCTCCGTCGGGCTGCCGGAGAAGGAGTACCACCGCGCCGCCGAGCTGGTGCACGCGCCCGTCGCGTCGGACAGCGAACAGGCTGCGGTCTTCGCCCAGTTGGAGCCCGTGGCGCTGGCCGCCCTGGCCAATCCCGCCGTGGGCGCCGTGGAGGCCGGCAGCCCGGAGTGGCGGGCCGCCGAGATCCCGGCCGCCAACGGCCACGGCAGCGCCCGCGCGATCGCCGAGCTGTACGGCATCGTCGCCTCGGGCGGTCTGCTCGGTGGGCGGCGGCTGCTGTCGGCCACCGCCGCCGAACGGATCCGCGAAGGCCAGGGGCCCTGCCGGGACCTCGTCCTCGGCGCGGGCTTCGCCCATGACACGGAGGTCGCGCTCGGGCTGTGGCTGAGTGGCCCCAACGGGTCGTACGGTCCCAACCCGCGGGCGGTCGGCCACGACGGCTTCGGCGGCTCCTGCGGGCTCGCGGACCCGGAGGCGGAACTGTCGATGGGGTACGTCATGAACCGCATGGGCTCACGGATCGCCGACGACCCACGCAAGATGGCGCTGGTCGAGGCGGTGTACCGGGCCCTGTGACACGGGGCGCCGCCTCGGCGGCCCACCGTCGGCGCCGGGAGGAACCCGGCACGTCCCCGCGGCATGGACCGGACCGCCGCGCGGTGGCTCGGGGGCGGGGGCGGCGACCGGCGCCGGGGGCGTCCACCGACCGAGCGCGACCGCCACCGGACCGGCCCGGTCGCCCTTCCGGCGTCGACACCGGCCGGCGCGGTGGGTCCGAGCGCCCGGAGCCGACGCAGGAACCGGGCACGCCGGCACCGGCGGCCGCGGGCGGGGAGGGCGCGTCACGGGGCGGCCGGGAGGGTCACCTCGAAGCGGCAGCCACCCGACACGTTGTGCACCCCGGCGCGTCCTTCGTGCGCCTCCACGATGCCTCGGACGATCGCGAGACCGAGGCCCGCCCCCGCGGGAGGCGTGCGGGCCTCGCTGCCGCGCCAGCCGGTGTCGAAGACCCTCGGCAGATCCTCCTCCGGGATACCCCCGCAGCCGTCGGTCACGGACAGCACGACGGAGCCCTCGCGGCGTTCGGCGGCGACCGCGACCGTCCCGTCGGCCGGGGTCCGCCGGATCGCGTTCACCAGCAGATTGGCCAGGACCCGCGTCATCTCCTCGGCGTCGACCTCGATCGGCACCTGCTCGACCCGGTCCCCCACGAGCCGCACCCCGTGCTCCCGGGCCAGCGGGACGGCGCCCGCCAGGGCCTCGCCGACCAGGTCGTGCACGGACATCCGCGTGGGCGTCAGCGCGAGCGCGCCGGCGTGGATGCGGGACAGTTCGAAGAGGTCGCCGACCATCCGGTTCATCCGCTCGACCTCCGCACGGATCTGCCGGAAGTACCGCTGGGGGTCGGGTACGACCCCGTCCTCCAGCGCCTCCGACATGGCCCGCAGCCCGGCGAGCGGGGTCCGCAGATCGTGCGAGATCCAGGCGACGAGTTCCCGCCGGGACGTCTCCAGCGCCCGTTCCCGTTCCCGGGACTCGGCGAGCCTGGCGCTGGTGGCGGCGAGTTCCCGGCCCAGCTCGGCGAGTTCGGCCGTGGCCTCCCCTCCGGGCGCGGCGAAGCTGCCGTCCTCCCCGAAGGTACGGGCGGCGAGGGCGAGTTCGCGGCTGCGCGCGACGACCCACCGGCCGAGCAGCACGGCCGTGGCGAGGGACACGACCGCGGCCATCGCGACGACCGTGGTGACGACGGTCAGGTCGTGCGCGGACAGGAACATCGCCCGGGCGACCGCCAGGGTCCCGGCGAGCATCGCGACGACGGTCACTCCGGCGACCACGGTCAGCGAGACGGTGAGGGACCGCCGGCGCAGCATCCGCAGCACGACGGCACCGGCCAGTCCCGCCGCGGCGGCGCCGAGGAACGCGAAGAGAGCGATGAGGAGGACGTCACGCACGGCATTCACGCCCCTTCCGCCGGGTCGGTGCCCTCGCCCGGGACGCCCCCGCCGCTCCGGCGGTCCGGTTGCCCGTCGGACGCCCGCGCCGATGCCGACGGCCGCTCCGGTTCCGGTTCCGCGGGCGCGTCGAAGCGGTAGCCGACGCCCCAGACCGTGTGGATCAGGCGCGGCCGGGCCGGATCGTCCTCGATCTTGCCGCGCAGCCGTCGCACGTGCACGGTGACGGTCGACAGATCGCCGAAGTCCCAGCCCCACACCTCCTGCATCAGCCGCTCCCGCCCGATGGCCAGCCCGCGGTGGCGCATGAGGTGCAGCAGCAGATCGAACTCCCGCAGGGTCAGACCGATCTCCACGCCGTTCTTGGTGACCCGACGGGCAGCCGGGTCCACGGTGATCCCGGCGCAGCCGAGCACGGGCCCGCCCGGGTCCGCGTCGCCGGCCGCCCGGCCGCGGCGCAGCACGGACTCGACCCGCAGCACCAGTTCGCGCGGGCTGAACGGCTTGGTGACGTAGTCGTCCGCGCCGGTCTCGAGACCGAGGATCCGGTCGTCCTCGTCGCCGCGCGCGGTCAACATGATCACCGGAACCGGTCCCCGGCCGCGGAGCCTGCGGCAGACCTCGAGGCCGTCCATGCCGGGCAGCATCAGATCGAGGACCACCAGGTCCGGCCACCGCTCTCCGGCGGCCTCCAGGGCCCCGGGCCCGTCCGCGGCGCGGGCCACCGTGTACCCAGCGCGCTCCAGATAGCCGGTGACCACTTCGGCGACGGTCGGATCGTCGTCGACGACCAGGATGTTCTGCATGCCCCCAGTCTTCTCCCCCCGGCCCCCAGGGCGCGCACCCCACCCCTTACGAATCGATGACGCCGCCCCGGGGGCCCGCCACGTCGGACACGGCACTCCTCCGGACAAGCGGTGCCCGGTGCGGCGCGGTCGGAACAAACGCCCGCGTCGTCCGGCAGGACGATGCCGTTCCCGGACTCTCCTCGGCCTGCGCCTGCACCTGCGCCGAAGACCCGGCGGCCATGTCCGATTCCTTCAAGACCCCGCCGCGTCACCAGCCCTACGCTGGCCGCATGACTCCACGACTCGATGCCGTCGGCCTGGTCGTCTCCGACATGGCCGCCTCGCTCGCCTTCTACCGCCGGCTCGGCCTGGACATCCCCGAGGGGGCCGGGTCCGCACCGCACGTCGAGGCCGTGCTGCCCGGTGGGCCGCGCGTGCTGTTCGACACCGAGGACACCATCCGCTCCTTCGACCCGGACTGGACCCGGCCCGAGGGCGGGGACCGGGTGGGGCTCGCCTTCCTCTGCGGCAGCCCCGCCGAGGTGGACAGGGTGTACGAGGAGCTCGTCGGGGCGGGACACCGCGGCCACCTCGCGCCCTGGGACGCGGACTGGGGACAGCGCTACGCGGTCGTCCTCGATCCGGACGGTGCCGCGGTGTCGCTGTTCGCGGGCCAGGACCCGGCGGTCAGCTCCGCGTAGCGGCCGAGGGTGAGCCCGGTCAGGGACCGCATCTCGCGTGCGAGGTGCGCCTGGTCCGAGCAGCCCGCGGCCAGGGCGGCCTCCGCGTGCGGCACGCCCTCCCGTACGAGGGCCAGGGCACGTTGCAGCCGCAGTACGCGGGCGAGGGTCTTCGGCCCGTAGCCGAAGGCGTCCAGGGCGCGGCGGTGCAGCAGGCGGGCGCCCATCCCGACGGCCGCGGCGGTCGCGGCCACGGTCGCGCCCGCGTCCAGGGCCTCCGCGACGGCCCGCAGCAACGGGTCGGGCGGGGGCGAGTCCGCCGCGTGCCGCAGGACCACGGCCTCCAGCGCGGAGGCCCGGTCCTGCGCGTCGGTGACCCGGTGCGCCAGTGGGCGCACCTGCCGGGCGGGCCACAGTTCGGCGAGGTCCACGCGCAGGTCGCGCAGTTCGTGGGCCGGTACGCCGAAGAAGGCGGGTGCGGCGCCCGGCGGGAAGCGGACGCCGGCGTAGGCGGCTCGCACGCCGTCGAGAGGTTGCGCTCGGGTGTCGGGTCCGGCGACCAGCAGCCTTCCCTCGGTCCAGAGCAGGTCCATACAGCCGTCGGGCAGGACGGGCACCGCCGGGCCGGGCCCGGGCTCGTTGTGCCAGAGGACGGCTCCGGGGAGCAGGGAGGCCCGTTCCGCGTACATGCCGTCGAGGCTAGTGCTGTGGCCGGAAAGGTTCGCCGGGAAGCTCGCGGCGTACGGTGCGGTGCATCGCAAGGCGGAGGATCGCCCTCGCACCGGGCGTACTCGGGCGACTCCGACAACACCGCGAGGTGCCGTGCCGGGCGTCGCGAGCCGGTGCACCCTTCCGGTCACAGCACTAGCTAGCTAGGACATGCCCCGGACGTTCCGCGCCCCGTCCATCGGGGCTCACCCCCACCTGCGGCCGGCTCCTCCCACGCCCTCCGGCCTCCCCCACTCCACTCCCGAGGCTTCCACCGCCCCCGTCAGAGTTTCTGCTCCCCCTTGTCCTTGTCACGCACGTCCTGGTCAGGAGCGTCCCGGTCACGGGCGTCCCGGTTGCCCCGGCCACTGGCGTCCCGGTCGTCCCCGCCGTCCCCGTCGTCCCGGTTGCCCTCGTCGCGAGCGTCCCGGGCGCGAGCGTCCCGGATGTCCCGGTCACGGTGCTCCCGGCTGCCGTGCAGCCGGGACCGCACATCGTCCGGCGGCAGGAACTTCGACCAGCGCTCGGGGAACTCCGAGGGCATGTCCCCGCCGTCCTCCTCCCCGTCCTCGCTCTCCCCCTCCGCCGCCCGGGCACGGGCGACCAGCTCGGCGGCGTGCGCGGCCCGGACGCGCTCGTTGGCGGCTCGGGCGGCGGCCGTGGCGACCGACGGCCACACCCGGTCGATCGCCGCGTTGACGGCGGCGCCGACGAGGACCGCGAACGCCGAGATGCCGATCCACAGCAGCACCGCGATGGGCGCGGCGAGGGAGCCGTAGATGGTGGGGCCCTCGACGGTGCTGGTCAGATAGATGCGCAGCAGGAAGCTCCCGAGCACCCACATGCCGAGGGCCACCAGGGCGCCCGGGACGTCCTCCACCCAGGGCGATCGGACCGGCACGGACACGTGGTACAGCGTCGTGAGGAAGGCGACCGACAGCAGGATCACCACCGGCCAGTACAGGACGCTGACGAGGTCCGCGCCGAACGGCACGAACTCGACGACCCGGTCCGGGCCGACCACGGCGAGCGGCAGCACCACGGCGCCGATCAGCAGTGCGACCAGATAGAGCAGGAACGCCAGCAGCCGGGTGGCGACGATGCCGCGCTGGCCGTCGAGTCCGTACATCACGGTGATGGTGTCGATGAACACGTTCACCGCGCGGGAGCCCGACCACAGGGCGATCGCGAAACCGAGGGAGATGAGGTCGGGGCGGCCGCCGCGGGTGACGTCCTCGAGCAGGGGTTTGGCGATCTCGTTGACGCCGCGGTCGGACAGCACGGTGCCGGCGGCGCGGAGGATGTTCTCCTGGATGGAGGCGACGGTGGTGGTGCTGGTCCAGTCGTCGACGTAGCCGAGGAGGCCGAGCAGGCCCAGCATCAGCGGCGGCAGGGACAGCAGGGTGAAGAACGCGGCCTCGGCCGCGAGCCCCAGGATCCGGTACTCGATGCACGAATTGACCGTGTCCTTCAGCAGCAGCCAGGCGAGCTTCCGCTTGGAGACGTTGCGGTAGAGGACTCGGACCCGGTGGAGCCGGCCGGCGGGCCGGTCAGGTGTTTCGTTTGCTGCCTGCACCTCCTTACCGTATCGGCATGGCGACCAGCACCCACACCGTGACCAACCAGCCTCCGCCCCTGGTGGCGTACGACGTGTTCTCCGCGGACCGGGCGCTCACCGAGGCCGTCGAGCGGCACCTGGACCCGTCGGTCCACGGCACGGCGCGGCGGGAGCTGGCGGAGCTCGGCCGGGCCGCGGGCTCGGCCCAGGCACAGCGCTGGGCGGTCGAGGCCGACAAGAACCCGCCGGTGCTGCGCACGCACGACCGGTACGGGAACCGGATCGACGAGGTCGACTTCCATCCGGCGTGGCACCGGCTGCTGGGCAAGGCGGTCGCCTCGGGGCTGACGAACGCCTGGGGACGGCCCGGCGGGCACGTCCGGCGTGCGGCCGGGTTCCTGGTGTGGTCGCAGGCGGAGGCCGGGCACGGCTGTCCGGTGTCGATGACGCACGCGGCGGTGCCCACGCTGCGTTCCGACCCCGAGCTGGCGGCGGAGTGGGAGCCGCGGCTGACGTCCGGGGTGTACGCGCAGGGACTGCGGCCGGCCGCGCGGAAGCCGGGCGTGCTGTTCGGAATGGGCATGACGGAGAAGCAGGGCGGCAGTGACGTCCGCGCGATCACGACCCGGGCCGTGCCGCTGGCCGCTGCCGGGGAGTACGAGCTGACCGGGCACAAGTGGTTCTGCTCGGCGCCGATGAGCGACGGGTTCCTGGTGCTGGCCCGGGCCCCCGGGGGGCTGTCGTGCTTCCTGGTGCCGCGGGTGCTGGACGACGGGACGCGGAACGTGTTCGCGATCCAGCGGCTGAAGGACAAGCTGGGCAACCGGTCCAACGCGTCGGCCGAGGTGGAGTTCGCCGGCACGTGGGCGCGCCGGGTCGGCGAGGAGGGGCGCGGGGTGCGCACCATCATCGGGATGGTGGCGGCCACCAGGCTCGACTGTGTGCTCGGCTCGGCGGCCCTGATGCGGCAGGCGGTGGCGCAGGCCGTCCATCACACCACGTACCGGAGCGCGTTCGGCGGCCCGCTCGTCGACAAGCCGCTGATGCGTAATGTTCTGGCCGATCTGGCGCTGGAGTCGGAGGCGGCGACGGTGCTCGCGATGCGGCTGGCCGCGGCCTACGACGCCGCGGGTGGGGGCTCGGAGTCGGAGCGGGCGCTGCTGCGGATCGCGGTGCCGGCGGCCAAGTACTGGGTCACCAAGCGGTGTACGCCGGTGGTGGCGGAGGCGCTGGAGTGCCTGGGAGGGAACGGCTACGTGGAGGAGTCGGGGATGCCGCGGCTGCTGCGGGAGTCGCCGCTGAACTCCGTGTGGGAGGGATCGGGCAACGTCCAGGCGCTGGACGTGCTGCGTGCGCTGCGGGGCGCGCCCCGGGCCGCGGGGCGGAGCGGGCGGGAGGTGCTCCCCCTGGACGCCTTCCTCCGGGAAGTGGGCCTGGCGCGGGGCGCCGACCACCGGCTGGACGGTGCGGTCAAGGCGCTGCTGACGGAGCTGGCGGACCTGGAGTCCGCGGAGGTGCGGGCACGGCGGCTGGCCGAGCGGATGGCCCTGGTGCTCCAGGGGTCGCTGCTGGTGCGCTGGGCGCCGCCGGAGGTCGCGGACGCCTTCTGCGCCTCGCGGCTGGGCGGTGACTGGGGGTCGGCGTTCGGCACGCTGCCGTACGGGCTGAACCAGGCGGCGGTGGTGGGACGAGCGCGCGTGGAGATGTGAGCGGCGGCATCGCGCGCCGCTGGCCGCACCCGTGCGCCTTCGGCAGGTGAGTCGGGTCTGACCTGCGAAAAAGCGGGGGTGGTGCTGCGCCGACACGGCACCACCCTCCGCTCGTGCCACCTTCACCCACCTGTCGTTGGTTGGCCAGGGTTGCAGACCGTTGCAGGAGTTGTCCGAACTCCGCTCCCGGGTACGGGCACGGGCGGCACGATGGATCCGGACGGTCCGCGGCGGCTCGCGCACCGGGCAGAACCGATACGGCACGACCGGCCCGCAGTGTCGCGAGGGCCGGCCGGCCCGGCACCACGCGCACGACCGACCTGCACCGATCGGCGCCGACGACGGGGGGCTTCCGATGAGGAACACGGCTCTGGACATCTCACGGCTGAGCGCCGCGGACGCCGCGCACGCGGCCCACGTGCTGCACCAGGTGCACGCGGCGACGCTGGCCGGGCGCCGCCCGCCGGTCCCGCCCCGAGCGGTCATCGACGCGTCCTGGCAGCGGATGCTGCGGCTCGGGCTGGACCCCGACCGTTCCACGAGCAGCGTGCTGCTCCAGCGGGACGAGCTGGAGCACCGGCGGCGGTCCAGCGTGCTCGGCGAGGTGATGCACACGCTGAGCGGCGGGCTCACCGCCATCGCCGACGCCTCCCTGCAGATCATGGTGGTGACGGACTGTCAGGGCAGGGTGCTGTGGCGGGAGGGGAACGCGGGGGTGCTCCGGCAGGCCGGCACCATCTGCCTGGAGGAGGGCGCGGCCTGGAACGAGGACAGCACCGGCACCAACGCCATCGGCACCGCGCTCGCGGCCCGACGGCCGGTCCAGGTGCACTCGGCGGAGCACTTCGTCCACACGCTGCACAACTGGACCTGCGCGGCCGCGCCGGTGCAGGACCCTCGCGACGGCCGGCTGCTCGGCATCGTCGACGTCAGCGGGCCGGCGTCCAGTTTCCATCCGGCGACCCTCGCGCTCGTGAGGTCGGTGGCGCAGCTCGCCGAGGCGGAGCTGCGGGAGCGCCATCTGCGGCAGATCGAACGGCTCCGCTCCGTCGCGGCGCCGATCCTGTGCCGGATCGGCGGCCGGGCGCTCGCGGTGGACGTGCACGGCTGGACGGCGGCCGTGACCGGAACGGCACCGGTGGACCGGCTGCCGCTGCCCAAGTCGTTCCACGCGGGCCGGGTGTGGCTGCCGTCGCTGGGCGTGTGCACCGTCGAACCGCTGCCGGGGGGCTGGCTGGTGCGCCCCGACGAGCCGCGGCCCGCGGAGTCCGCGGGGCGGGTCGTCCTGGACCTGAGCCGCGCCCGCCGGTGGTCGGTCGCGATCCACGGCCCCGCCGGCAGCTGGACGCAGGAGCTCAGCCCCCGCCACGCCGAGTTGCTGTACGTGCTGGCGGTGCATCCGCAGGGGCGCACGGCCGCGGAACTCGCGGGCGATGTGTTCGGCGACCCGACGCGCACGGTCACGGTGCGTGCTGAAATATCACGTGTGAGGCGCTACCTGTCGGGTGTGCTGGCACACCGCCCGTACCGCTTCAGCGAAGAGGTCGACGTGGAGGTCGTGCGCCCCGCACACCCCGCGGATCTGCTGCCTCACTCCTCGGCTCCGGCCGTGGCGGAGGCGCGGGCGCAGGGCGGGTCCGGCTGACGCGTTGCGGGCACTCGGGCCCGATGCCAGGCTGAAGTCGTCGACCCCGAGGCGCCGTGGCGGACGCCGACGGGCTGTGCCGACGCCCCCGCCCGACCGCGCGGGGTGCGCTCACCTGATCCACAGTGCGGCCGGTGGGGCCGGAGGGCAGGGGCCGGGGACCGGGCGCGCGCTCCCCGAGGAGTTCACATGGACGGCGCCACGCTCGATGCGCTGCGTGAGGCCCTGCGCGGGCCGGTGGTGGGTCCGCGGGACCCCGAGTACGACGAGACCCGGGCGATCTACAACGCGATGATCGATCGGCGTCCGGCCGCGTTCGCGCGGTGCCTGGACGCCGCGGACGTGATGCGTACCGTCACGTTCGCCCGCGAGCAGGACCTGGAACTCGCCGTACGCGGCGGCGGCCACAGCGGCCCCGGGCTCTGCCTGGTCGACGGCGCACTCACCCTCGATCTGTCCCTGATGCGCTGGGTGCGCGTCGATCCCGTGACCCGCACCGCGCAGGTCGGGGGCGGCTCCCTGCTCGGCGATCTGGACCACGCCGGTCACGGCTTCGGGCTGGCGACCCCCGCGGGCATCATGTCGACGACGGGCGCCGGCGGCCTGACGCTCGGCGGCGGCCACGGCTATCTGACCCGCCGGTACGGCCTGACGGCCGACAACCTGATCGGCGCGGACGTCGTACTCGCCGACGGCACCTTCGTCACCGTCTCCGAGGACGAACGGCCCGACCTCTTCTGGGCTCTGCGCGGCGGAGGCGGCAACTTCGGCGTCGTCACCTCCTTCACGTACCGGCTGCACCCCGTGGACACGGTGGGAGTCGCCGTCACCGTGTGGCCGGTGGCGAGCACCCGCGAGGTACTGGACTGGTACCGCACGTTCCTGCCGGGAGCGCCCCGCGACGTCTACGGCTTCTTCGCCCTGCTGTCCGTGCCGCCGGGCCCGCCGTTCCCCGAGGAGATCCACGGGCGGAAGGTGTGCGGTGTGGTGTGGTGCCGGACCGGCGCCCCGGAGCGGCTCGACGAGCTCTCCTCCGCCGTGAGCGAGCCGGCGCCGCCGCTGTTCCACTTCGCGGCGCCGATGCCCTACCCCGCGCTGCAGGCCATGTTCGACGGACTGATCCCCGCGGGGCTGCAGTGGTACTGGCGGGGCGACTTCTTCGACCGGATCGCGGACGGTGCGATCGACGTCCACCTGAAGTACGGGGAGAACCTGCCGACGCCGCTGTCGACGATGCACCTGTACCCCGTCGACGGCGCCGCCCACGACGTGGCGCCCGCCGACACCGCGTGGGCCTACCGTGACGCGGTCTGGTCGGGGGTCATCGCCGGCATCGACCCGGACCCGGCGAACGCCGCGCTCATCAGGGAGTGGGCGGTCGACTACTGGAACGCCCTCCACCCGTTCTCGATGGGCGGCGCGTACGTGAACTTCGTGGGCGCGGACGAGGGCCCGGACCGGGTCCGGGCCACGTACCGGGACCACCACGACCGGCTCCGGGAGATCAAGCGCCGCTACGACCCGGACAACTTCCTGCACGCCAACCAGAACATCCCGCCCGCCGCCTGAGGCGCCCCGGGCCGGCAGTCCCGGGCCTCACGTACCTGCGCCGGGCCCCCGGACCCGCCCCGCCGGCCGCCGTCGACTCGTGCCGTGGCGCACCTCCCGGTACCGAGCCGCCGACCGCCATGTGGACCGCCGGCCGCCATGTGGACCGCCGGCCGCACGGCTCCGGGGCCAGGGTCAGGGCCGGGGACCGCGCTCCGGGCGGGCCGCCGGGCACCGCACCGCGTGCGACGCCCGGCCCGCCGGAGGCCCGGGCGGGATCCCCTTTGTCCCGGGCGGGGCGCCCGTGGTTCCCTGACGGTCATGAGCATCACCGTGACCACGTGGTCCCTGGAGCAGACCTCACCCTCCGATCTGCGTCCCGCCGCCGAGCCCTCGGGACACGTGCGGATCGCGCGCGCCGAGGTCCCCTCGCCGGAGTTCAGCCGCTTCCTCTACACGGCGGTCGGCGGGGACATCCGCTGGACCGACCGGCTGGGCCTGACGTACGCGCAGTGGGAGGAGACGCTGAACAGGCCGGGGGTCGAGACGTGGGTGGCGTACGAGCGGGGCACACCCGCCGGGTACGTCGAGCTGGAGGCGCAGGAGGAGGGTGCCGTCGAGATCGTCTACTTCGGGCTGATCCCGGCCTTCCGCGGCAGGCGGATCGGCGGCCATCTGCTGTCGTACGGTACCGCCCGCGCCTGGGACCTCGCGGAGCGCTGGCCGGGGCGCGCCCCGACGAAGCGGGTCTGGCTGCACACCTGCTCCAAGGACGGCCCGCACGCGATGGACAACTATCTGCGCCGGGGCTTCGCGCTCTTCGACACCAAGCTGGAGGAGGAGCCGGAGACCGCCACTCCCGGGCCCTGGCCCGGAGCCCTGGGCTGACCCCCGGTCCGCACCCCCGGTCCGCGCCCTCGGCCGGCGTCCTTGACCGACCCCGGCCTGCCGCCCTGCCCGGGCCCCGGCACGACGCCCTCGGCCCGGGCCCCGCAGGCCGGCTCCGGGGGCCGGCCGGCGCGCGGAGCGCAGGCCCGCCCCGACGCCCGAGGCCGAGTGACCGGCCCCACATTGTCTCGCCATACAGGACACTCTTGTCCAAATAATGGACGGCGGTGGACTGGGTCCAAAGTGCCGTGACACGCTTCCGTCATGTCTCGAGCTGGAATTGCCTTGGTGAGTCGGCGGCACGTCGACCTCGGCCGCATGTCCAGCGCCATGTGTCGCGCGGTCTGAGTGTCCCCGGGGGCCGTCGGCCCCGGCACCAGTTCCCCCGCGTTCCCTGAGATCCCCGACCTCCTCGCATCGCCGCGCCCACCCGTGAACCGGGCGCGCATGTGCAGGTCAGAGCCGCCCTCCCGTAGTCCCGAAGGACGTAACCGCCATGGCCGCCACCCCCGGAAAGCCCGCCACCGCCACGCCCCGCCGCAAGGCCGGACGCCACCGCGGCGAGGGCCAGTGGGCCGTTGGCCACTTCACGCCCCTGAACGGCAACGAGCAGTTCAAGAAGGACGACGACGGTCTCAATGTGCGGACACGTATTGAGACGATCTACTCCAAGCGCGGATTCGACTCGATCGACCCGAACGACCTCCGCGGCCGCATGCGCTGGTGGGGCCTCTACACCCAGCGCCGGCCCGGGATCGACGGCGGCAAGACCGCGATCCTGGAGCCGGAGGAGCTGGACGACGAGTACTTCATGCTGCGCGTCCGCATCGACGGCGGGCGGCTGACCACCGAGCAGCTGCGCGTCATCGGCGAGATCTCGCAGGAGTTCGCACGCGGCACCGCCGACATCACCGACCGGCAGAACGTCCAGTACCACTGGATCCGTATCGAGGACGTGCCCGAGATCTGGGAGCGGCTGGAGGCCGTCGGCCTGTCCACCACCGAGGCGTGCGGTGACACCCCGCGTGTCATCCTCGGCTCCCCGGTCGCGGGCATCGCCGAGGACGAGATCGTCGACGGCACCCCGGCCATCGACGAGATCCAGCGCCGCATCGTCGGCAACAAGGCCTTCTCCAATCTCCCCCGCAAGTTCAAGTCGGCGATCTCCGGCTCGCCGCTGCTGGACGTGGCGCACGAGATCAACGACATCGCCTTCGTCGGAGTGAACCACCCCGAGCACGGCCCCGGCTTCGACCTGTGGGTGGGCGGCGGCCTCTCCACCAACCCGAAGATCGGCGTCCGGCTGGGCGCCTGGGTGCCGCTGGACGACGTCCCCGACGTCTACGAGGGAGTCATCTCGATCTTCCGCGACTACGGCTACCGCCGGCTGCGCACCCGCGCGCGGCTGAAGTTCCTGGTCGCCGACTGGGGCGCGGAGAAGTTCCGCCGGGTGCTGGAGGACGAGTACCTGGGGCGCCCGCTGACCGACGGCCCGGCGCCGGAGCAGCCCGTGCAGCGCTGGCGCGACCACGTCGGTGTGCACCGGCAGAAGGACGGCCGCTTCTACGTCGGCTTCGCGCCGCGCGTCGGCCGGGTCGACGGCGCCACCCTCACCAAGATCGCCGAGGTGGCGGAGGCGCACGGCTCGGGCCGGGTGCGTACCACCGCCGAGCAGAAGATGATCGTCCTCGACGTCGAGGAGTCACAGGTCGAGTCGCTGGTGTCCGGGCTGGAGTCGCTGGACCTGCGGGTCACCCCGTCCCCGTTCCGGCGCGGCACGATGGCCTGCACCGGCATCGAGTTCTGCAAGCTGGCCATCGTCGAGACCAAGGCCCGCGGTGCCTCGCTGATCGAGGAACTCGAGCGCCGCATCCCGGAGTTCGACGAGCCGATCACCATCAACATCAACGGCTGCCCCAACGCCTGCGCCCGTATCCAGGTCGCGGACATCGGCCTCAAGGGCCAGCTGGTGCTGGACGAGAACGGCGAGCAGGTGGAGGGCTTCCAGGTGCACCTCGGCGGTGCGCTGGGCCTGGAGGCCGGATTCGGCCGCAAGGTCCGCGGACTGAAGGTCACCGCGGCGGAACTCCCCGACTACGTCGAGCGCGTGCTGGGACGCTTCCAGGTGGAGCGCGAGGACGGCGAGCGCTTCGCCGCCTGGGTGGCTCGCGCCGGCGAGGAGTCACTCTCATGAGCGACGCACTCGCGGCCACCGGGCCGTGGCCGACCGCGAAAGCCGCACCCCTGCGCCGCGCGGGCGGAGAAGCGAAAGGGGTTGTGCGGTGAGCGAGCGGGCCGCCCCCTTCTACTGCCCCTACTGCGGCGACGAGGACCTTCGTCCGAGCGAGCAGGGCCACGGCGCCTGGGAGTGCGCGTCGTGCAACAGGGCCTTCCAGCTGAAGTTCCTCGGGCTGCTCGCCCGCGGGGTTCGGCGCAACGACGACGGAGGGGACGCGATATGACGGCGGTACGGACCCGACGGACCGGCGACGAGCTCAGGTCGCTGGCCGAGTCGGCCGGGCGGGACCTCGAGGAGGCGTCCGCCCTCGACATCCTGACGTGGGCGGCGAAGACCTTCGGCCCGCGCTTCTGCGTCACGTCCTCCATGGAGGACGCGGTCGTGGCCCATCTGGCCTCGCGCGCGTTCCCCGGGGTCGACGTGGTCTTCCTGGACACCGGCTACCACTTCCCCGAGACCATCGGCACGCGTGACGCGGTCGGGGCCGTGATGGACGTCAACCTCATCACGCTCACCCCGCGCCAGTCGGTGGCCGAGCAGGACGCCGAGCACGGCCCGCGGCTGCACGACCGGGATCCCGACCTGTGCTGCGCGCTGCGCAAGGTCAAGCCTCTCGAGGAGGGCCTCACCGCCTACGACGCGTGGGCGACCGGCCTGCGCCGCGACGAGTCCCCGACCCGGGCGGGCACCCCCGTCGTCGGCTGGGACGAGAAGCGGCAGAAGGTCAAGGTCTCGCCGATCGCCCGCTGGACGCAGGCGGATGTGGACGCCTACGTCGCCGAGCACGGCGTCCTCACCAACCCGCTGCTCATGGACGGTTACGCCTCGGTGGGCTGCGCACCCTGCACCCGCCGGGTGCTGGAGGGCGAGGACGCGCGAGCCGGCCGCTGGGCGGGCCGCGCGAAGACCGAGTGCGGGCTGCACGGCTGATGACGGCACCCGCGACCACAGCAGACCATCCGACCGAACCGACCCTGAACCAACGGGAGATGCACGTGACTGGGGCCACGATCTGGCTCACCGGGCTGCCGAGCGCGGGCAAGACCACCATCGCGTACGAGCTGGCGGGCCGGCTGCGCGGCGGGGGCCACCGCGTCGAGGTGCTCGACGGCGACGAGATCCGCGAGTTCCTGTCCGCGGGCCTCGGCTTCAGCCGTGAGGACCGGCACACCAACGTCCAGCGGATCGGTTTCGTCGCCGAACTGCTGGCGTCCAACGGTGTGACGGTCCTGGTGCCGGTGATCGCCCCGTACGCGGACAGCCGAGAGGCCGTCCGCAAGCGGCACGGGGCCGAGGGCACGCCGTACGTGGAGGTGCATGTGGCGACCCCGGTCGACGTGTGCGCGGTGCGCGACGTCAAGGGCCTGTACGCCCGGCAGGCGGCCGGCGAGATCAGCGGCCTGACCGGGGTGGACGACCCGTACGAGGCACCGGAGTCCCCGGACCTGCGGATCGAGTCGCACACCCAGACCGTGCAGGAGTCGGCGCAGGCGCTGCACGCGCTGCTCATCGAGAGGGGACTGGCATGACGACCAGCATCGACGTCGTGGGCGGGAGCACGGACAACCCGTACGCTCTGACGCACCTGGACGCGCTGGAGTCCGAGGCGGTGCACATCTTCCGCGAGGTGGCGGGCGAGTTCGAGCGGCCGGTGGTCCTCTTCTCCGGCGGCAAGGACTCCATCGTCATGCTGCATCTCGCGCTGAAGGCGTTCGCTCCCGCGGCGATCCCGTTCTCGCTGCTGCACGTGGACACGGGGCACAACTTCCCTGAGGTCATCGAGTACCGGGACCGTGTGGTCGCACAACACGGTCTGCGGCTCCATGTGGCCTCCGTACAGGACTACATCGACCGTGGTGTGCTCCGCGAGCGCCCCGACGGCACCCGCAACCCGCTGCAGACCGTGCCGCTGACGGAGGCCATCCAGCAGCACCGCTTCGACGCCGTGTTCGGCGGCGGGCGGCGCGACGAGGAGAAGGCCCGGGCCAAGGAGCGGGTGTTCTCGCTGCGGGACGAGTTCTCCCAGTGGGACCCGCGGCGCCAGCGCCCCGAGTTGTGGCAGCTCTACAACGGCCGCCACGCGCCTGGTGAGCACGTCCGGGTGTTCCCCCTCTCCAACTGGACCGAGCTGGACGTCTGGCAGTACATCCAGCGCGAGAAGATCGAGCTGCCGGAGATCTACTTCGCCCACGAGCGGGAGGTCTTCGCCCGCAACGGGATGTGGCTGACCGCCGGCGACTGGGGCGGCCCGAAGGACGGCGAGACGCCCGAGAAGCGGCTGATCCGCTACCGCACTGTCGGCGACATGTCCTGCACGGGCGCCGTCGACTCCGACGCGACCACGCTGGACGCCGTGATCGCCGAGATCGCCGCCTCCCGGCTCACCGAGCGGGGCGCGACCCGCGCCGACGACAAGCTGTCCGAGGCCGCGATGGAAGACCGCAAGCGCGAAGGGTACTTCTAGACATGACCACCTCCACCGAGCAGTCGGCCGAGCAGTTGTCGGCCACCACCCTGCTGCGCTTCGCCACCGCCGGGTCCGTCGACGACGGCAAGTCCACCCTGGTGGGCCGGCTGCTGCACGACTCCAAGTCGGTGCTCGCCGACCAGTTGGAGGCCGTCGAGCACGCCTCCCGCTCCCGCGGCCAGGAGGCACCCGACCTGGCGCTGCTCACCGACGGTCTGCGGGCCGAGCGGGAGCAGGGCATCACGATCGACGTGGCGTACCGCTACTTCGCCACGCCCCGGCGGCGGTTCATCCTGGCCGACACCCCGGGGCACGTGCAGTACACCCGGAACATGGTCACGGGCGCCTCGACGGCCGAGCTGACGGTGATCCTCGTCGACGCCCGCAACGGCGTGGTCGAGCAGACCCGCCGGCACGCCGCGATCGCCGCGCTGCTGCGCGTGCCGCACGTGGTGCTCGCCGTGAACAAGATGGACCTGGTGGGCTACGAGGAGTCCGTCTTCGCCGCGATCGCCGAGGAGTTCACGGCGTACGCGAGCGAGCTGGGCGTCCCCGAGATCACCGCGATCCCGATCTCGGCGCTGTCCGGCGACAACGTGGTGGACGCCTCCGCGAACATGGACTGGTACGGCGGTCCGACGGTGCTGGAGCACCTGGAGACCGTGCCGGTGAGCCACGACCTGACCGGCTGCCACGCGCGCTTCCCGGTGCAGTACGTGATCCGTCCGCAGACCGCCGAGCACCCGGACTACCGCGGCTACGCGGGCCAGATCGCCGCCGGCACGTTCCGCGTCGGCGAGGGCGTGACCGTGCTGCCGTCGGGCCGGACGTCGCGGATCGCGGGGATCGACCTGCTGGGCGAGCCGGTGGACGTCGCCTGGACCCCGCAGTCGGTGACGCTGCTGCTGGAGGACGACATCGACGTCTCCCGCGGCGACATCGTCGTGCCGAGCGACGACGCGCCCGCCACGACGCAGGACGTCGAGGCCACGGTCTGCCATGTGGCCGACACTCCGCTCACGGTGGGCGCGCGGGTGCTGCTGAAGCACACCACCCGCACGGTCAAGGCGATCGTGAAGGAGATCCCGTCGCGGCTGACGCTCGACGACCTGTCCCAGCACCCGGCTCCCGGGCAACTGGTGGCCAATGACATCGGCAGGGTCCGGGTCCGCACCGCCGAGCCGCTGGCGCTCGACGCCTACGCGCACTCCCGCCGTACCGGGTCCTTCCTGCTCATCGACCCGGCGGACGGTACGACCCTGGCGGCCGGGATGGCGGGCGAGTCCTTCGCCACCGCCGGGGCAGCGCCGGCCCGGGACGACGAGGGGTGGGACTTCTGATGACGATCGACGCGTACGCGACCTTCGCCAAGGAGGGCGGCCGCGTGGGCAGCGGTGTGCTCGGCGCGGGTTCGGGAGGTGTCACGCGATGTGTCCGATGACCGGCGCGACACGCCGACCGCACCCCGGACGAAGACACAGACCTGCCGATCTCCCGGCCGCGTCCCGCACCACCCGGAACCACCACCGGGGGACGTGAGCCCGGGCCCCCGAGAGGAAAAGCCTCCCGTGCCTGCATCCCGTACGACCCTGCGCCGCGGTCTCGCCGCCGTGCTCCCCTTGCTGGCCGTCGCGGCCACCTCCTGCGGCTACGGCTCCCAGGCCAAGGACGACGAGAGGCCCGTGGTGGCCGCCGAGGGCAGGAAGCTCTCCGCCGACACCGTCCGCGTCGGCTACTTCCCGAACCTGACCCACGCCACCGCCCTCGTCGGCGTCCAGGAGGGGATCATCCAGAAGGAGCTCGGCGGCACCAGGCTCGCACCGCAGGCCTTCAACGCGGGCCCGTCCGCGATCGAGGCCCTCAACGGCGGCTCCCTCGACATCGGCTTCATCGGCCCCTCGCCGTCCGTCAACGGGTACGTGAAGTCCAAGGGCAAGAACCTGCGGATCGTCTCCGGTTCCGCGTCCGGCGGTGTGAAGCTCGTCGTCAACCCGGACCGGATCAGGACCCTGGACGACGTCAAGGGCAAGCGGATCGCCACCCCGCAGAAGGGCAACACCCAGGACGTCGCGTTCCTGAACTGGGCCTCCGGGAAGGGCTGGAAGGTCGACGCGGAGAGCGGCGAGGGCGACGTCTCCGTGATCCGCACGGACAACAAGGTCACCCCGGGCGCCTACGAGTCCGGCTCCATCGACGGGGCCTGGGTGCCGGAGCCGACCGCGTCCAAGCTGGTCTCCGAGGGCGCGAGGGTCCTCCTCGACGAGACGGCGCTGTGGCCCGGCGGGAAGTTCGTGATCACGAACATCATCGTGTCGCAGACGTTCCTGAAGGAGCACCCGGACGTCGTCGAGGCCGTGCTCCGCGGCACGGTGAGGACGAACGCCTGGATCAACGCCAACCCGGAGAAGGCCAAGGCGTCCGCCAACGCGGCCCTGAAGGCCGAGACCGGCAAGGCGCTCGCCCCGGAGGTCATCGACCCGGCCTGGCCGAGCATCCGGATCACGGACGACCCGCTGGCCGCCACGCTCAGGACGCAGTCCGAGTGGGCGGTGAGGGCCGAGCTCATCGACGAGCCCGACCTGAACGGCATCTACGACCTGACGCTGCTGAACAAGGTGCTGAAGGCCGAGGGCAGGCCCGGGGTCACCGACACCGGCCTCGGCGCGAAGTAGCACGCGAGTCCCCGAACCGAACGTTCCCAGGAGGTGACGACCATGGCCACCACATTCGCCGAGGCCGCCGAGGACACCACCGCGGTGTCGCACGCCGCCAGGATCGAGCACGTCTCGAAGTCCTTCTCCGGTCCGGCCGGATCGCAGCTCGTCCTCGACGACATCAGTCTCGATGTCGCCCCCGGCGAGTTCGTCACCATCCTGGGGGCTTCGGGATGCGGCAAGTCCACGCTGCTCAACCTGGTCGCGGGGCTGGACCGGCCGAGTGCCGGGTCCATCGAGACGCCCGGCGGACGGCCCGCTCTGATGTTCCAGGAGCACGCCCTCTTCCCGTGGCTGACCGCGGGCAAGAACATCGAACTGGCCCTGCGGCTGCGCGGGGTCCCCAAGGCCGGGCGCCGTACCGAGGCCGAGCGGCTGCTGGAGCTGGTCCGGCTCGGCGGCGCGCACGGCAAGCGCGTCCACGAGCTGTCCGGCGGCATGCGCCAGCGGGTCGCCCTGGCCCGGGCGCTCGCACAGGACAGCGATCTGCTGCTGATGGACGAGCCGTTCGCGGCTCTCGACGCCATCACGCGTGACGTGCTGCACGGCGAGCTGACCCGGATCTGGCGCGAGACGAACGTGTCGGTCCTCTTCGTCACGCACAACGTCCGCGAGGCGGTGCGGCTCGCCCAGCGCGTGGTCCTGCTGTCCTCACGGCCCGGCCGGGTGGCCCGCGAGTGGGCCGTGGACATCCCGCAGCCGCGCCGTATCGAGGACGCCGCTGTGGCGGAGCTGTCCGTCGAGATCACTGAACAACTGCGTGGGGAGATCCGCCGACATGGCCAGCACTGAAGTCCGCGACGGCGTCACGAAGGCGGGCACGTCCCCCGCCGGGCGCGACGACCTCGCCGGTCTCGAGGCCGGCCTGGACGCGCTCGAAGCCGTCGAGGTCCGCCGCACGCCGGTGCGCGAGCTCCTCGTGAAGAAGGTCGTGCCGCCGGTCGTCGCGGTCGCCCTCGTCCTCGTGGTGTGGCAGGTCCTGGTCTCGGCACAGGTCACGACCGAGGACAAACTGCCCGCGCCGTCCGCGGTGTGGACGGGTCTGTCCGACATGTGGCTGCAGGGCACCCTGTTCGACGTCATCTGGACCAGCGTGTCGCGCGGTCTGCTCGGCTTCCTGCTGGCCCTCGCCATCGGTACGCCGCTCGGTCTGCTCGTGGCGCGGGTGAAGTTCGTCCGTGCCGCGATCGGCCCGATCCTGTCCGGTCTGCAGTCGCTGCCGTCGGTGGCGTGGGTGCCGCCGGCCGTCATCTGGCTGGGCCTGAACGACTCGATGATGTACGCGGTGATCCTGCTCGGCGCCGTGCCGTCGATCGCGAACGGACTCGTGTCCGGCGTCGACCAGGTGCCCCCTCTGTTCCTGAGGGCCGGACGGACGCTCGGCGCCACCGGGCTGAAGGGGACCTGGCACATCGTCATGCCGGCCGCCCTCCCGGGCTATCTGGCGGGGCTGAAGCAGGGCTGGGCCTTCTCCTGGCGCTCGCTGATGGCGGCGGAGATCATCGCCTCCTCCCCCGACCTGGGTCTCGGCCTCGGCCAGCTGCTGGAGAACGGCCGCAACAACATCGACATGCCCGGCGTGTTCCTCGCGATCCTGCTGATCCTGATCGTCGGCATCGCCGTCGACCTGCTCGTGTTCAGCCCGCTGGAGCGCTGGGTGCTCCGCAGCCGCGGGCTTCTCGTCAAGAGCTGAGCTGATCACCGTGTACCGCCCTCACCGCCCCGCGCACCCCGCGCGCCCTCAACGGCCGGCCCTTCTCGTCGTCGCCCACGGAAGCCGCGATCCGCGGCACGCGGCGACCGTGCACGCCCTCGTACGGCACATCCGGTCGCAGGAGCCCGAGCTGCGGGTCGGCACGGCGTTCCTGGACTTCAACGCGCCGTCCGTGCCGCAGGTCCTGGAGCGGATGGCGAACGACGGGGTGGGGGACGTGGTCGCGCTGCCGCTGCTGCTGACCCGCGCCTTCCACGCGAAGTCGGACATCCCGTCGGTGCTGGACGAGGCGCGGGCGCGGCATCCGCGGCTCCGCATCACCCAGGCGGATGTGCTCGGCCCGTCCCCGCTGCTGCTGGACGCGGTCGAACAGCGGCTGTTCGAGGCCGGGCTGACCCCGGCCGACAAGCGCTCGACCGGGGTCGTCCTGGCCTCGGCGGGCTCCTCCGACCCGGAGGCGATCGCAGTGATCGCTGACATGGCGCGGGAGCTGCGGCACACCGGTTGGTGCGCCGTGCGGCCTGCGTTCGCCTCCGCTCTCACCGCCGGGAGCCCGCCCCGTCCCGAGGACGCGGTGCGGGCTCTGCGCGCCGGAGGCGTGGCCCGGGTGGCGGTGGCACCGTACGTCATCGCCCCGGGCCGGCTGCCCGACCGAATCGCGGACGGCGCCCGGTCGGCGGGAGCCGAGGTACTGGCCGGCGTCCTCGGCCCGTCACCGGAGCTGGCCCGGCTGATGCTGCGCCGGTACGACGAGGCCCGGCCGGCACGCCGCCTCGCCGCCGCGGGCTGAGCGTCCGCTCCCGGAGACCGTACGGGCGCCCCTGCGGCCCGGTACGGGCGGCGGTTCGGACGTCGACCGGCCCGGTGCGCCGCGGACCCAGGTGTCCGGCCCGGTGCGCCGCGGCCCCCCCAGGGGTGTCCGGCTCGGCTCGTTCCGGGCTCGGCGTTTCCGTGCTGGGCGCACCGCGCGCTCCGTGCGTGTCCCCGGCCCGGTGCGCCGCGCGTTCAGTGCGGGTCGAGCTTCCCCGTGCGGGTGCGCTTCAGCTCGAAGAAGTCGGGGTGCCCCGCGAGCACGCGGAAGCTGTCGAAGAGCCGCCCCGCCTCCTCGCCCCGGGGCACGGAGTTGAGAACGGGCCCGAACCACACGGCTCCGTCCACGTGGAGGGTGGGCGTGCCGACGTAGCCGTCCCCCGCCGGGTCCTTCCCGGCCTGGTGGCTGCGGCGCACCGCGTCGTCGTGGCCCGGGTCGTGCGCGGCACCGGCGAGCGTGGCGGGAAGTCCCGTCTCCGCCAGCGACTCGGCGATCACCGTGTCGAAGTCCTCGGCCTTCTGCCGGTGGATACGGGTGCCCATGGCGGTGTAGAGGTCGCGCAGGACGTGCTCGCCGTGCTGCTCGGCGGCAGCGACCGCGACGCGCACCGGTCCGATGGAGCGGTCGACCAGGTCCCGGTACCAGTCGGGAAGTTCGTTCCCGAGGTTGTGCAGGAGCAGGCTCATCGCGTGGAAGCGGACGTCGACCGGGCGCCGGCGCTCCACCTCCAGCATCCAGCGCGAGGTGATCCAGGCGAAGGGGCAGGCGGGGTCGAACCAGAAATCGACGGTGGTGCGGTGCGTCTCGGCGAGGTGGTCGCGGTGCTCGCTCGTGCCGTGCTCGCTCGTGCCGTGCCGGTCAGCGTGATGCTCGGTGGACTTGGTCATGACGGTGAGCCTAGGACCGGGGTGTCCAGTCCGCCCGGGCCAGTCGACGCCGGTTCTCCTGGGCCATTCGCCGCTACCGGCCCGGCCGTTCAGCCCTGAGGGTGCGGTGGACGGACCTCCAGGAAGCGGCGCCGGCTCCGCCCCCGGTACAGCAGGGCGTCCCAGCCGAGGCGTTGCAGGGCCCCGGCGCAGTCGGCGAGGGCGCTCTCCTCCTCGCCGGCGGCCCCACTGCCGCGGGGTCCTAGCCACTCAACCGTGACCGTGCCCGGTTCGTCCGGGGTCGGGCCCACGCGGTATCCGGTGGCGACGCGCTGCCCGGAATCGGCGTCGACGGCGGAGGGGGCGATACCGGCCGCCTCCAGCGCGAGGGCCACGGCACGGACCATCCGGCCCCGTTCCCAGGGGGCGGGCACCGACTCGGGGTCGGCAGCGCCGGTGTTGGTCAGCCGCCGTATCTGCAGCATGCCTTCGAGCGCGACCCGCACCTCGGCGGCCCGTGCCCGTGCTTCACGCGTGCCGCCCGGGCGCGGTGGTCCGTCACCGTCGTCGTACATGGGACCGACGATAGGACCCGGCACCGACAGGCGCCCGTCCGCCCGTCCGGGAGTCTGTCCGGAAGTCCTTCCGGTGGGCGCCGGGGATGCCCGGTCGGGGCCGGGCATGACCGCCCGGCGCCGCGGTGACACGACCGTGGCGCCGTCGTGACGCAGACGTCGAGCCGGCTGCGCAAGATGACTGCGAGGAGGCCGACATGTCGCTCTATTACCACAAGCGGATCACGATCGTCCCGAAGCTGCTGCACCTGAACATCGGCACGCACGGCTGGTCGCTGAGCCTCGGCACGCGCCGGGCCCACATCACCCGGGGGAGCGGTGGTCACCGCAGGGCGTCGGTGCGGCTGCCGGGCGGCTTCAGCTGGCACCGGAACTTCCGGCGGCGCTGAGCGGCGAAGACGTGTCCGCGCGTCCGGGGGACCGCCCGGCGAGCGGGAAGGGAAGGGGCGGCTCCGCGGGGTCCTCAAGTCGCGGCACACCACCTGCGGTGGCCGGTCGGGACGGAGTCCGGGGGCCGGCGAGGGCGGTCGATTCCCGGCTCAGGCGGGGTCCCCGGTCATCTCCGCGAGTTTGACGACGGTGTTCCAGTTGCGGGTCGTGGCGACGAGCCCCTTGCTCACGCTCGACCGCGCCAGCACGTCGGCCAGCTTGGAGCGGCCGATTCCACCGGGTGTGTACAGGTACAGTGCACGTTCCCCGAGCCGGAAGTCCTCCGGCAGATGGGCGTCCCGGTCGACGCCTGCGAACCGGTCCGGGTCGACTCGCTCCGAGAAGTAGGTGACGTGCAGCTGCCTCCCCTCGAGCCGGCCGGCCGGGAAGGGGCATTCCTCGACGACGGAGGCGAGGTACGGGCCGCCGCGGACGAGGCAGTCCACGGTGAAGCCGAAGCGCTCCTCGACGGCCCGTTCGATGCCGCGGGCGAGCGCGTCCTCGTCGTCCGTCTCGCTGGTGAACACGGCGTTGCCGCTCTGCAGGTAGGTGCGTACGTGGCCGTGGCCGAGGTCCGTCACCAGGCTGTGCAGGTCGGACATCGGGACCTTGCGGTGGCCGCCGACGTTGATGCCGCGCAGCAGCGCGGCGTACGCGTGGGTCTTCGCCATGCGCACACCATAGGACGGCCGCCGTGCCCCGTGGGGGAGGGCACGGCGGCCGCCGGATCATGCTGTCGGCCGGTCGGCTACTCGACGACCTTCAGCAGCTTGTTGGGCGTGCCCTCGCTCGGGTTGCCGATCTTGTCGGGCGTGGCGCCGTCCGTCAGGGCCTTGGCGACCTGGTCCGGCGTGGCGTCCTGGTGCGCGGCGAGGTACACCGCGGCGGCGCCGACGACGTGCGGGGTCGCCATGGACGTGCCGGAGATGGTCTTGGTGCCCTCATCGCTGTCGTTCCAGGCGGAGGTGATGTCCGAGCCCGGGGCGTAGAGGTCGACGACCGCGCCGAAGTTGGAGAAGTCGGACTGCTCGTCGTCCTTGGTCGAGGAGGCGACGGTGATGGCCTCCTCGACGCGGGAGGGCGAACCCTGGCCGGCGTCGCTGGACTCGTTGCCCGCGGCGACGCCGAAGGTGATGCCGGCGGCGATGGCCTTCTGCACGGCCTCGTCGAGCGCGGGGTCGGCACCTCCGCCGAGGCTCATGTTGGCCACGGACGGGCCCTGGTGGTTCTTGGTGACCCAGTCGATGCCGGCGACGACCTGCTCGGTGGTGCCGGATCCGCTGTCGTCGAGCACACGCACGGCGACGATCTTCGCCTTCTTGGCCACGCCGTGGGAGGCGCCGGCGATGGTGCCCGCCACGTGGGTGCCGTGGCCGTTGCCGTCGTCGGCGGTCTCGTCGTTGTCGATGGCGTCGAAGCCGTGGCTGGCGCGGCCCTCGAAGTCCTTGTGCGTGATCCGGACCCCGGTGTCGATGACGTACGCCGTGACGCCCTCGCCGGCGCTGTCGGGATAGGTGTACTTGCTGTCCCCGGCGGTTTCGGCCTGGTCCACACGGTCCAGGCCCCACGAGGGCGGGTTGTCCTGGGTGGCGTTGACGGTGAACTTCTTGTTCTGGACGACCTTGTCGACGGCCGGGTCGGCGGCGAGGCGCTTGGCCTCGGTCTCCGAAAGGCCGCTGGCGGAGAAGCCGTTCACCGCCGAGCTGTAATTGCGCTGGAGCGAGCCGCCGTACTCCTCGGCGAGCTTCTTCTTGTCCGTCTTCTCGTCCAGCAGAACGATGTAGCTGCCGGCGACGGCGCCTTCGGCGTTCGCACCGTAGATCCTGCCCTCGGCGGGCACGGGGGCCGCGCCGGCGAACGAGGTGTTGAGGACGGTCACTCCGGCGGCGGCCGCAACGGCGGTTATTGCCGCGGTCAGCTTCATCCTGCTGGTGCGCTTGTGAGATGCCATGAAGAGGGGTTCTCCTCGTCATCATTTGTGGGGGGATTCGCTCCCGGAAGGAAAATCTCCGGGGCTGAGTCGAAACCCTGACCGATTGACGGGCTCAGATCAAGTCCTTCATCCAGGTGCGACTTGATCAACAAGAGTTTGTAATACGAAATCGGCCAGGACTTCACAAGTCGGGCCACCGTTCGAACTTCCCTCACAGGCAGGGAATTTCTGTCGAGGAAATGTGCTCATGCGGTAATCGTGGCGTGCCCACGGGGAATACGGGTATACGCCGCCGCGCACGCCGGGGCACAGGGAAATCACGCACCGGCAGACCGGCGGCACACCGACGGGAAGCGTGAACCGCCTTTGCGGGGCGGGAGGATCGGCTTGATCCGAAAGGGAGGTTTACACCCCCTCCGGCACGTGGGGCGCGAAGGCCGCGGAGTGAGCGGCGGGGCCGGACGGGGGCGCCGCTCCCGCGGGACGACGTGGTCATCCGGCGGTCGCGGGGCGAATACGGGCCCGGACGCCGGCGACCTCGCCCGGCCCACCGGACCCCTTGCGGAGGCCGCGGACACGGCCGCGGACACGGCCGCGACCGGACGGGGCCCCCGACTGCCCGTCGACGCTCCGGGGCGAAGACGGGCACATGGGCACGGCGGACACGAGGGCACGTCGGGCCTGCGGCCGGGCACCGTCGTCGCGGCCCCGTCCGCCGGCACCCGCCGTCAGGTCTGCGGCAGTTCCGCCTCGATGAGGTCGGCGGCGCGGCGCGTACCGCCCTCCAGGCGCATCGAGCGGCGGATCCCCTCCAGACGACGGGCCACCTCAGGGTCGCCCGACAGGGTGAGCACGGCCTCCCGGAGGTTGTCCGCGGTGGCGTCCTCCATCGGCAGGTGGCGGGCCACGCCGAGCGAGGCGAGCATGTCCGCGTTGCCGAACTGGTCGACCGCCTGCGGGATCGCGACCATGGGCGTGGCGGTGGCCAGCCCTTCCTGGCTGCCGCCCGCGCCCGCGTGGGTGATGAAGGCGTCCGCCTGCCTGAGGATCGCCTGTTGCGGCACCCAGTCGTGCACCTCGACGTTCGCGGGCACACTTCCCAGCTCCGCCGGGTCCACGAACTTGCCGATCTGCAACACCACGTGCCAGCCGGGCAGTTCGCCGAAGGCCTTCACGCACTCGCGGTAGAGGCCGGGCTGCTTGGTGAAGGCCGAGCCGAGGGAGACCAGCAGCACCTTCCCGGCATCCGCGGGCCGTCGCCACTCCCCCTGCTCCGCGCGGTCACCCCGGCAGGCACCGACGAAGGAGTGGACTCGCTCGTCGACCCGGTCGGCGTTCGGCTGCAGCACCCTGGGGATCAGCACGAGGGAGCGGGCCGGGCGGCCGACGAAGGAGTCGGGGTGGACACCGATCCCGTTCTCCGACAGCCAGGACGCGAACCGGGCGTAGTAGGCCCTGCCGCGTTCGGTGGCCCTGATCGCGGCGGTCGTCGGCTCGCCGACCTCCTCCTCGTACCCCTCCCAGGCGACGAGGTTCGGCGAGAGGGAGATCGCGGGCACGTTCCAGCGGTGGGCGAGGACCCGCGCAGGGTAGGAGGTGATGTCGTGCAGGACGAGGTCCGGCTCGTCCCCCGCGAACGCCTCGGCGAACTGCGGGAGCGCCTGGATCGCGTCGTTCAGGAACGGCTCGATGTGGTCGATCGGTTCGGTGCCCCAGACCTCCGGATCGCCGTCGGTCGGCAGCGTGGAGTTCCACAGCACCGGTTCCGCACCCGTCGCGGCGACCTTGCCGGCGAAGGACGGCGGGATCGCGTAACTGACGCGGTGCCCGCGGGCCACGAGTTCCCGGATCACTTCGATGCTCGGGTTCACGTGCCCGTGGGCTGCGATGGAGAACATGGCGATGTGGGCCCGCTTCGCTTCGGTCATGCCCCCACATTAAGCGAGACGATACGTCTCGTGCAATCTCATTCCGGGCCGCTGCCCGATGCGGCATCGGTCGCGCCGGTAGCGGGCGGGTACCGGGACGCCGTCCTCGGCCGGCCACTTCCTCAACTCCTCCCGGCCGGACCCACCTGCGGGGATGCGAGGATTCGCGTCCCCGCAGGTGGGGTTGCGAGAATTCGCGCCATGGACGAGACACGCGCGCGGGAGGTGCTGGCGGCGGCCGGACTGCCGCGGACCGCGGAGCTGCTGGCGCTCGGCGAGAACGCGGTGTTCGCGGCCGGCGGCACCGTGGTGAGGATCGGGCGGAGCGCCGAACTGCTGGAACGCGCGGAGCGCGAGCTGGCGGTGTCCGAGTGGCTGGAAGCCGTGGGTGTCCCGGCGGTACGGGCCGCGGAGCCGGAGGCACGGCTGGTCGAGGGCCATCCGGTGACGGTGTGGCACCGGCTGCCCGAAGCGGTGCGCCCTGCGGAGCCACGTGATCTGGCGCCGCTGCTGCGCCGGGTGCACAGGCTGCCGGAGGCGCCGTTCGCGCTGCCGGGGCGGGAACTGCTCGGAGGTGTGGAGCGCTGGCTGCGGCTGGCGGGCGACGCGATCGACCCGGCGGACGCGGCCTATCTGCGGGAGCGCCGGGACGGCTTCGCGGCCGCGGCCGCCGCACTGACGCCGCACCTGCCGCGCGGGCCGATCCACGGCGACGCGCTCCCCCGCAACGTGCTCGTCGGGCCCGACGGTCCGGTCCTCGTCGACCTGGAGACCTTCTCCTCCGATCTGCGCGAGCACGACCTGGTCGTGCTGGCTCTCTCGCGCGACCGCTACGGGCTCGACCCGGCGGCGTACGACGCGTTCACCGACGCCTACGGGTGGGACGTCCGCGCGTGGGACGGCTGCGCGGTCCTGCGCGGCGCACGGGAGACGGCGAGCTGCGCCTGGGTGGCGCAGCACACCCCCGCGAACCCCCGTGCCCTCGCCGAGTTCCGCCGCCGTGTCGCGTCGCTGCGCGCGGACGACCCCGAGGTGCGCTGGCACCCGTTCTGACGCTCCCCCGCTCCTCGGCTGCGGGCGGCCGGCACGAAGGCTCTCGCCCTCGACCGGGTCATCGGCTCCGCGGGATGACCGGCCAGGCCGACTCGACGACCGCCGTCGGGTTCGTGGTCCGCCTCAGGTACTCCTGCAGTGAGGCCGACTGCGCGGCAGCCGCACGCACCTGGAGCTCGTGCAGGGCCGTCAGGGGCATCCTCCCGACGGGCCGGTGCCGCTCGCCCATGCGCCGCACCACGCGAGCCGCAGCCACCGCGTCCGCCCTGGCGTCGTGCGCGTCCTCGAGCGGAACGCCGTAGTGCGCACACAGCGCGTGCAGGGCGCGTTTGCCCTTGCGGTACTTGTCGACGTGCTTGTCGATCACCAGGGGGTCGACGACCGGCACGGGCGCGGTCCCCAGCCGCTCGGTGACCGACTCCAGCCCGTAGCGCCGGCATTCGCGGTCCAGCAGCGACAGGTCGTAGCGCGCGTTCATCACGACCAACGGGATCCCCGAGCGCAGGACCCCGGCAACGGCCTCCGCGATGTCCTCGATCGCGGACGCGGCCGGAACTCCGTGCTCGCGGGCGTGGGCCGTCGAGACGCCGTGGATCGCGGAGGCCTGTTCGGGTATCACGACCCCGGGATCGAGCAGCCAGGTCCGTTCCTCCGAGACGTCCCCGCCCGGCTCCAGTCGCACGACCGCCGCGGTGACGACGCGGTCGGTCTCGACGTCCGTACCGGTGGTCTCCAGGTCGAAGGCCGCCAGGGGCCCGGTGATCCAGCTCATCCCGCGACACCCGCTCCGGCACGGACCGCAGCCCGACACTCGGCGACGGGACGAGACGGCCGGGACACGTCCTCAGTGCCGGCCGCCGTCACGGTCCGCGCCGGGAGCGGGTCCGTGCCCGTCGTCTCCGGAGCGGAGCCCACCAGTGGCTCGCGGTGCCAGGTCATCGTCCCCCCTTGTCGGTCCTGCTGACGGAAAACTCTCGCACGCGGCACTGACAGTCCCTCCACGGGGCCGTCGGCGGCATGCCGCCCCGTGGACGTTCCCCCGGCCATCGGCGCACCCGGCCGGCCCCGTGGCGCGGCCCGTTCAGGACACCGGCCGGGAGTCCGCCCAGACCGACTCGAACTCCTCACGGTAGGTCTGGAACAGCCCGTGCTCGGTTTCCTGGCCGGATCTCACCACCGACCGGCCCCCGCCGCGCAGGACGAGCACCGGCGCCTCCATGCCGCGGGCCCGCCGGAGGTACGTCTGGACGACGGCGAGCCCGTCCGCCCCGTCCCCGTCGACGAGATACGCGGTGAAGCGCGGGGTCTCGTCGAAGACGTGGATCTCGAACGCCCCGGGGTCGCGGAGCCGCGACCGCACCCGCCGCATGTGGAGGATGTTCATCTCCACCGCCCGGCTCAGCTCCCCCTTGCGCAGGCCGAGCTCGCGCTCGCGGCGCTTCACCGCGCTGCTCGCCGGATTGAGGAAGAGCAGTCGCACCCGGCAGCCGGATTCCGCCAGCCGCACCAGCCGGCGTCCGGAGAAGTTCTGCACCAGCAGGTTGAGGCCTATGCCGACGGCGTCGAGGCGCCGTGCGCCCCCGAACAGGTCCTCCGCCGGAAGCTGCCGCTGCAGCCGCACGCGGTCGGGGTGGATGGAGACCACGTCCGCGTACCGGTCCCCCACCAGGTCCTCGACCGCGTCGACCGGGAGCCGGTCGGCGGACGGCACGCCGGCGCCGCTGCCGAGGATCTCCAGCAGCCGCGCCGAGGCCCGTTCGGCCTGGGCCAGCACCGTCTCGTTGAGCGCCCGGTTGCGGGAGACGACGTTCCGCGCGACCTCCAGCTCGTCCAGCGCCAGTTCCACGTCGCGCCGGTCGTCGAAGTACGGTTCGAAGCAGGGCCAGTGCTGGACCATCAGTTCCCGCAGCTGCGGCAGCGTGAGGAAGCTGAGGACGTTGTCGTCGGCGGGGTCCAGCAGGTAGCCCTTGCGCCGGCTGACCTCCCGTACCGCGACGGCGCGCTGCACCCACTCCTGCCCGGCCGGTCCCGCCGCGGCGACGACCCACTCCTCGCCGTGCACGGGTTCGTAGATGGGCCTCAGCACCGCGGCCACGACGGCACGCAGCCGCTGTTCGACCAGATTCAGCCAGATGTACGCCCGCCCGGCCCGCTGCGCGCGGGTGCGCACCTCGCTCCAGGCGTCCGCGCTCCAGTCCAGTTCGGGACCGATCTCGGATCCCGTGTCCACCGGCCGGGCGAGGGAGACGGCGCCCGGCGGCGCGTCGGAGGAGTCCCCGTCGTGACCCGTGTCACCTGGGGGTAGCTCAAGCCCTCCCGAGCTCACCCGCGCACCGCCTTCTGCTCCCGCACACCCGTCTTCAACGATCAAGGAAGGGTACTCCGGGAGCGGGACGCGGTGCAGCAGGATCCACAGGCTCCTCTCTCAACTCCCCTCCGGAGGCGCACCGTTCCGGTCCGCGAGGTCGGCCGGGGTGAGCGGATTCATAGCCGTGACGTCCCTGGGCGCGAGCTGGAAGCCCTGCCAGTGGTCGGGCATCGGCTGCTGGTCCTCGTCCCGGGCGACGTGGTGGAAGCCGACGTGGACCCACACGACCGGGTTGGCGAGCTTCTCGCCGTTGACCCATCCGTCCACGCTGTCGGGCGCGTTCGGGCCGCAGTCGAGGGTGTTGTTGCCGGCGAACTGCTCACGGGGCGCGGTTCTGGGTGAAGTAGACGTCGTGGCGGGTGCAAGGACGTCCGGCGTGCTTGGCGGTCGGGTCGGGCACGATCTCGTATATGCGGGCGTGACCGTCGGCGTTGCGGTCCTTCGAGCTGACCACGCGCCACCAGCGCATGGCCCGGGCGTCCCCGGCACCGAGCTCAGCGACCAGCCGTCCGAGCATCCGCACGCTGCCGTCCGCAGGAGTCCGAATGACGCTCCCCAGAGCGATGCCTCGAGGCAACGAGCCGTCAGAGCCTGTGAACAAAAGCCAGTCTGCCCAGATCACTCCGTTATGGGCAGGCATTCGGCGAGCAGATCGACGACGTCCCGCCAAGCTCGCTGCGCGTGCTGAGGGTGATGACCGACCCCGGGAAGCACGATGTGGTCGACCGGTGGGTGATGGAAGGCGTGCAAGGCGCCGCCGTAGACCACGAGGCGCCAGTCTACGCCCGCAGCCTGCATCTCGGCGGTGAATGCGTCCCGTTGCGCGGGCGGCATGATCGGGTCTTCCGACCCGACCCCGGCCCACACCGGGCAGTGAATGCGCGCCGTCTCGCCTGGTCGGCCCGTGGTCAGTCCGTTGACTGTCGCGATCGCGCGCAGGTCGACGCCGTCGCGCCCGAGTTCCAGCACGATTGCGCCCCCGGTGCCGTAGCCGACGGCGGCGATCCGGTCCGGGTCGGTCCGCGGCTCGGCGCGGAGCACGTTGAGCGCCGCGTGGCCGATGCCTCGCATCCGGTCGGGGTCGGCGAGCAGCGGCATGCAACGGGCCAACATCTCCTCAGGGTCGCCCAAGTAGCGCCCGCCGTGGAGGTCGAAGGCCAGCGCCACGTATCCCAGCTCGGCGAGCGCATCGGCCCGGCGGCGCTCGACGTCGCTGAGCCCCACCCCCTCGGGCCCGACCAGGACCGCGGGCCGGCGGTCGACACCGGCCGGGAGCGCGAGGTGCCCGATCATCGTCAGGCCGTCGGCCGCGTATTCGATCGTGCGCGTCGTGACTGTCGTCATGAGCCTGGACCGTAGTGATCCTTGAGCCCGGTCGGGCCGGTGTTCTGCCGCTGGCAGAAGGCATGTCTCCGGCGTGTTCCGGAACCACCCCGTCAGCAGTTCAGCCCAGAGCCTGTGAACAAACCGCCGTCCGCCCGAAGGGCGGGCGCACCGGACGCCGCTGCGCGCAGACGGGGTTTGTTCACGGGCTCTCACCGAAGGATGACGCTCACACCTCGTTCCTCGAAGATCTCCAGGAGCAGGTCGAACAGCACAAGCTCACGATCGCCGACGGGCACGCGCTCCGCCAACCGCGTCCGAGCCTCGGCCGAGAAGTCCCAGTGCAAGGTGAACGGAGTGGTCGCGCCCCAGCCGCCTCTCAGACAGTCGTCCAGAGCGTTCAGGTTCCAGCCGAAATATCCACCGGGTCCGTTGACGGCCTCACCGATCGCGCAGTAGAAGGTATCCCGGTCAACGACATGTCGGCCGTCCAAGGTGAACACCTGACCCGCAGGCGCATCGGGCTTCCCCCGGCGCTGGTACTCCCGGGACCACAGGGCCACCGACAGCCACGCGTGTCGGTCCTCGGGCGCGACTTCGTACCACGTTCCGGTGTGATTCAGGCGACCGGTGCGGACCAGCTCCCACCGTCGTTCAGCTCCGGGAAGGGCGTTCTCGCACCAGAGCGTCACCGTGAGGTCGAAGAGGCCGGCACCGCTGGCGGAGGGCTTGACGTCGATGACGGTGACCTCGTTGACGAAGTAGGACCCCATGGTGGCACCGTCACCGTCGAGGAGCTCGAACCAGGCGTTCCCCGCCACGGCACGACGGCTGCCGACGTGGTCAACGCACCTCAGTAGGCCACCCTGCGGGAGGCAACCCGCGAGGTGCACTCGGCGCGCGCCCTCCTCACCCGGCAGGGGCGTGAACAACCCCTCTGCCTCCTGAGCGAAGCCCCAGAAATCGCTGTCGTCCTCATCCGAGGTCAGCGCGTACTTCTGCCCCTCGCCGCCCTGCCCCGATGTTCGCATCGCCCCCCATGAGAGCGCTGATCTTACCGACGCCGGGGGATCTGCCCGGCGGCCGCCGGTGCCGCCACCACCCCTGACCCCATCCCATCCGTCTCGGAGGCCCTTTGACGAGCCTCATACCCGCCTTCACTCATGAGAGTGAAGTGCAGAGAAGCAGTCCGTAGCCGAAGCCGGTGAGGTCGTCGTACTCGGCCTGGCCGTTGTCGTAGGGGACGTGCACCTGCGCGAGCTTGGCACTGGTCAGCACGCGGATCGGCCGGGCCTCGCCGCGCGGCTGGTAGCTGACGTCGTCCGGGACGAGCCCGGCGGAGGAGTCGTAGTGCCAGCACATGCGCCAGGTGGTTCCGCCGGCGAGCCTCTGCGTGACCCGGTAGGGCGCGCTGCAGCCCGGGGCGGGCGGCGGGGTGGGGCCCGCCCCCGGTGCCGCTCCGGCCGTGGTGGGGCCGGCCGCGGTCAGCGCGCCGCCGAGCAGCACGGCTGCGGCCGCCACGGAGGCGGCCCTCCGGGGGCGC
>NZ_JASHLT010000027.1:0-94986 GCF_030056615.1 Streptomyces sp. HNM0645 | reverse complement strand
ATGCCTCCGCGTTGCTCACACCATGCTGCATGAGCTGAAGGTAGAGGCGCCGTTCCTCGGACAAGGGACGGCGCCCCTGGATGACGGACCGGTCCCGGATCTTGAAGCCCATTGCATCCCCTGAACTGGGGTGTTGCAACGACGCCTAGAACCCAAGCATCCGCCGGGCGGGCCCTTCGCTCGTCCTCGAGCCGGTCACAGCACTAGAGCAGCTTGCGGGCCGCCCTCCTCAGGTCGTACTCATGGATGATCGCTTTCGCATGGCCGTACGCGAGATTGTGTTCGCTCCGGAGCCAGCTGACCTTCTCCTCGAAACGGAACAGGGACGGTCCTTCTTCGACGGTGCGCAGCCAGTCGGCGACTTCACGACCGGTGCAGTGAGGGATGCGGGAGAGCAGGTTGCGATGGGTCTCTTCGGAGAAGACTTGGGACATCGGCGCCTCCGGACGCATTGCGCGTGTGGTCCTTCACGTCACCGTGCCTCAGTGTTCGCGTGTTGGCAACAGTCCCGCACCGGCGCATAGGGTCGCATCGTGCTTGATACGACACCTCTGACGGCGGCCGTGGAGCGGTTCGCCGACCGGCTGCGGGCGGCCCCGCAGAGCCGGCTCCAGCGCGGCGCGGCGGCCGAAGGTCTCGCACTGGCCAGGGAGTTGGCGGAGCGCGCCCAGCGGATCGAGACGCCCGGGCGGCAGCCGCGGATCATGCCCGACGCGGGTGTCTTCGCGGTCGCGGACCAGTTGGTGGTGGCCGGGACGGATTTGGCCGAAGCCGTACGCACGGGAACGGCCCCGCCGGAGGAACTGGACGAGGCCGTGGAACTGGTGGAGGCTGCGGCGCGGCGGGCGCAGCTCTGAGAGCCCGCCGGGAGTCCGGAGCGGGGGGCCGGAGGCCCTGACCGTCCGGGGCTCAGAGCGAGGCGATGACGCGGTCCGCGAGGATGTAGACGTTCTCGCCGCCGCCGCAGCAGAACGTCAGGGCGTACGCACCGGAGACGCCCGAGCCGCCGAGCAGGACCGGCGTCTGCCCGGCGCGCAGCGCCTCCCCGAGCCGCTCCGCGGTCTCGCGGTGCCCGGGGGTCATGCACAGGGTCGTGCCGTCGGCGAACACGTACACGTCCAACGTGCCGAGCGGGCCCGGCCGTACGTCGGTGAGGGCGGTCGCGGTGTCCGCGAGTTCCTCCAGGCGTGCCACGGTGCGCTCGTGGTCGGTCACCACGGGTGTCTGCACGGGTACGAAGTCGGGGTGCGAGGGGTGCCGCCGGCGGGCCGCGGCCAGCTCCGGGGAGTCCTCCGCGAACTCGGCGGGCGGCTCGGCGAGCTCCGCGAGGTCGTCGAGGGCCTCCGCCGCCTCCAGGTCCATGGCCTCCAGCCCGGCGAAGTCCGCCTGCCGGGGGACGTAGAGCGGGCCGTCCTCGCCGAGGTCCGCCAGCCCGCCGAGCATCGACAGCGGCGACTCGCCGACGAAGTGCGGTGCGTCGGCCGCCTCGCGGGCCTCCTGCGCGGCCCAGAAGGCGCGCGCCTCGGCCAGTTCGCGCTCGCGCTCCTCGGCCAGCGCCTCGGCGACGGCGGCGCGTATCTCGGCGGCGGGAGCGGTGCGGGCCTGCGGCACGGAGCCGAAGGGGGCGCTGCCCTGACGGCTCACGGCGGCCAGCTCCGAACGCAGGGCGGTGACCTGCTTGCGCAGCCCGAGAGTGGTGTGCAGGGCAGCGGCGCCCACGGCCGTGGCGGCGGCGGTGGTCAGCAGCAGGGCGAGGGACATGGCGCTCACTGACGTACTCCCGGTTCTGAGGACTCCCCGACTTACTACATCAGCTTGTCGTGAGCCCACACCTGGTGTCAGTGCAATACGTCACGAAAGGGACAGGGCTCTGGGTCGGAAGTTTACCTGCGTGGCGCTTGTGACCTGGGAAAACCCGCACCGGCGGGAGATAGGTCACATCCTGGGGGAGATTAGGTCACGGCTGGGCGACGGCGGGGTTGGGAAAGCGGTTGCCGAGGGACGGGGAGGTGTTTCGCGGCCCCTCCCGGCGCCGTGCCGTGCGCCGCGTGCACGGCACGGGTGCGGCGCCACGGCCCCGGTCGCCGTGCGGGCGGGGCGTCGCACCCGGGCGCGACGCCCCGCGCCGAGCGGCGCTCACGCGCGCTCGCGCCTCAGCTGAGGCGCTCGATGACCATCGCCATGCCCTGGCCGCCGCCCACGCACATCGTCTCCAGGCCGAACTGCTTGTCGTGGAACTGGAGCGAGTTGATCAGCGTGCCGGTGATCCGGGCGCCCGTCATGCCGAAGGGGTGGCCGACCGCGATCGCGCCGCCGTTCACGTTCAGCTTCTCGAGCGGGATGCCCAGGTCCCGGTAGGACGGGATGACCTGTGCCGCGAACGCCTCGTTGATCTCGACCAGGTCGATGTCGTCGATGCTGAGCCCGGCCCGCCGCAGCGCCTGGTTGCTCGCCTCGACCGGTCCGTACCCCATGATCTCGGGGGAGAGGCCGGAGACGCCGGTGGAGACGATCCGGGCCAGCGGGGTCAGGCCCAGCTCCCGTGCCTTGGTGTCGGACATGATCACGAGCGCGGCCGCGCCGTCGTTGAGCGGGCAGCAGTTGCCGGCGGTGACCAGGCCGTCGGGGCGGAAGACCGGCTTCAGGCCCTGAACGCCCTCCACCGTGACACCGGCGCGCGGGCCGTCGTCCTTGCCGACGACCGTGCCGTCCGGCAGCGTCACGGGCGTGATCTCGCGCTCCCAGAAGCCGTTCTTGATTGCTTCCTCGGCGAGGTTCTGGGACCGCACGCCGAACTCGTCCATGTCCTGGCGGGTGACGCCCTTGAGGCGGGCCAGGTTCTCCGCGGTCTGGCCCATCGCGATGTACGCGTCCGGGATCAGGCCGTCCTCGCGCGGGTCGTGCCAGCTCGCGCCCTCGCTGGCGGCGACGGCGGCGGTGCGGGCCTCCGCCTCGGCGAACAGCGGGTTGTGGGTGTCGGGCAGTCCGTCGGAGGTGCCCTTCACCGAGCGGGAGACCATCTCGACGCCGGCCGATATGAAGACGTCGCCCTCGCCGGCCTTGATGGCGTGCAGCGCCATGCGGGAGGTCTGCAGCGAGGACGAGCAGTAGCGGGTGACGGTGCAGCCGGGGAGGTGGTCCATCCCCATCTGCACGGCGACGATCCGGCCCAGGTTGTGCCCCTGCTCGCCGCCGGGCAGGCCGCAGCCGAGCATCAGGTCGTCGATGTCCTTCGGGTCCAGCTCGGGGACCTTGGCCAGTGCGGCCTGGACGATCGTCGCGGTCAGGTCGTCCGGCCGCAGGTCCTTCAGCGAGCCCTTGAAGGCCCGTCCGATGGGGGAGCGGGCGGTAGAGACGATCACGGCTTCGGGCATCACGGCTCCAGTGAGGTGCTTGGGGACGACTGTCTGGAAGTTACCCCTACGTATCGCGCGGGTCACGGTACGGACCGTGTGATGCGGGCCTCTTTTCTAAGCGCTCGCTTACGGGTGGGGCGCTTCGAGGCCGGGCGGGCGCGGCGGCGGCGTCCCCGACCGGTACGGCGCCCGGCCACGGTGACCCGGTCCCGCGTTCCCTGGCAACCCGGTCCCGTCCCTTGGTGACCAGGCCGGGACCCGGATGCGCCCGCGCTCCCGGTCCACGGCGACGACCCGGTCCTGGACCCGGCCGCTCCCGGTTCCGGCTTCGTCCCGGCTTCGTCCCGGCTTCGTTCCGGACCGTGCGCGGGACCGGCGCGGGCCGCGGGGTCACTCCGCTCCCCGCCCCCGCGCCTCCGCGGCCCGGGTCTCCGGGGGTGCGGGCTCGGTCGGGACCGGCAGGCGGCGGCGCCTGCGGTGCTTCAGCAGCGCCCACGGGGCGCGGGCGCCCGTGACCTCGGTGCCGGCCTCGCTCGCCGCCTCCGCCGCGGCCTTGGCGACCGTCAGCATGCCCTCGCGGCGGTCGGCGTCCAGCCTGTCCGTCTCCGGCCACAGGCCGAGCGCCGCGCACAGCGTCGGCAGTACCGCCATCGCCGCCGTGGCGTACCCCTCCGCCGAAGGGTGGTAGTTGTCCGGGCCGAACAGCTCGCGGGGGTTCGCCGCGAACTCAGGGCCCAGCAGGTCGCCCAGCGAGACCGTGCGGCCGCCCTGTTCCACCGCGCCGATCGTCTGCGCTGCCGCGAGCTGCCGGGAGACCCGGCGGGCGAGCCAGCGCAGCGGCTGGTAGACCGGCTCGATGGTGCCGAGATCCGGGCAGGTGCCCACCACCACCTCCGCGCCCGCCGTCCGCAGCCGGCGCACCGCCGCGGACAGGTACCGCACCGACTGCGTCGGGGGCATCCGGTGCGTCACGTCGTTCGCCCCGATCATGATCACGCAGACGTCCGGGGCGCGGGCGGGATCGCGCAGGGCCAGACCCACCTGCCGTTCCAGGTCGTCGGAGCGCGCACCGGGCTGGGCGACGTTCATCAGCTCCACCGGGCGCTCGGCCACGGCCGCGAGTCCCGAGGCAAGCAGTGCCCCCGGGGTCTGCCCCGCCCGGCGCACGCCCTGCCCGGCGGCCGTCGAGTCGCCCAGCAGGGCCAGCCGCAGCGGACCGGAGAGCCCGAAGGCCGTGCCGTAGATGCCGTCCGCGCCGGGGGGGAAGGGTGCCGTGCCGCCCCCCACCGATCTTTTCGCCAGCTGTACCTCGGCCAGCAGAAGAGTCACCGCCGCAGCTCCGAGCAGACCGATCCCGCCGCCGCCGTATGCCGCGCCCGCCGCGATGCGCCGCGCCACCCTCGCCCTCGACACAGTCCCAGCCACCTCCTCGTAGCCGTGCAGTCTCCAGGAGCTAACTGCCCAGTATCGGCCGTAGCCCAATCTCGCGCCGAATGCGCATACGCTGACGGAACCACTACGGAGATCCCGGAGACTTACGGTGCAATTCCACGACTCGATGATCAGTCTGGTTGGCAATACCCCGCTGTTGAAGCTGAACAGCGTGACCGCGGGCATTCAGGCGACGGTCCTCGCCAAGGTCGAGTACTTCAATCCCGGCGGATCGGTGAAGGACCGCATCGCCCTGCGCATGATCGAGGCCGCCGAGCAGAGCGGAGAGCTCAAGCCGGGCGGCACGATCGTTGAGCCGACGAGCGGCAACACCGGCGTCGGGCTTGCCATCGTGGCCCAGCAGAAGGGCTACAAGTGCATCTTCGTCTGCCCGGACAAGGTGTCCACGGACAAGATCAATGTGCTGCGCGCCTACGGTGCCGAGGTCGTCGTCTGCCCCACGGCGGTCGACCCGGAGCACCCGGACTCGTACTACAACGTCTCGGACCGGCTGGTGCGCGAGACGCCGGGCGCCTGGAAGCCGGACCAGTACTCGAACCCGAACAACCCGCGTTCGCACTACGAGACGACCGGTCCCGAGCTCTGGGAACAGACTGAGGGAAGAATCACCCATTTCGTGGCCGGTATCGGCACCGGCGGCACCATCTCCGGCACCGGCAACTACCTGAAGGAGATCAGCGGCGGCAAGGTCCGCGTCGTCGGCGCGGACCCGGAGGGCTCCGTCTACTCCGGCGGCTCCGGCCGGCCGTACCTGGTCGAGGGCGTCGGCGAGGACTTCTGGCCCACCGCCTACGACCCGAACGTCACGGACGAGATCATCGCGGTGTCCGACAAGGACTCGTTCCAGATGACGCGCCGGCTGGCCAAGGAGGAGGGCCTCCTGGTCGGCGGCTCCTGCGGCATGGCCGTCGTCGCCGCGCTGCGCGTGGCAGAGGGCCTCGGCCCGGACGACGTCGTTGTCGTGCTGCTGCCGGACAGCGGCCGCGGCTATCTGTCGAAGATCTTCAACGACGAGTGGATGAACGACTACGGCTTCCTGGAGCAGGCCGGCGACCAGCCGCGGGTCGGCGACGTGCTGAAGCACAAGGAGGGCGCGCTGCCGTCCCTCGTGCACATGCACCCCGAGGAGACGGTCGGCCAGGCCATCGAGGTGCTGCGCGAGTACGGCGTCTCCCAGATGCCGATCGTGAAGCCGGGCGCCGGGCATCCGGACGTCATGGCCGCCGAGGTCATCGGCTCCGTGGTGGAGCGGGAGCTGCTGGACGCGCTCTTCGCGCAGCGCGCCTCGCTGAACGACCCGCTGGAGAAGCACATGAGCGACCCGCTTCCCCAGGTCGGATCCGGTGAGCCGGTCGGCGACCTGATGTCCGTGCTCGGCACCGCCGACGCCGCGATCGTGCTGGTCGAGGGCAAGCCCACCGGTGTCGTGAGCCGCCAGGACCTGCTGTCGTTCCTGGCGCTGTCCGGGAAGTAGGCGGTACGGGACCGGGGTCCCCGTGCGGAGAGGGATGCGCGGGGACCGCCGCACCCCCGTGACCGGGGGGCGGGACGACGGCGGTCCCCGCGAGGGACGCGGTCCGGGTCAGGGCCGGTCTCACGTCCGGGCGTCCATGGAGGTCCGGGAGCCGCTCCGGAGGTCCTTGACGCCGACACCCCCCAATGTGCCGGACACGTGTTAAGCGAGTGCTGCGCCGACGTGTCGCGCCCGTACCACTTGCGCGAAGCTCCGTTCGCGGCACGCCCGGTGGAGTCGTCGGCCGGGCACGGCACGCCCGGTGCCCTCCGGGGCGGCTGAGGGAGGCGGCGGCGCGGCTTGCCCGTTCTGTATATGGTCATGCAGAGTTTAAGAACACTGAATAGCCGGTGGGTCGTAGTTCTCGGTGATCTTCGTGTCCGTTCCGCCTCCCCGCACCGCGCTCTCGCGGTACTGTCCGGCGTCCGGGAGCGGGCCGGTCCCTCCGGCACGCCGGGCGAGACGAACTGGGGGACGGGACGGCATGAACGACACCAGCCCTGCCGCACGGCTGCAGCAGCTCTTCGAGGGCCACCGCCTCACCCCCACCCAGCGCCGCATCGCCCACTGCATGGTGCGCAGGGCGGCCGACGTGCCGTTCCTGTCCAGCGTCGAGCTGGCCGAGCTCGCCGGAGTCAGCCAGCCGTCCGTCACCCGCTTCGCCGTCGCGCTCGGCTTCGACGGCTATCCCGCGCTGCGCAGGCATCTGCGCGAGGTGGCACCGGCCGAACCGGCTGAGGAGCAGCAGGAGTTCACCGAGTACCAGCAGGCCGTCCACGCCGAGATCGAGAACCTGCGCCATCTCGCCGAACTGCTCGCCGACCCGGGCCCCGTGCAGCGGGCGGCCCGGCTGCTCGCCGCCTCCCGTCCGCTGCCGGTCCTCGGGCTGCGCGCTGCCTCCTCGCAGGCCCGCGGCTTCTCGTACTTCGCGGCCAAGGTCCACCCGGACGTCCGGCTGCTCGACGAGGGCGGCTCGATGCTGGCCGACCGGGTCGACGCGGCACGGCGGGCCGGCGCGACCGCGCTGCTCTGCTTCGCCCTGCCCCGCCACCCCAGGGAGGTGGTGGAGGCGCTCGCGTACGCGCGGGGGGCAGGCCTGACCGTCGTCACGGTCGCGGACTCGGCGTTCGCGCCCGTCGCCGCCCACAGCGATGTGCTGATCCCGGCCGCCGTCGGCACCGGCCTGGCCTTCGACACGGCATGCGCGCCGATGCTGCTGGGCCGGGTGCTGCTGGAGGCGATGTGCGACGACCTGCCGGACGCGCAGGCGCGGCTGGAGGAGTTCGACGTCCGGGCCGCGGAGCGCGGACTCTTCGCCGACTGACCGGACGGGACACGTCGGCGGCGCGGCGGCCCTGGGGCCGGTGACCGAGTGGCTGACCGGACCCCTTCACCTGCTCGGTGCGTCACCGACCGGCTGACCGACCGACCGCCTGAATACCTGACCGACTGCCTGCCTGAATGCCTGAATGCCTGAATGCCTGACCGGCTGACCGACCGGCCCGGCTGCCGCGCCGCCCGTTCGGCGTGGGGCCGGGGCGTCCCCGGCCCCTCCTTCTCAGGTGTTCCTCAGAAATTCCGGCTAACCTCCCCGCCCTGAACGGCAGGACGGACGAAGGGAGCGGCGGCGTGGGGCGCGGCGGAGGTCACGCACTGGCGCGTGTGGCGGTGGTGGTACGGGCCGGGGCGGCCCCGATGGTGTGGCTCGGCGTGCTCGCGGCGGCCGTCGGGCTGGTGCCGGAGGGCCTCACCGGGCGGGTGATCGGACTGTGCGGGGGTGCCGCGGCGTTCCTGGTCGCGGCGGCCGTCGTGGCGTCCGTGCGCACGGGCCGCTACCGGGAGCTGGAGCGGGATGCCACCCGGGCCGCCCGGGGCGACATCCTCCAGGACCGGGCAGTGACCGTCCGCAACTGGCGCCGCACGCACCGCTGGTGGCTGCTCGTGGCGTTCGCCGCAGCGACGGCCAGTGCCTTCGCCGTACCGGCGGCGGGCGGGCTGCTGCTGGCGGGCGCCGGTACCGGGCTGTGGCTCAAGGCACGCGCCCTGGGGCGGCGGGAGACCGCGGCCGAGAAGCTGCTGTGGGTGCGCGCCGACTGGGTCGACGGCGGCCGGCCCGCCGGGGCGGGGGTGAGGGGCTACCGCACCACCGGCCCCGCCGCCGGGGACGCCGCCCCGGGCGGGGCTCGGCGCCGCTGAACGGTCGGCGGGGCACCGGTGGGGCGTCAGACCTCCAGCTCGGCCTCGATCTTGCGCAGCTGGTGGCGGGCCATCGCCAGGTTGGCACGCTGGTTGTCCAGAGCCAGGTACAGGAACAGCCCGTTGCCGCCGCGCGCCTTGAGCAGCCGGATCAGGTGGTACTGCCCGCCCAGGGTGATGAGGATGTCCTCGATCTCGTCCTGGAGGCCCAGCATCTCCATCGCGCGCAGCTTTGCCCGCACCACGTCGGTGTTGCCCGCGGCCGCGACGTTCAGGTCGAGGTGCTTGCCGCCGCCGAGGGTACCCAGGGCCATGCCGCTGGTGTAGTCGACGAGGGCGACGCCGACCGCACCCTCGATCACGGTCATCGCTTCCTTGAGGGTCGTCTCGGTGTTCGCCATGGTGGTGCCTCTCCTTGTTGGGGAACTGTTCGGTTCGAGTGGTGTGTTCGTGTGTCGGGCTGTCGGGCTGTCGGGCTGTCCGCGGCTCCGGGTGCCGGAGTGCGGGAGGCGGCGGCCGCCCTACGGGGCGGTGACCTCCGACGGGGAGGCCCGGCCCTTGCCGCCGGTTGGTTCAGGGGCGTTCGAGTGCTCCGTCCACGAGTTCGCCGATGCGCGCCCCCGCCCTGCGGGCCTCCAGATGCAACCGGCCGACGTTGACCCGGGGTTCGGCGGTCACGGTGAGCACGGCGGCCGTGCCCGCCGCGTACGTGGCGACATAACCGCTCTCGCCTCGGACGAGCAGTTCACGGAAGCGGCCCTGGCCGGTCGCCTCGGTGAGCCGCACGGCGACGCCGAGTGCCGCGGCGGTCAGCGCGGCGATCGTCTCCGCCTCCGCGTCCGGTGTGTCCCTGGCCAGCACGAGGCCGTCCACGCTGGCCGCGAGGGCGCCGGTGAGCTGCGGTAACCGGGTCCTCAACCGATGCAGTTCGTCGAGGACTCCGGTGCTCGCCGTCATCAGCTGTCTCCTCTCGGCGCGCTGCCTCATCGCGCGCATCACAGCGTTGCCTCCAGGGCGTCACGGAGCCGGCGGAGCAGGGCGATGTCCGGATCCGCGGACACCTCCATCACGCGCGCGACATCGAGTGGCGGGTCGGGCGCCATGGCGCTCGGGCGAGGGGTTTCGACAAGCCCGGCCGCGGCCAGCCGGCGTACGTCGACGAGGGTGTGGAACGCGGGGCGGCCGAGGGCCCGGGCGATGTCGGCGGGGGTGCGCACCCCGTCGGCCAGGTCGAGGACGGCGCGTTGCCGGGGGGCGGCCCGCACCGGGGCGGGCCGGGGGGAGGGCACCACGGGTGCGGTGTCCGTCTCCGGATGCGCCCAGAGACGGTCCAGCAGGGCCCGGCGCCGCAGGGTCTCGCGCTCGACCACCTCGGCTGCCACGGGCCGTACCGGGCCTATCCAGTGGGCCACGCCGTAGCGGAAGCGGGTCGGACCGCTGCTCGGTGCGAGGGCGAAGTACGCCGCGTCGAAGAGCGCACCGAGATGGCATATCTCCAGCTCGCCGCCGGACACCAGACCGCTGTCGACGAGGTACCGGCCCACTGCGCCGTTCGCCCCGGCCTCGCGGAGGGCCTCCGTCCAGCCCTCGGCGCGCAGCCGTCCGGTCGCGGCGAGCAGGACGTCGATTCCCGGAGCGGTGGGGCTCTCGGCGTGGACGACGCGGCCCTCGACGAGGTACAGCGTGCCCCGGTCCCGTAAGAGGGCGCCGGTGGCCCGTTCGGAGGCGAGCCGCAGCAGCATCGGTGAGACGGTCACTCCAGCACCAGCCGCTCGGTCAGGTCGCGCATTCTGAGCCGAGCGAGGGCGAGGTTCCCGTCCGCGCGGTCGAGCCAGAGATGGAGCAGGACGCTGCTGTCGAAGCTCGTCTCGACGAAGCGCAGAACGTGATAACACGTACGGGTGGTGACGACGACGTCCTCCACCGGGGGGTTCTTGCCGTGTTTCGCGTCCTGGGGGCCTTCTGCGGCCCCCACGGGAGTGAAGGTGGGATGCTCCGCCGCCATGCGCGCCAGCTCCGCGGTCTCGGCCGCCGCCGTCTCGTGGTCGTTCCCGGCCGCGTCCCCGACCGTGCCGAGGGCGAGTCCGCTGGTCCAGTCGACGAGGGCGGCGCCGCGCACTCCGGGTAGCCGCATGGCGTGGAGAAGACACTCGTCGATCCCGGGCACGCGAAAATCCCCCTCCAGCACGTGTGCGTACGGCTCGGACGTACGCCCGTAGCCGTAAGGTTACGCACCGCAGTGGCAGCAGGTGGAAGTTCTGGCATTTTCCATCGGAACATGCGTCCGGTCCGCTAAGGTCCGCCCGCCCGACGCGGGCCCGGGTCGGCCCTGACCGGACGCCCCGCCGTCGGGCCGGGTCGTGCCAGGACACCACGGGCCCTCGCCGAGCCCGGGGGCGCGGGGCCCGCCGGCCGTGTCACGGGCCCGCGGAGCCATGGGCCCTGGGCGCCGCGGAGCGCCGGGCGCGTGCGGTCCGGTCCCGGCGGGTTCCGGCCGGGCCCTCAGTCAGTGGAGCCCCACGCCGCCGTCTCCTCGTGCCGCAGCCTCATCCACAGCTTGTTCACGACCCACAGCACGATGCCGACGGCGATCAGCACCCCGGCCCGGACGTACACGTCCGCACCGCGCTCCGAGAGCGGGCTGGCCAGGACGACCGAGGTGATCGCCCCCAGCACCGGAAGGACCGTCGGGGTACGGAAGTGGGCGTGCTCGACGCGGTCCTTGCGCAGCACCAGCACCGCCACGTTGACCACCGCGAAGACGCACAGCAGCAGGAACGCGGTGGTGTCGCCGAGTCCTTCGATCTCACCGGTCGAGACGAGGCCGATGGCGAGCAGGGTGACGAAGACGATGCCGGTGATGGGGGTGCGGCGGTGGGGGAGCACCCGGGCCATACCGCGCGGCAGCACCTTCTCGTTGGCGAGGCCGTAGCAGAGCCGCGAGGCCATCATGATGTTGATCAGCGCGGAGTTGGTGACCGCGAAGAGCGCGATGGCCGCGAACAGCTTCGGCGGGAAGTCGACGCCGCCGGCCTTCACGACCTCCAGCAGCGGGCCGTCGGACTCCGCGAGCACCCGGTAGTCCACGAGCAGCGACGACACCAGCGCCACGAGGACGTAGATCGTGCCGGTCACGCCGACACCGATGAAGATGGCGCGGGGGAACGTACGGATCGGGTCCTTCGTCTCCTCCGCCATGTTGACGGAGTCCTCGAAACCGACGAAGGCGAAGAATCCCAGGGCCGTGGCACCGAGCACGCTCGTCAGCAGGGCGTAGCCGGTGCCGCTCGAGTGGAACTCGCCCAGCCGGGACGGCTCCCCTGAGCCGCTCAGCACGGCCCACGCACCGATCGCCAGGACCACGGCCAGACCGGACAGCTCGACCAGCGTCAGCACCATGTTCGTCTTCACCGACTCCGCGACACCCCGCAGGGCGATCGCGGCGAGGCCGAGGATGAAGGCGATCGCGATCACGGTCGGCGGGATCGCGTCGGTGAACTCCTGGAAGTAGTCACCGCTGAACGCGCGGGCGGCCGCACTCGCCGACGACAGTCCCGAGCACATGACCATGAAGGCGATGATGAAGGTCAGGAAGGGGAGCCGGAACGCCTTCTGGGTGTAGAGCGCGGCCCCCGCCGCCTTCGGGTACTTGCCCACGAGTTCGACGTACGACGCCGCCGTCAGCAGGGCCACGACGAAGCCGATCAGGAACGGCAGCCACAGCGCCCCGCCGATCTTCCCCGCGACCTTCCCGGTCGTGGCGTAGATGCCGGTGCCGAGGATGTCGCCGATGACGAAGAGGACCATCAGCTTCGGACCGATGGCGCGTTTCAGCGCCCCCTCGTGCTCCTGCGGTCCCGTGGACGTGGATGTGGCCATGGATCCTCTCCCGTTGCCGGCTGGGAAAGTCTCTGCCCGACCACGGGTCCTTGACGCCTGCGGCACGCCGGGCCGTTGGGCTGTCCGGGGTCCGGGGGCCGGTGCGGGCTTCCGGCCGGGGCGGAGCCGCCGCACCCGGCGTCAGTCGCGGCGCGCCTCCACCGCGGTCGCGACGTCGGCGAGGTCCTTCGCGACGGCCTTGGCCACGGCCCGCTCGCCCAGCGGGCCGAGCACCTTGGCGAGCAGCCCCGCGACGCCTCCGGGTGTGCTGCCGGAGAACGTCATCCGGACCGTCGTCGTCTCCGGGCCGTCGGGGCGCAGCGCGAACTCCGACACGTAGTGCGTGCCGTGGCTGTCGGCCTCGACGACGAACCGCTCGGTCGGCTCACTGGCCGTCACCCGCATCTCCTCGGTGGCCGCCTTGCCGAACATCCGCCGGGTCTCGCGCCAGCGGGTGCCGACACCGAAGGGGCCCTCCGTGAGCTTCTCGATGCGCTCCACGCCGCTGAGCACCCGCTGGGAGCCCTCGACGTCGGTCAGCGCGGCCCAGACGCGGTCCACGGGCGCGGCGATCCGCCGCTCGACCACGACACTTCTGCTTGTCATGGCTTCATGGAACCACCGGGGTGCGACAGTCGCCCGCTACAGCAGTGCGTCCGGCCGGTCCCCGCCCGACTCGGCCACTATCTCCCGGACCGTCTGCGGCGCCCGTACGGTCGAGAAGCGGACCCCGCCCGGATCCGCGTGGAAGCCGTGGACGGCCGGCCGGGCGAGGCTGTTGTAGGCGTAGTGGCTGCTGAAGTAGTACGCCCCGGTGTCCAGCGCGGCGACCACGTCACCCGGCTCCAGCAGGGGCAGCTCCCGCGCCTCCGCCAGCAGGTCGCCCGCGAAGCAGGCCGGCCCCGCGACGTCCTGGACCACGGCGTCACCCGCCTTCGGCGCGCCCTTCGCGTCGTAGGCGGCGATCCGCAGCGGCCATGAGGCCGGGTCGTACACGGTGCGGGTGGCGACCTGGACACCCGCGTGTGTGACGGCGATGGGTCGGGCGCCGGTGGTCTTGGTGTACTCGACACGGGTGAGGACCGTGCCGTGCTTGGCGAGCAGCGACCGGCCGAACTCGGTGACCAGCCCGTAGCGGCCGTCGAACAGTCCGGGGACCGCGTTCCGCAGCGCTCGGGCGTAGTCGGAGAAGGTCGGAGTCTCCTCGTCGGAGGCGAAGTTGACCGGCAGCCCGCCGCCGATGTCGACGGTGTCGATCTGCTGCCGGCCGGCGGCCGCGTTGATCTCCTCGGCCAGCTCGTACACGACCCGGACCCCCTGGGTCATGAGCTCCAGGCCCAGCCCCTGCGAACCCGAGTGGGTGTGCAGGCGCGTGAGCCAGGGCCGGTCGAGGTACGCGCGCACGACGCGCTCGCGGGTGCCCTCGTCGCGCAGGGCGACGCCGAACTTCGAGGTCGCGGTGGCCGTGGACAGCGCCCCGATCGCACCGGCGCCGATCTGCGCGTTGACGCGAAGCCCGAGCTGCGAACCCCGGGAGCCGGACCCGAAACCGGAGCCGGAGCGGATCAGGTCGTCGATGCGGTCGAGTTCCTGGAGGTTGTCGGCGTTGACGGCGATCCCGAGGCCGAGCGCCTCGGTCAGCTCGGCCCGGGTCTTGGCCGGCGAGTCCAGCACGATCCGCTCCGGCCGTACCCCGGCGGCGAGGGCCAGCGCGAGTTCGCCCGGGCTCGCGACCTCCGCCCCGACGCCCTCGGAGTCCAGCAGTCGCAGCACCGGCACCAGCGGTGCGGCCTTCACGGCGAAGGCGTGGAGGACGGGGGCGTCGGTGATCTCCTCGAAGGCGGCCCGCAGCGCGGCGGCCGAGGCCCGCACGCCGGCGATGTCGAGAAGCCCGGCGACGGGGGCGGTCTCCGTGAGCAGGCCCTGTTCCACGGCTGCTCGTACGGCCTGGTCACGACGGTCTGAAGCCTGGTGAGCCATGGTCTCCAGTCAATCATCCGTGCCGGGGCCGAGCCCACCCGTACCGGGGGACCGTGCCCGGCTCCCCGCGGCCCCCGGGCGGTGCGCCCCGCCCCTCCTGTTCCCGCCCTCTTCGCGAGGCCCTGTTGACTGGATTTATTCAGGGCGCCAGGATGTGAATAGTCGAATCAACGCCGCGAGGAGGCATCGGCATGTCTGGACCCCGCCCCGTACGGGCACCGCGTGGTACGGAACTGAGCGCCCTTGGGTGGCAGCAGGAAGCCGCGCTGCGCATGCTCCAGAACAACCTCGACCCGGAGGTCGCCGAGCACCCCGACAAACTCGTCGTCTACGGCGGCACCGGCAAGGCCGCCCGCGACTGGCGCTCCTTCGACGCGATGGTCCGCACGCTGAGGACGCTGAAGCAGGACGAGACGATGCTCGTCCAGTCCGGGCGCCCGGTCGGCGTGATGCAGACCCACGAGTGGGCGCCCCGCGTGCTGATCGCCAACTCCAACCTCGTCGGCGACTGGGCGAACTGGGAGGAGTTCCGGCGCCTGGAGGCTCTCGGCCTCACCATGTACGGCCAGATGACCGCCGGCTCCTGGATCTACATCGGTACCCAGGGCATCCTCCAGGGCACGTACGAGACCTTCGCGGCCGTGGCGGCCAAGAAGTTCGGCGGCACGCTGGCCGGCACGATCACGCTGACCGCCGGACTCGGCGGCATGGGCGGCGCCCAGCCGCTCGCCGTCACCATGAACGACGGCGTCGCCATCTGCGTCGACTGCGACCCGCGCGCGATCGAGCGCCGTATCGAGCACCGCTACCTCGACGTGAAGGCCGACAGCCCGGAGCACGCGCTCCGGCTGGCCGCCGAGGCCCGTGACGCCCGCCGCCCGCTCTCCATCGGCGTGCTCGGCAACGCGGCCGAGCTGGTGCCGCAGCTGCTCGCGATGGGCGCGCCGATCGACATCGTCACCGACCAGACCTCCGCGCACGACCCGCTCGCCTACCTGCCGGTGGGCGTCGACTTCGACGACATGGCCTCGTACGCGGCGAAGGACCCGGCCGGGTTCACCACCCGCGCCCGCGAGTCCATGGCCCGGCACGTCGAGGCCATGGTCGGCTTCATGGACGCGGGCGCCGAGGTCTTCGACTACGGCAACTCGATCCGGGGCGAGGCACAACTGGCGGGCTACGAGCGGGCGTTCGCGTTCCCCGGCTTCGTCCCCGCCTACATCCGGCCCCTCTTCTGCGAGGGCAAGGGCCCGTTCCGCTGGGCCGCGCTCTCCGGCGACCCCGCCGACATCGCCAGGACCGACAGGGCGATCCTCGACCTCTTCCCGGAGAACGAGTCGCTGGCCCGCTGGATCAGGATGGCCGGCGAGCGCGTCCACTTCCAGGGCCTTCCGGCCCGTATCTGCTGGCTCGGCTACGGCGAGCGGGACCGCGCCGGCGAGCGGTTCAACGACATGGTCGCAAGCGGCGAGCTCCGGGCTCCGCTGGCCATCGGCCGCGACCACCTCGACTGCGGCTCCGTCGCCTCCCCGTACCGCGAGACCGAGGCGATGCTCGACGGCTCGGACGCCATCGCCGACTGGCCGCTGCTGAACGCCATGGTGAACGTGGCCTCCGGCGCCTCCTGGGTGTCGGTCCACCACGGCGGCGGCGTCGGCATGGGCCGTTCCATCCACGCCGGCCAGGTCACCGTCGCGGACGGCACCGGGCTCGCCGGCGAGAAGATCCGCCGTGTGCTGACGAACGACCCCGGGATGGGCGTCATCCGGCACGTCGACGCGGGTTACGACATCGCCGAGTCCGTCTCCGAGGCGAAGGGCGTCCGCGTCCCGATGCGGGAGGGTGACGCCCGATGACCGTGCACGACCGGCAGCCGGACGGCCCTTCCGCGGGCGGCCGCTCCACGGAGGCCCTCTCCGAGGGTGGCTCGGCGGCACCGCGGCCCCGCTCGTTCCACGAGATGTGGACCGATCTGCGGCACATCGGCCGGGACGCGGGCAGCGGCGGATACCGCCGCTACGCCTGGACGGCGGCCGACGCCGACTGCCGCGACTGGTTCCGGGAGCAGGCCGAGGACCGCGGCCTCGCCCACGAGACCGACCGCAACGGCAACCAGTGGGCCTGGCTGGGCGACCCCACCGCCGGGGACGCCGTCGTCACCGGCTCGCACCTGGACTCCGTCCCCGACGGCGGCGCCTTCGACGGCCCCCTCGGCGTCGTGTCCTCCTTCGCCGCACTCGACGAACTCCGCCGCAGGAGAGTGGAGTTCACCCGGCCCCTGGCGATCACCAACTTCGGCGACGAGGAGGGCGCGCGCTTCGGTCTGGCCTGCGTCGGCTCCCGTCTCACGGCCGGACAGCTGGCGAAGGAGCAGGCGTACGCGCTGCGCGACGCCGACGGCGTGAGCCTGCCCGAGGCCATGGAGGCTGCCGGCCACGACCCGGAGAGCATCGGCGCCGACCCCGAACGCCTCGCCCGTATCGGTGCGTTCGTGGAACTGCACGTCGAGCAGGGCCGTGCCCTGGACGTCTCCGGCGACCCCGTCGGGATCGCCGGCGCCATCTGGCCGCACGGCCGCTGGCGCTTCGACTTCCGGGGCGAGGCCAACCACGCGGGCACCACCCGCCTCGCCGACCGCCGCGACCCGATGCTGACGTACGCGGAGACCGTGCTCGCCGCCCGCCGCGAGGCAGAACTCGCGGGCGCCCTCGCCACCTTCGGCAAGGTCTCCGTCGAGCCGAACGGCGTCAACGCCATCCCGTCCCTCGTCCGCGGCTGGCTCGACTCGCGCGCCGCCGACCAGGCCACCCTCGACACGGTCGTCGCCGCGATCGAGCAGGCCGCCAAGGACCGCGCCCAGCGCGACGGCGTCGACCTCGCCGTCGTACGGGAGTCGTCCACCCCGGTCGTCGAGTTCGGGCACGCGCTGCGCGACGAGATCGGCCGGCTGCTGGGCGGACGGGCCCCGCTGCTGGGGACCGGCGCCGGACACGACGCGGGAATCCTCTCCGCGGCCGTGCCGACCGCCATGCTGTTCGTACGGAACCCGACGGGCGTGTCCCACTCCCCGGCCGAGTACGCGGCCGAGGACGACTGCGTCGCCGGGGTCCTCGCACTCGCCGACGTACTGGAGGGCCTCGCGTGCAGGTGACGACGTACTGGCTGGAGCACGCCTGGCTCGGCACGCACGTCGAGCCGGGTGTGTCCCTGGACGTCGCGGACGGCCGGATCACGGCCGTCCGCACCGGGACGGAGACCCCGGAGCCGGGGGCCGAGGTGCTGCGCGGCCTGACGGTCCCCGGACTCGCCAACGCCCACTCGCACGCCTTCCACCGCGCGCTGCGCGGCCTGGTTCAGGTCGGCTCCGGGACCTTCTGGACCTGGCGCGAGTTCATGTACCAGGTCGCCTCCCGGCTCACCCCGGAGAGCTACCACGCGCTGGCGCGCGCCGTGTACGCCGAGATGGCGCTGGCGGGGATCACGGTCGTCGGCGAGTTCCACTACGTGCACCACGCGCCCGGCGGCAGGCCGTACGCCGACCCCAACGCGATGGGCGAGGCGTTGATCGCCGCCGCGGCGGACGCGGGCATCCGCATCACGCTGCTCGACACGGCGTACCTGTCCTCGGCCATCACGAGCAAGCACCGGGGGGAGCCGCCGGACCAGCACCAGCTCCGCTTCTCCGACGGCACCGCCGAGGCGTGGGCCGAGCGGGTGTCCCTGCTCAAGGGCGGGGAGCTGGCCCGGATCGGCGCGGCGGTCCACTCCGTGCGCGCGGTCCCCGCTGCGCAGTTGCCCGTGGTGGCCGCCTGGGCGGCGGAGCGCGGTGCGCCCCTGCACGTCCATCTCTCCGAGCAGACCGCCGAGAACGACGCCTGCCTGGAGGTGCACGGCTGCACGCCGGCGCGGCTGCTCGCCGACCACGGTGTGCTCGGCCGGCGCACCACCGGAGTCCACAACACCCATCTCACGGGCGGGGACATCCGCCTCCTCGGCGACAGCGGGACCGGCACCTGTATGTGCCCCACCACCGAACGGGACCTCGCCGACGGCATCGGCCCCGCGAAGGCCCTCCAGCAGGCGGGGTCACCGCTGTCGCTCGGCAGCGACAGCCACGCGGTGATCGATCTCCTGGAGGAGGCCCGCGCGATGGAGTTGGACGAGCGGCTGCGCACACGCACCCGCGGCCACTGGACGGCCGCGTCCCTGCTGCGCGCCGCGACAGCGGACGGGCACGCGGCGCTCGGCTGGGACGACGCGGGACGTCTGGAGCGGGAAGCGCTCGCCGACTTCACCACCGTCGCACTGGACTCGGTGCGCACGGCCGGCCCGCTGCCGCGCCTGGGCGCGGAGACCGCGGTCTTCGCGGCCACCTCGGCGGACATCCGTCACACGGTCGTCGCCGGGCGCCATGTCGTACGCGACGGGGTCCACACCCTGGTGCCGGACGTGCCCTCGGCCCTGTCGGAGGCGATCGGGGCGCTGCGCGGCTGAGCGGTTCACCGTGCGCGGGCACCGCGCGGCTGAGCGGACTGTGGGGCGGGCACGGCGCCGTGTGCGAGTCGCGCGGCTTGTCGTGCGGTGCGTGGTGTCGTGTGCGGTGCGCGGCCGTGTCCCGCACACGGGTCCGGCGCTGCCCGGGACGCGGCCGGGCGGACCGCGCCCGGACGTGCCCGGCGATCCCCCGAGCCGGTGGCGTACTACCGCCGCGCCGCCGGGGAGCACCCCGACTGGGACGAGCACCGGCCGGTGATGGTGCCCGACCGCAGGGTGCTGATGACGATGCCGGTCGACCACGGTTACGGCTAAGGATCGTCTGACGCGTGCACTCGGACCCTGCCCGGACCCCTCGGGGCCGGCGGGGGCCGGTGAGAGGAGAGGCGCCTGTGGAAGCATGGGACCCGTCACGGTGTGCCCCTCTCCGTAGGGGGACGGAAGGCTACGGAGAGGAACCATGAGCAGCACTCTCATCACCCGTATCGGCACCCTCGTCACCAACGACCCCGCCCTCGGCGACGGCAGCCCGCTCGGTCTGATCGAGGACGCGGCCCTCGTCCTCGACGGCGGCACCGTCGCCTGGGCCGGCCGCTCCGCCGACGCCCCGGACGCCGACGAGCGCCACGACGCGGGCGGCCGCGCCGTCATCCCGGGGTTCGTGGACTCCCACTCGCATCTCGTGTTCGCCGGCGACCGCACCGCCGAGTTCAACGCCCGTATGTCCGGCCGCGCCTACTCGGCGGGCGGGATCCGGACGACCGTCGCCGCGACCCGCGCCGCCTCGGACGAGGAACTCGAGGCGAACCTCACCCGCTATCTCGACGAGGCGCTGCGCCAGGGCACCACCACGTTCGAGACCAAGTCCGGGTACGGGCTCACCGTGGCCGACGAGGCGCGCGCCCTGCGCATCGCCGCGCGGCACACCGAGGAGGTGACCTACCTCGGTGCCCACATCGTGTCCCCCGACTACGCAGACGACCCCGCCGCGTACGTCGCGCTCGTGACCGGCGAGATGCTCGACGCCTGCGCCCCGCACGCCCGCTGGGTCGACGTTTTCTGCGAGAAGGGCGCGTTCGACGGGGAGCAGGCCCGTGCGATCCTCGCCGCGGGGACGGCCAGGGGACTCGTTCCGCGCGTGCACGCCAACCAGCTGACCTACGGCCCCGGCGTCCAGCTCGCCGTCGAGCTGGAGGCGGCCTCCGCCGACCACTGCACGCACCTCACCCAGGCCGATGTCGACGCCCTCGCGAGCGGAAACACGGTCGCCACCCTGCTCCCGGGTGCCGAGTTCTCCACCCGCGCCGAGTGGCCCGACGCCCGCCGGCTGCTCGACGCGGGGGTGACCGTCGCGTTGTCGACGGACTGCAACCCGGGCTCGTCGTTCACCTCCTCCGTGCCGTTCTGCATCGCCCTGGCGGTACGGGACATGGGGATGACGCCGGACGAAGCCGTCTGGTCCGCGACCGCGGGCGGCGCCGCCGCACTGCGCCGCACCGACATCGGCCGCCTCGCGCCCGGCGCCCGCGCCGACCTCGCCGTACTGGACGCCCCGAGCCATGTCCATCTGGCCTACCGTCCGGGGGTTCCACTGGTGCGCGAGGTGTGGCGACGGGGGGTGCGAGCGGTCTGAGGGGCCGGCGGGACGGCGAACGCCGGCAAAGGCGTCCGCCGGCAGCCGCGAGCTGTCCGGCGGACTGCTTCGGCGCGTCGGTCCGGGGCGGGCGCCCCTCCTTCGATTCGCCCCGTTGGCAACGCCTTTCACGGGACTTCACACTTCTTCCCGTGTTGGTCACAGCTTGACCCCCACTCCCTGTTGCGGGGTGATTTCGGCCGGTACCGTCCTGTCCCGGGGAAGCTCAAGGGGGAGACCGGGGGTCGAGTTGAGCGGTGTGCGCATTCGTGTCGTCAGGCCCGGGGAGCTGGACGAGGGGGAGGCCGAGTCCTGGCGAGAGCTGCGCGCCAAGTCCGGTGCGCCGGCCAGTCCTTTCATGGAACCGGAGTTCACCCTGGCCGTCGCCGGGGTGCGACCGGCCGCCAGGGTCGCGGTCGTCGAGGACGACGGAGTACCGGCCGGCTTCTTCCCCTACGAGAAGGGCCCGTTCGGGCACGGCCGGGCCATCGGGTTCGGTGTCTCCGACTGCCAGGGGGCCGTACTGCGGCCCGGACTGGTCCTCTCCGCGCGCGAGCTGCTGCGGGCCTGCTCGCTCTCCGTGTGGGAGTTCGACAACCTGGAGGCGGGGCAGGGCCTCTTCGAGCCCGGCAGCGCCGAGGAGTTCGCCTCGCCGGTGATCGACGTGGGCGAGGGGTACGCGGCGTACGAGGATCGGCTGCGCGGGCAGTCGCCGAAGTTCCTCAGGACCACCACCGCGAAGGAGCGCAGGCTGGGCCGGCAGGTGGGCGAGGTGCGGTTCGTCTTCGACGAGCGCGACCCCTCGGCGCTGCGCACGCTCATGGCCTGGAAGTCCGCCCAGTACCGGAGGACCGGCCGCCGGGACCGCTTCGCCCGGGAGTGGATCAGCACGCTCGTGCGGCGCCTCCACGACACACGGACGCCGGGCTGCTCGGGCGTGCTGTCCGTGCTGTACGCGGCGGAGCGCCCGGTCGCCGCGCACTTCGGGCTGCGCTCGCGCACCGTGCTGTCCTGCTGGTTCCCTGCCTACGACACCGCGTACGCGAAGTACTCGCCAGGGCTGATCCTGCATCTGCGGATGGCCGAGGCCGCGGTGGCCGCGGGCATCGGGATGCTCGACCTCGGCCGCGGCGCCGCCGAGTACAAGGACGCGCTCAAGACCGGTGAACTCCGGGTCCGCGAGGGCGCGTCCGTCCGGCCGGGACCGGCGGCCGCGCTCCACCGGCTGAGCCGCGAGCCGGGGCGGCGCGCCCACAGCTTCGTCCGCAGCCGGCCCCGTCTCGCCGGGTGCGCGCAGCGGACACTCAGCCGGATCGGCCGGCTGAGGGGTGACTGACCGTCCGGCCGGCGCGACGGCCGCACCGTCCGCCGCCGGACGGGGGCTGATCAGCCGCGCCGTGGAACGGCTCATCGACTGGGCCGTCGAGGAGCGGTTCGCCGCACGTGCTCGCGCACCGGCCGCACCCGCCGTACAACAGGCCGGCGCCGACCGCGGCGGACGGCAGCGGACCACAACGGAACGGCACCGACCGCGCACCGGCGCATTCCGGTTGACCGGACCGCACCGGCCGTACAAGGGCAGCGCGCCGACGACACCACTCGGGAGACCGCCATGCCGAACGTCCCGCCCGTCCCGCCGCGACCCCGCGCCATGCAGGTCGCCGAGCTGGACCTCGACACCCTCGATCCGCCGTCGTCCGCGGAACCGCGCGCGGCCCGCGGCGCCCCCGCCCACGGTGTGCTCGCCCTGCGTCCCGGGCCGGGCGGGGCCCCCGTGGGGCCGGGGGAGGTGTTCGTGCTGGTACGGCGCCGGGGCCGTCCCGTCGGCACTCTCACCGCGACCGTGCCGGACGGGGCCGACCCGGCGGAGGTCCTGGCCGCGGTGGCCCGTGACCGGCTGGCGCCGGGCGCCGCGGGCCGCCCGGCGCGCGAGGCCGCCACCCGCCGTCGTGCCGGTCCGCACCCTGCCACGCCCCCGGTTCCCACCGCTCCGGAAGGGACCGCGCACCGGGCCGCTCTGCCCCGGACCAGCGTCGTCGTCGCCACCCGCGAGCGCCCCGGCCGGCTCGCCCGCGCCCTGGACTCGCTGCTCGCCCAGGACCATCCGGACTTCGAGGTCGTCGTCGTCGACAACGCGCCGCTGACCGGCGCCACCCGGGAGCTGATCGAGCGCAAGTACGGCGAGCGGGTGCGCTACGTGCACGAGCCCGTGCCGGGTCTCGCCATCGCCCACAACCGCGGTGTCGCCGCCGCCGACGGCACCGTGCTCGCCTTCACCGACGACGACGTCGTCGCCGATCCGCACTGGCTGACCGCGCTCACGGCGCCGTTCGCCGAGGACCCCCGGATCGGCTGTGTCACGGGGCTGATCCTCCCCGCGCGCCTCGGCACACCCGCCCAGATCCTGCTGGAGAGCCACGGCGGCTTCGCCAAGGGTTTCGCTCCCCGCACGTACGATCCGGCGCGGCCGCCCGCCGACGAGCCGCTGTTCCCCTTCACCGCGGGCCGTTTCGGCTCCGGTGCCAACATGGCCTTCCGCGCCCGGGTGCTCAGGGCGGCCGGCGGCTTCGACCCCGCGACCGGCACCGGCACCGCGGCCCGCGGTGGCGACGACCTCTACGCGTTCGTGCGGATCCTCGCCGACGGCCACCGGCTGCGGTACACGCCCGACGCACTGGTCTGGCACCACCACCGGGAGACCGGGCGCGACCTGCGGAACCAGGCGTTCGGATACGGCGCCGGCCTCACCGCCTACCTCACCGCGCTCGTCGCCCGCCGGCCCGGCCTGCTTCCGGCGCTGCTCGCCCGGCTGCCCCGCGGCCTCGCCCACGCCCGGACGACGACCGCGCACCGCGACGGCGCCGTCGGCGTGCCCGGGGAGCACGGGGCCGGCGGCCACCCATGGCCGCGCAGCCTCTCCCGGCTGGAGCGGCGCGGAATGCTCGCCGGGCCCCTCGGATACGTCAGGGCCCGCCGCCGGGTCCGCGGCCTGCCGCTCCCCTGGGAGGAGAGATGACCTCGTCACGTACACCGCGGGAGCCCCGCATGCCGTATGGACATCGCGTGCCCCAAGGATCCAAAGAGCCTCGAGGACCCCAACGACCTCGTGCAACCCGAGATCCCCGACAGTCCCGAGATCCCCGACAGCGTCCAGAGCCCCGGGCGGCCGGAGCACGCCATGAGGGCCGAGCAGCCCGCATTCCCGTCCTGCTCTACCACGCGGTCATGGACGATCCGCCCGACTGGATCGCCGAGTTCACCGTCACTCCCGCGGAGTTCGCCGCCCAGCTCGACGCCGTGGTCGCCAGCGGTCGCACGCCGATCATGATCAGCGCCCTCTCGGACCACCTCGCCGGACGCGGCGCGCCCCTGCCGCCCCGGCCCGTCGTCCTCACCTTCGACGACGGCTTCGCCGATCTGCCCGGACCCACCGCCGAGGCCCTCGCCGACCGCGGACTGCCCGCGACCGCCTATCTCACCACCGGCGCCATCACCCCCGGGCTCCGCAGTCTGCTGCCGCCCGCCCCGATGATGACGCTCGCCCAGGCTCCGCTGCTGGAGCAGCACGGCATGGAGGTCGGCGGCCACACCGTCACCCATGCGCAGCTCGACACGCTCGGGGCCGGGCGGCTTCGGTACGAACTGCGCCACTCCAAGGCCGTCCTGGAGGACGCGCTCGGCCATGAGGTGCGCCATCTCGCCTATCCGCACGGCTACAACAGCAGGGCCGTGCGCCGGGCCGTCCGGGCGGCAGGGTACGAGTCCGCCGTCGCCGTACGCCACGCGCTCAGCTCGGAGACCGACGAGGCGTACCGGATCGCCCGGCTCATCCTGCGCCGTGGCCACACCGTCGCCGACGTCGAGGCGTGGATGGACGGCACGGGCGCGCGGGCCGCCCCGTACCCGGACTCGCTGCCCACCGTGGGCTGGCGTCTCTACCGACGGGCGCGGGCGGCCGTGAGGGGCCCGGAGTTCGCGGGCTGATGGGTGAAGATGGTCGAGAGCCACCCAAATCCGAACCAGGTTCCTATACTTCGCTGAAGGGGCAGCGGCGTGACGGCCGCGCCCACATCCGTGGGGGGAGTCGCACGGTGCAGCAGCAACGCGTGCCCACACCGGTCACCGGGAGCAGCGCGCTGCCGCCCGTGGAGCGGACCGAGGAGCACCGGCCGTCCGGCGGGCCGGGCGCCCCGCCGCGGAGCCGGCCGCCCCTCCCCGACCTCGCCTGGCTCCCGCTGCTCCTCGGCCTCGGCCTGTGGTCGTACGCGCTGCCGCGCATCGGCTTCCGCACGATGGGGGAGTACGGGCTCCTCGACCGGCTGCCGGCCGTGTTCTTCGCCGCGCTGCTGGTGCTCACCGGCGGTTTCCTGCTCGCGCTGCGGCGCGCGGGCACCGCGCCCTGGTGGCCGGCCGCGTACTGCGTGGCGATGCTGTTCGCGCTCAAGGCCCCGCCCGCGGTCCTGTACGACTCGGTGCGGTACCCGTGGGCCTCCAAGCACGACGCCGTCGTCAACACCCTCCTCGCCAACGGTGAACTGCGGCCCCACGCCGCGCTGTCCGGGAACATGTCGGCCTACGACCAGTGGCCCGGCTTCTTCGGCCTCAACGCCGCCCTGGTGCGCGCCTTCGGCGTCGAGAGCGCCGCCGCGTACCTCAACTGGGCCCCGGTGGTGCTGGGGCTGCTGCTCCTGCCCGTGCTGGTCCTGCTGTTCCGGACCTTTGCCGAGGACTGGCGGCTGGTGTGGACCGGAGTCTGGATCTTCCAGCTCGCCAACTGGGTCGGCCAGGACTACCTCGCCCCGCAGGGCTTCGCGTACCTCCTGCATCTGACCGTACTGGCCGTGGTGCTGCGCCACTTCGTGCTGCCGGGGTCGGCCGGGAGGCTGCGCGACCGTTCCTTGCTCGACCCGGCCGCGGCCGCCGTGCCGCCGCCGACCGGCCGGCGGCAGCGCGCCGTCTGCGTGCTGGTCCTCGCGCCCCTGATCGTCGCGATCAACGCCTCGCACCAGCTCACCCCGGTGATGCTGTGCGTCTCGCTGTTCGTCCTGCTCTTCACCCGCCGCTACCGCAACTACGGGCTCCTCGCCGTCGCCGGAGCCCTGATGCTGGCCTGGGACCTGACGATGGGGCGGCCGCTGTTCACCGAGACGCTCGGCACGCTGCGCGAGTCCCTGGGCGAACTGACCCGCAACTCCCGTGCGGGGTACGCCGGACAGCTCACCGGACCGGGACCCGAGCTCGCCGGCCGGGCCAACGTCCTGATGGTGCTCGCGGTCGCCGTGCTCGCGGCGGCCGCCGTGTTCACGCGCCGCAGGCTGACCCGGAGCGCCCTGCCGCTGCTGCTGGTGTCGGCGGCGCCGCTCCCGCTGTTCGCCGTCAACGACTACGGCGGCGAAATGCTGTTCCGCGTCTATCTGTTCGGGCTGCCCGGCGCCGCGTTCTTCGCCGCCGCGGCCCTCGTTCCGGCCGCCGGCGCGTCCCGGGACGCCTCGGCGCGCGCCAGAACCGTCCACCGGCGCGTGGCCCACGTCGCGCTGCCCGTGTCGCTGGTGGCGCTCGCCGCCGGATTCCTGCCGTCGTACTACGGCAAGGAGAGGATGAACTACACCCCGCCCGCCGAGACGGCACTGGTCACCAGGGCCATCGACCGGGCACCCGAAGGGAGCCTCGTCCTCGCCGCCACCGGGTCCTTCCCGATGGCGCTGCACCGTTACGACCGGCTGGAGCACTGGTTCTTCGCCGAGCAGGAGCTCCCCGCGAACGAGCGGATGCTCGCCGACCCGGCCCGTCATCTGGCCGACGGCATCCCTCCCGGGACGCGGGCGTACGTCGTCCTCACCCGCACCCAGGACATCTACACCGCGGGCGAGGGACTGCTGCCTCCCGGCGGCTTCGCGACGCTGCGCGGCGAGCTGACCGCGTCCCCGCTCTTCACCGTCGTCGAGGAACACCCCTACGGCGTCGTACTCGAATACCGATCACCAGCGAGGTGAGTCCCGATGCCGAAAGAGATCCCGCTCAGAGCCGCCGTCGCGCTGTCCGGCTGGGTGGCGCTCGCGGCGACCCTGCTGCCCGGGGGCTCGCCGGCGAGGTGGATACCGGTGCTCCTGTTCGTCTGCTTCGGCCCCGGCCTCGCGCTGCTGCACCCGCAGCCGGATGGCCTGCGACCCGGCGCCAGGCTGGAGGCGTTCGCGCTGGCCGCGCCGGTCAGCCTCTCGATCGGCGTGCTCACCGCCACCTCGCTGTTCCTGGTGGGGGGATTCACGGTGATCGCGTTCCTGCTGCCCCTCGCGGCCCTCGCGACGGTCGCCGCCGCACTGCCGGGGCTCCCCCTCCCCGCGGCCACGCGCGGCGCAGCCGGACGCGCGCGGGTGCCTGCCCCGGGGGCCGCTCCCGGACCCGCCGGTGAGCACGACCCCGCCGCCGGACGTGCTCAACGCGACGGCGGTGGCCGATGAGCGGACGGTATTCGGGACCGCGCGGGCGCGCGGGGGCGGCGGTCGTCCTCGCCACCGTCGCCGCCTTCCTCGCCGGGATCGGGATCTGGGCCACCTCCGACGACGGCACCGCGGACGAGGACTTACCGGAGAACGCCGTGTCCGGCGAGCCCCCGGGCGGGCCCTGCGCCCCCGACGCCGTACTCGCTCCGCGCTGCGGCGCCTGGTGGGGCGCGTACATCCCCTACGACGAGAACGGCTCGCTCACCGCACCGGTGTACGCCTTCGAGAAGAAGATCGGGCGGCGGCTCGACCTCGTGTACACGTACCACGACATGTCGGGGAACGAGCTCGACGGCCGGCTGCTCACCCCCGACGAGCAGGAACTGGGCCGCGACCGGCTGCTCATGCTCGCCTGGGAGTCCACGGTGTGGAAGGAACCGCACCACGCCGGCTGGACCGAGACCCAGCTCGGCTGGAGGAACATCGCGTCGGGACGGTACGACACCGAGATCGTCGACCCGCAGATCCGCCGCATCAAGGCGTACGGGAAGCGGGTCTTCCTCTCCTTCGACCAGGAGGTCGACGCCCGGATCAAGGAGGGCGCCGGGACTCCGGAGGAGTACGTCGCCGCCTACCGGCACCTGCGGGACCGCTTCGAGAAGCTCGGCGCGCGCAACGTGGTGTGGGTGTGGACGGTCTCCGGCTACCTCGGCAGCGCCGATCTGATGAAGCGGCTCTACCCCGGGGACGAGTACGTCGACTGGCTCGCGATGGACCAGTACAACTACTACACCTGCCACAAGACCACGGACTGGAAGGACTTCGAACGAAGCCAGCGCCCCAGCCATGACTGGCTGGTCGCGAACATCTCCGACGAGAAGCCCCTGATGCTCGCCGAGTTCGCGACCGTCCCCGATCCGGCCGATCCCGACCGGCAGCGCGCCTGGTACGCCGCCGTCCCGCAGGTCGCCAGGACGATGCCCAGGGTGAAGGCGATGGTCCACTGGAACCGTGCGGTGCCGGGTGAGGGCTGCGATCTGACGGTCAACGGCGGACCGGGCCTGGAGGGCTACCGGCTCGCCGGCCGGGACGGCTGGTTCAGACAGCCGGTCCCGAGCCGCTGACGGCCTTCCGCCGGGCGGCACCGCGGTCCGCCCGGCGGTGGGCGAGCGCCGCGACCGCCACCGCGAGGAATCCGGCCGACACCGGCAGCGCCGTGGCGGCGAAGGCGTCCTGGGCGGTCCAGCCCGTCACCGCCAGGACCCACACCGTGGCCGCCGTGATCCGCCCGGGCACGCCCAGGGCCCACAGGGCGGTGGCGGCCAGCCCCAGGCACAGCAGCTGGAGCACGGGCGGCAGGACGGTGAGCACGTCCGCCCCGCCGACGGCCCGGGCCGGCAGTACGTCCGCCAGGGCCTCGTGCCCGGGGCCCGTGGCGGGAGCGGGCCGTACGCCCAGCAGCGCGGGGGCGGTGTGCAGCGCGGCGGCGGTGGTGAGCAGGGCGGCCGTGAGCAGGACCGGCCGAATCCGGCCCAGTGCCACGGCCCCGCTGTACACGACCACCAGCAGCACCCCGGCCGTCACCGTCAGCGGCGGCAGGGCGTGCAGCAGTTCCCGGCCCGACAGCGGTCCGGGCGGGACGTCCCGCGCCCCGGCCAGCGGGAACCAGAACAGTCCGGCGGCCACGCCCAGCAGCAGCCACAGCCAGGCGGCCGTGCCGGACTCCTCGCGCCCCGCGGACGCCGGAGGTTCCGGCGGCGGGTACACGGATATCCCGAACGCCGGGGTCGCCGCCTCGTGCACACCCCGTAGATACACGGTCTCCCGGGTTCGGTCCGGGTCCTTCCCGGCCGCCGCGGAGGCCCGCCGTTCGGCCGCCCGGCGCGCCCAGGTCGTGCCGTAGTCGCCGTCGGCGGCGGGGCGGCGGCGCGGCGCGAACGGCCGTTTCCCGCGCGGCGGACGGGGCTCGCGGCCGGCGAGCGCCGCCCGGACGCCCGGCGCGGAGACCAGCGCCATCAGCGACATGGACAGCAGCATCGCCAGGCCCGCGCCGGAGATCCCGGCCGGGCCCGTCAGCACCGCCGCACTGCCCAGCACCATCGCGCACATCGCGCCCTGGAGCCCCGCGAGCACGCCCGTACGGCCCTGGACGCGCAGGACGCCGATGTACAGCTCCACGACGACGCGGGGCAGCGCGGCGGCGGCCAGCAGCCGCAGCACGGTCGTGCCGTGCTCGGCGTAGTCGGTGCCGAACGGGGCGAGGATCAGCGGGGCGAACACGACGAGGACGGCGACGACCGGGACGAGCAGTACCGCCATCCGGCGCAGCGCACCGCGCACCCCCTCGGCGAGGCCGCCGGGGCTGTGCGAGGCGTGTGCCGTGAGCGACGAGGCCATGTTGATGGCCATGAACTCCATCGTGCCGCCGACGGTGTAGGCGATGTAGAAGAAGCCGTTGTGGGCGGCGTCGAAGCGGACGGCGACCATCACCGGCAGCAGGTTGATCATCGCCAGGGAGAACAGGGCGCCGACGGAGTCCCCGGCGAGGAAGCGGCCGACGTCCCGCATCCGCGGCGGTTCGCGGTCGCGGTCGGCGGCGGACTGACGGGGTATCAGCCGCCGGAACACCAGCCAGCCGAGGGGGAGTACGGACAGGGCGATGGCCGCCGCCCACGACACGAAGACCCCGAGGACGGGTACGGCGCCCGCGAAGACGATGAGCAGCAGCAGTTTTCCGATGGAGAACACGGCGTTGCCGACCGGCACCCAGACCGCCTTGCGCAGCCCGGTCAGCACCCCGTCCTGCAGGGTGAGCAGCGCCCAGGCGACACAGGCCGCGGTGAAGACCGCTCCGGCGACGGGGCCGTGCAGCGGTGCGTACGAAGGGCCCCACAGGTCGAGGGTGACCAGGAACGCCGCACAGGCGACGCACACGACGGCCGAGCTGACCGCGTACGCCCGCCACACCAGCGAGCCGGTGGCCCGTCCGGCCCTCGGGACGTACCGCACCACCGCGCCGATCATCGTCGTCGCGGTGACCGAGGCGAGCAGCCGCATCGCGGCGATGGCGGCCGATCCCTGCCCCACGGCCTCCTCGGTGTAGTACCGGGCGGCCACCAGCCAGAAGCCCAGCCCGAGCGCGGCGGAGACCCCGGTGGAGAGCATCAGCGCATAGGCGTTGCGGAACATGGAGTCGCCGCCGGCGGACCCGCCGGCCGCCCCTTCGGCAGGCGCACCGCCGGTGGCGGTGCCGGGCCGCCGCACCCGGGTCGTCTCAGCCACCTGTCCCGCCCGCGGGGCCGCCGCCGGAGCCCGGGACCGGCGGGGCGCCCGCCGGCCGCACCCCCGCCGCGTCCAGTACGGCGATGATCCGCTCCGCCCCGAGCGGATCGGCCGGGAGGGCGTGGCGGGCGAACCAGCGGGCCGGTTCCGGGTCGGGCGACGGATCGGTGAAGAGCTCGGAGGCGTAGTCGTCGAGCGGCGGGTCGTACAGGTAGCCGGTGGTGATGCGGCGCCGGGCCAGCGCGGCGATGGCCGCGTCCCGGTCGGCGACCAGGAGCGGGACGCGGAAGAGCGGTTGCACCGGGCCGGGTCCGGGCGCCCCCCACGGGCTTGCCAGCAGCCGCCGGGTGCCCTCGAGATGGGCCGCGAGACGGTCGTCGAGGCGGTCGAGCAGCCGCGCGGTGCGGCGGAGCCGGGCGCGTCCGGGGCTGATCCGGTAGTCGTGCATGTCGACCCGCACCCAGGAGTGGAACGGCGGGAGCGCGGGCGCCCGCGCGACCGCCTGCTTCAGCTCGCCCGGCCGCAGCGGCATCCGTATCGCCTCGCGCTCCTCCATGCCGAGGAGCCGCATCACGGCCCGCGCCGCGCGGACGAGGCGCAGCCCCCGCACGCCCGCCTCCGCGTACGGCCGTAACGCGTGGACGAGCTCGGCGGAGAGCCGGGAGGGCGTGAGGAGGGCGTCGCGGGCCTCCCGGAGGGTGTCCCGCAGGGCCGGGTCGGCGAACGTGAGGAAGCCCCCGGTCTTGGCGGCGGTGTGCTTGGAGAGGCTGAACACCGACGCGTCGCCGTAGGAGCCGACCGGCCGGTCGCCGGCCACCGACCCGATCGCATGCGCCGCGTCCTCCAGCAGCGGGACGCCCAGCGCGTCGCAGCGGGCGCGCAGCGCGGACGCAGGGTCGGGGTTGCCGTAGAGGTTGGTGGTGACGACCGCGTCCAGGCTCCGCCAGGTGGCCTCGGGGACGGCGGACCCGTCGATGGTGCCGTTCCTCGGGTCCAGCGGCGCCTGGACCGGACGCAGACCCGCCGCCAGCACCACGAAGAGGATGACGTCGTCGTTGACGGGCGACATCAGTACCCGTCCGCCGGGCCTGCACCAGTGGCGGAGCGCCACGTACAGCCCGAGCCGGCACGACGGCACGTACAGGCACTCCCTGCCGAGGCGGTCGCGCATCCGCGCTTCCAGCGCCTCCCCCACGGCCCCACCTCCCCCCCTGAGCCCCGGGCTCAATGTGGCCCATACCGGACCCCACCGTCAATAAGGCGGAAGGGCCCATCCCTTGACGGAATGGACCCTTCGGGCGGGGCTCTGCGGGCGGGGAGTCACTCCTCGACCGTGAGGCCCTTTCTGAGCCTGTTCAGCGTGCGGGACAGCAGGCGCGACACGTGCATCTGCGAGATGCCGAGCTCGTCACCGATCTCGGACTGGGTCATGCCCGCGACGAAGCGGAGGGAAAGGATCTTGCGGTCGCGCGGCGGCAGTGAGGCGATGAGCGGCTTCAGGGACTCGATGTACTCGATCCCCTCGAGGCCGTGGTCCTCGTAGCCGATGCGGTCCGCCAGCGTCCCCTCGGTCTCGTCCTCGTCGGGCTGCGCGTCCAGGGAGCTCGCGGTGTAGGCGTTGCTCGCGGCCATGCCCTCGACGACCTCGTCCCGCGTGATGCCGAGGCGCTCGGCGAGCTCGCCGAGCGTGGGAGCGCGGTCGAGCTGCTGGGCGAGTTCGTCGCCGGCCTTCGCGAGGTCCAGCCGCAGCTCCTGCAGCCGGCGCGGGACGCGCACGGACCAGGAGGTGTCGCGGAAGAAGCGCTTGATCTCGCCGATGATGGTCGGCATCGCGAACGTGGGGAACTCCACGCCCCGGCTGAGCTCGAAGCGGTCGATCGCCTTGATCAGGCCGATCGTGCCCACCTGGATGATGTCCTCCATCGGCTCGCTGCGGGAGCGGAACCGGGAGGCGGCGAACTTGACCAGCGCGAGGTTGAGTTCGACGAGGGTGTTGCGCACGTAGGAGTACTCGTGCGTGCCCTCCTCGAGGGTTTCGAGCCGGGCGAAGAGCGTCTTCGACAGAGCGCGCGCGTCCACGGGACCGACCTCGCTGAACGGCGGGAGTGCCGGGAGGTCGAGGTCCTCGGACTGCTCGGTGTGCCCGTGCTGCCCGTACTGCTCGTGCGGGGGGTGCTCGTCGTACGCGTCGAGCGCATGGCGCCCGGCGTGCTCGGTGGACTCGAGGTGATCGTGCTTGTGTGTCGACGGCGCGTACGGGGTACGCGTTTCGTCGAGCCGGGGTGACATGGTCTCCTCCATCGTTCTCGGCATATGGCTGCCGATGCCCATACGTGGTGCTGCGGTGTGCGGCGCCTCCAAAGCCGGCCGTGTCGGTGGTGTCTCTCTAGCCCTACCCGGTCCTTGCCGGACGTTGCAAGTGTCGAAAGTCATGTATGTCCGATTTATGGGGGAGTTCGGCTACCGATCGGCGTACGAAAGGCGTAGTGTTCTGCGGACGTCAACGTCATCGGCGAAGAGGACGGGCATGGACCGCGGGACGGTCGGTAGTGCGAATCGAGGCCGCCTTCGGGTCGAGGTAAGGACCGAAGGCCCGAGCGAAGTGGTGGCTCCGGCGGGTGAGCTCGATCACCACACGGCCGAACTGTTGCGTGCGCCACTCGAGGACGCGCTCGACCAGGGTCGTGCACGCCTGGTGGTCGACTGCTCACGCCTCGAGTTCTGTGACTCCACGGGGTTGAACGTGCTCCTCGGTGCCCGTCTCAGGGCCGAGGCCGCCGGGGGAGGGGTCCATCTGGCCGGGATGCTTCCCGTCGTGGCCCGGGTCTTCGAGATCACCGGTGCGGAGGCGGTCTTCTCCGTCCACGACTCGGTCGAAGCGGCCCTGGCGGAGTGACTCGCGCCGCATGACCGGACCGGGGGGTGTTGTCCGGGTCCGGCCGGGCAGAAGACCCCCGCAAGGATCCCTCCGGGACCCCTCGCAAAAGTGTGCGGAGCCCCGCACGCTCCGTATCGACCCACACGCGAACTGGTGAATCGGTGAGGTGAAGCGCTGATGAGCACCACCCGGCAGCATCCGCCGGGCGACCTCGGCCCCGAGCCGGACGGCGCCCCCGCCGGCGGTGGACCCGGCACCGTCCTGCCCGACGGCCGGGTGCGCACCCTGGCGCTCGGGAACGTCAGCGGCATCGTCCCGCTCGCTCGCGACTTCACCCGGCAGGCCCTGTACGACTGGGGCTGGCTGCCCGCCGCCAACGCCGACCGCCGCGCCGCCGCCGAGGACGTCCTCCTCGTCGTCTCGGAGCTGGTCACCAACGCCTGTCTGCACGCGGAGGGTCCCGACCGGTTGCGCGTCTCCAGCGACGCCAAGGTGCTCCGGCTGGAGGTCACCGACCTCGGCGCCGGCCAGCCCGCGCCGCGGACCCCGCACCGGGCCGGCCGCCCGGGCGGTCACGGCATGTTCATCGTCCAGCGGCTGTGTCTGGACTGGGGGGTCGTCAGGACGCCGGGGATGACCGGCAAGACGGTGTGGGCGGAGCTCGCGGCGCCCTCCTAGCCGGGACCCGGGTCCCGGGATTCGAAGCTGTTGTGGAGCACGGCGATCCGCCGTGCTCTTTGTCTTCCCTCCACAAGGGCCCGGGCGTACCTTGAGCGCCGATCTGATGTGCCGTCAGTTATCTGCGGCGACTTCCGGCATGAGGGGAACTCGAGGTGTCGTACCAGAAGCGGACAGCTCTCACGCTGGCGGCGGCCGTGGCGGGCTCGGTGGTGCTGACGGCCGCGCCCACCGCCCATGCAGCCGTCGTGGACGTCGACTACCGGTGCCAGACGCCCATCGGGCCCAAGGGGGCGGTGTCGCCGATCGACATCAAGGCCGTCAGGAGCGGCAGTGGTTACAAGCTCACGATGTCCTTCCAGAAGGGTGTCTCGTCCAGCCCGGTGGAGCTCGGCAAGGGGGCGATGAACCCGAGCGCGGTCATCGAGCTCGGTGGCGCGGAGAAGGGCGAGGTCCCGGTCTCGGGGCCGCCGAACGCCGAGGCGATCCCCGCCAACACCCCCATCAGGATCAACGACTTGAGCGGGACGTACACCCCCGGGAAGAGCGGCAGGGTCACCTTCACCGCCGGGGTGCTCACGATCAAGGCACTCGGCACGACGACCACGTGCACTCCGGGGAACAACCCGAAGCCGTCGCTCGAACTGGACGTCACGGGCGCGGGCGGCGGCGGTGCGCAGTCCGGCTCCGGCTCCGGCTCCGGCTCCGGCTCTGGGGCCGGTGAACTGCCGAGGACCGGTCCCCTCGATTCCGCGCCCGCGCTCGGCACGCTCGGCGGCACGGTGCTCCTGACCGGAGCCGTCGGGGTGCTGTGGCTGACCCGCCGCGGTCCGCGGTCCGCAGGCTGACCGTGCCGGCCCGCGCCCGAATCGCCGCCGCGGCCGTCGCCCTGCTGTCCGTGCTCTGGGCGGCCGCGCCCGCGGCGGCCGGGCAGGACTGGACGGCCGAGCCCGCGACGGGCGGCAGACCGTACGTCTATCTGGAGGGCCCGCCCGGCACGGTCATGGAGGACGGGGTCTCCGTGACCAACCCCGGGGCGGAACCGCTGACGGTACGGCTGCGGGCCGAGGGGACGGCCGGGCCGGTGTTCGCCGAGAACCGTGTCACCGTCCCCGCCCGCACCCGGGCCGATGTGCCGTTCGCCGTCACGGTCCCGGCCTCCGCCTCCCCCGGTGACCGGTCCGCGCGGGTCGTGGTGTCGTCCGGCGGCCGTGAGGCGGTCGTACGCGTCCATGTGCGCGTAACGGGGTCCGAGCTGGCGGCGCTCACGGTGGAGGACGTCCGAGTCGACGGCAGCGTGATCCGCTACACCCTCGTCAACCGGGGCAACACCGTGGTCGCACCCAGGCTCGCCGTACGCGCCGACGGGCTCACCGGCGAACTGCTGAGACGCCCCGCACGGACGCTGCCGGTCGAGCTCGGCCCCGGCCGGAGCCTGGAACTGACCGAACCCTGGCCCGATCCGCCCGCCCTCGACTCCGTCGACGTCACGCTCCGCGTCACCGCCCCGGGCGCCGTGTCCGCCGAGGCGACTGCCTCCACCCGGTACGTGCCGTGGGCCGCGGCGACGGGAACGGCGCTGGCGCTCGGTGCGGCGGCGGGCGGTGTCGCGCTGTGGCGCGGCCGCGGACGCACCCACGACCGGCCCGACCGGCCCCTGGCACAGGCAGGAGCCCAACCGTGAACGGCACCTCACACACCCCGTCCCTCCGCCCCCGCCGTCTGCGACGTCCGTGCCGGGCGCCCCGTGCGTCGCGGTATGTCGCCGCCGGCCGCGGGATCGCCGTCCGGCTGCCGGCCGTGCTCCTCGTTGCGGCCGTCGTCCTCGCCGCTGCCGCTGCCGCTGCCGCTGCCGTCGCCGGTCCGGCCCCGTACGCCGCCGCGGACACGAAGCCCGCCGTCCGTCTCTCCGCCGAACAGGCGGGCGGAGGCCGTGACATCACCGTCAGCGGATCCGGCTGGCGGCCCCGGGCGTTGCTGATGCTGCTGATCTGCGGGCAGTCCGCTCCCGGCAGAGGGGTGATCGGCGGCACCAACTCCTGCGCCAACGCCGACGGCCGGGCCGTGACCACCGACGCCAAGGGCGCCTTCAGCAGGAAGATGCCGGTCGCCGAGCCGCCGGAGCCGTGTCCCTGTGTGGTCCACGTCGCCACGGTCACCGGCGAACGGGCCTCCGTGGACGCGCCGTTCACGGTCGCCGGGCATCCCACGGCCCCGTTGCCGCGGCAGACGGACGGCGGCAGGCTCGCCGTGCTCGCGACCGCCGAACTGCGGGGGTCGAGCGGGCTGCTCGTCTGGTTCGGCGCCCCGCCGGGCCGTGAACTCGTCTTCACCGTCGGCAATCTCGGCACCGCCCCGGTCGTGGACCCCGTCTTCCGGGTCGGTACGGCTCACGGCGTCTTCGCCCCCCAGTGGGAGGAGCGCCAGTGGCGCGGCACCGTGAAGCCGGGCGGGAAGGCGCAGATCAAACTGCCCGTCCAGCTACCGGCGGGGGCGCACGGCGACTACCAGGTCTCCGTGAAGTACGGCTCGAAGGTGCTCGTCGAACAGCCCTGGGGCGTGGGCAGGCCCTGGGGCGTGACGCTCTTCTGGGTGCTGCTGGCCGTCGTCGTCCCGGCGGCGCTGTTCCGGATCGGGATGGCCGTCGTGGACCGCGTACGGCCGCGGCACTCCGGCAGGCACCGCACTCCGCCCCGCCCCACCCCGCCCAGGGACGGGCCGGCCTCCTCGGCGGAGGACGGCCGCCCCGTCACCACCCCCGCGGCCCTGCCGTGGTTCACCCCGGACTCCGCACCGTCAGAAAACCGACCCACGACGAAGGGACACACGTGAGCACGCAACGGAGGATGAGCGCGGCAGGGGTCGCGCTGATGCTCGGCGGCGCGGGGATCCTGCTGGCTGCCTCCCCCGCCCAGGCCGCCGACGTCTCGTACGCGACGGAGTGCATCCCGCCGCCCATATCCGGACTGCCGCCCGTGCAGGGCACCACCGAGGTGCAGATCACCGCACCGGCGGAGGCCGAGGTCGGGGACGAGATCGAGGTGGTCTGGAAGACGGTCGAGGCCGCGTCCAAGAACCCCGGCGTGCTGGATCTGCAGAAGGACACCGTCAAGCCGACGGGCACCCTCGAGGTGGCCGGGGCGCAGACCGCCGACCTGGCGATGGAGGGGCCCCGGCAGAACCCGCCGATCCCGAAGAACAGCCCCATGGTGCTGCCCGACATGAAGGCCAAGCTGAAGCTGACCGCACCCGGCGAGATCACGCTGACACCCGGCGCGTACACCATCAACGTCTCCAAGCCGATCTCGACCGACACCAAGTGCGCCCCGAAGGAGGCCGTCCAGCCGGGGGCGACCGTCAAGGTGACGGAAGGCGGGGGCGGTTCGGGCGGTACGACGGGCGGCGACACCGGTGGTTCGTCCAGCGGCGGTCCGTCGACGGGTGGTTCGTCGAGCGGAGACTCCGGCGGGTCCACGGGCGGTGGCGGCGACTCCGGCGGGTCCACGGGCGGTGGCGGTGACTCCGGCGGGTCCACGGGCGGTGGCGGCGGCCAGACCGACTTCGAGGGCAAGGAGGTGCGGGTCGCGTACTCCTGCAAGACACCCATCGGCGACAAGGAGGCCGTCTCCCCGGTCAGGATCGACGCCAAGAAGAACGGCGGCGACTTCGACCTCACCGTGAAGTTCTCCACGTCGGTGATGGACAGCCCCGCCGACATCCCGGCCGACTCCGTGAAACCGTCGATGGAGGTTCGTCTGGGCGGTGCCGACAAGGGCTCCGTGCACGTCGAGGGCCCCATGAACAAGGAGCCCATCAAGGCGGGCGACCCGATCGAGATCCCTGATCTGACCGGCACCTACAAGCCGGGCGCCAGCGGCAAGTCGACGCTCAGCCCGGGCGTCCTCACGGTCGAGGCGCTGGGCACGACGACGACCTGCACCCCGCCCGCCGACGTCGCGGTCTCCCTGGAGCTCGACACCTCCGCCCAGCCGGGCGGTGCGAGCGGCGGCTCCGGCGGTGCAGCCTCCGGCTCGGCAGGCGGTGGTGACGCCTCGGGCGGCGGTCTCGCCGACACCGGCGCCGGGGACGGTGGAGCTCTGCGCGCCCTCGCCCTCGTGGCCGGCACGGTCATCCTGACCGGCGGTGCGGTCTTCACGTTCACGCCGTGGGGGAGGCTGCGCGGGGCTCGGTGAGCCGGACAGGTGCGGCGGGCGGGCGAGTGCTTCCCACCAGGCCCCGCGACGGCGGCAGCGACGAGGTCACGACGACGAGGACGCTTCCCCCGACCACGAGCACGGCGTCCCGAGTCCGGGAACGCATCCCGAGCTCGGGGTCGGCGACATGCGAACGGGGTCGGCCCGGCACGCGGTGTGCGTGCCGGGCCGACCCCGTTCCGCGGTGAGCGCCTGCGCCGGCGGACGACGCCGGCGGGTCCCGCGTGACGTCAGCGGACGTCGCCCATGAGGGCGCGGATCTTCCTGCCCGCCATCATGAACGTCAGGCCCGCGACGATCGCGACGACCGCCCACATCGAGTAGTACGCGGAGTCGCCCAGCGGCTCGTTGAGCTTGGTGGTCCAGCCGTTGAGGGCGTTGCCCGTCGCGGTGGCCAGGAACCACAGACCCATGATCTGGCCGACGAACTGCTTGGGGGCCAGCTTCGTGGAGAGCGACAGGCCCACCGGGGACAGGCACATCTCGCCGAGGGTCTGGACGAGGTAGACGCTCAGCAGCCAGAAGACGGTGACCTTGCCGGTCCCGCTGTTCGCGGCCGCGGCGCCCGCCAGGCCCATGATGGCGAAGGAACCGCCGATGAGCAGCATCGCCAGGGCGAACTTCATCGGGGTGCTGGGCTCGCGGTTGCGCTTGGCGAGCCTGACCCAGAGGGCGGCGAAGAGCGGGGCCAGCACGATGACCATGGCCGGGTTCACCGACTGGTACCAGGACGCGGGGAACTCCCAGCCGCCGATCACGCGGTCGGTCTTGTTGTCCGCGAACAGGGTCAGCAGCGAGCCCGACTGGTCGTAGATCATCCAGAACAGCACGGCCGTGGCGAAGAACCAGGCGAACGCCTGGATCTTGGGCTTGTCGGTCGCGGTCAGCGCCGGGTTCCGGTAGATCGCGACGAAGTAGACGACCGGCACGACGACGCCGAGGACCGCCAGGACGTTGACGACGTGCTCGATGTCGTACGTGCCGAGCAGCACGTCGACGGCGAGGGCGGCGACGGCGAGGCCGCCCCACAGCAGGACCTTGCGCAGCGCGGTCCGCTTCTCCTCCGGCGTCGCCGGAGTGCCGGGCTCCTTGCCGACGTCGCCGAGGTGGCGGCTGCCGAGGACGTACTGGACGACCGCCAGCGTCATGCCGATACCGGCGACGGAGAATCCGAGGTGCCAGTTGACGTTCTCGCCGAGGTAGCCGACGACCAGCGGGGCGGCCATGGCACCGATGTTGATCGCCATGTAGAAGAGCGTGAAACCGGCGTCCCGGCGGGCGCTGGACTGGCCCTCGTAGAGCCCGCCGACCATGGCCGAGATGTTCGGCTTCAGCAGACCCGTGCCGGCGGCGATGAGCACCAGACCGGCGAAGAAGGCGGTGTCCGACGGGATGGCCAGGGTGTAGTGACCCAGGGCGATGACGATGCCGCCGACGAGGACGGCCTTGCGCGCGCCCCACAGGCGGTCGGCGATCCAGCCGCCTGGCATGGCGGCCATGTAGACCACGGCGTTGTAGACGCCGTAGATGGAGGCGGCCAGCGCCTCCCTGCCCTGGAGCGGCCCGTCGAGGACTCCCGCGACCAGATAGAGGACGAGGATGCCGCGCATTCCGTACCAGGAAAAGCGCTCCCACATCTCCGTCATGAAGAGCGTGGCCATACCGCGTGGGTGGCCGAGGAAGGTCTTCTCGCCAGGGGTGCTGGACGAGTCCTTCGTCAGGCTGGACGCCATGTCGATCCTTGCTGCTCGGGACGCGCCGCGTCGTGAGCGGTTTCCGCGCCCGGTGGGGGGCGGCCGGCACCGGCAGGGGAGCGGTCCCGCCCCCACGCCCGAGGGGCCCGCCCCTGGCGGGGGGCGAGGGACAGTCCTCACCGGGATCCACGCCCCGCGCGCGTCGCCGCGTGCGGGGACCGGCCCAGGTCATTCACGGTCGCGGAGGGGGCGGGATCCCGCCCGACTCCGCACAGAAAAGAGACCTTTGACAATGAAAGAAGCCAAAGGTCCCCAGGTGGTGCTGTAGGCGCTTTGACACCATAAGGCATGACAGCAACATGTTTAGACCACTTGAGAGAAGGATCACAGGTGTTTCGCGGAACCGCCTGCCCGCATTCGAAGGCGCGAACCGGGATCGCATCGCCGACATCGAGGGCCTGCCCAGGACCCCCCGGAGCGTGACCGCCGCGGACTACCATCACCCCATGACCCGTGTACTGCTCGCCGAGGACGACGCATCCATCTCCGAGCCGCTGGCGCGCGCGCTGCGCCGGGAGGGGTACGAGGTCGAGGTCCGTGAGGACGGCCCGACCGCGCTCGAGGCCGGGCTCCAGGGCGGTGTCGACCTGGTCGTGCTGGATCTCGGGCTGCCCGGGATGGACGGGCTCGAAGTGGCGAGGCGGCTGCGCGCCGACGGCCACAGCGTGCCGATCCTGGTGCTGACCGCCCGCGCCGACGAGGTGGACACGGTGGTCGGCCTGGACGCCGGCGCCGACGACTACGTGACCAAGCCCTTCCGGCTCGCCGAACTGCTGGCCCGGGTGCGGGCCTTGCTCCGGCGCGGCGCCACGGAGCCCGCGGCGGCGCCCGCGACGCACGGCGTGCGGATCGACGTCGAGTCCCACCGGGCGTGGATGGGCGAGGAGGAGCTGCAGCTCACCGCCAAGGAGTTCGACCTGCTGCGCGTGCTGGTGCGGGACGCCGGCCGGGTGGTCACCCGCGACCAGTTGATGCGCGAGGTCTGGGACACCACGTGGTGGTCCTCCACGAAGACGCTCGACATGCACATCTCCTGGCTGCGCAAGAAGCTGGGGGACGACGCGGCGAACCCGAGGTACATCGCGACGGTCCGAGGCGTCGGCTTCCGCTTCGAGAAGAACTGACCGCCGGGGACCGGCCGGCCGTCCCGGGGCCCGGTGTCCCGGGAACCCGCCTCCCCGGACCGGCCGCCCGGACCGGATTCCCCGGGCGTGACCGCCCGGGACCGGCCGGCCCCGGGACGCGGCGGTTCGGGACACAGGGCCTGGGGCCGCACCGTCCCGGGCCGGCAAGGAGCGCGGGGGTCCGGCCCCCGCCACGACCGCAAGACCCGCCCGGAGGGCACCGTGCGCCGCCGACTGATCAACTCCACCCTGGCCGTGGTGCTCGTGGTGATCGCCGTCTTCGGTGTGTCGCTCGTCATCGTCGAGACGCGGACGATCAGCAACAGTGCGCAGGAGAGCGTCGACTCCGAGGCGCTGCGGCTGGTCAGCGTCATCGAGGCCAAGGTCCTGGAGCACGAGCGGGTCGATGACGGGGTGTTGGCCGACCAGATCGGGCCGGACCGGTTCGCCAGGATCGAGATCCCCGGCGGCCCGCCGATCGAGGTGGGGCAGCGGCCTTCCGGCAGCGTGATCCGCGGCACCGCAACCGGAGACCAGGGTGAGCGGGTCACCGTCGAGGAGTCCCGGGCCACCGTGACCCGCGAGGTCGGCCGTTCCCTGATGATCATCGGTGCGGTGGCGCTGCTCGCCGTCGTCGCCGCCGTACTGCTCGCCCTGCGGCAGGCCAACCGGCTCGCCTCGCCGCTGACCGATCTCGCCGAGACCGCGGAGCGGCTGGGCTCCGGCGACCCGCGGCCGCGTCACAAGAGGTACGGCGTCCCCGAACTCGACCGCGTCGCCGACGTCCTGGACGCCAGCGCCGAGCGGATCGCCCGGATGCTGACCGCCGAGCGCCGGCTCGCCGCGGACGCGTCCCACCAGCTCCGTACACCTCTGACCGCCCTCTCCATGAGGCTGGAGGAGATCTCCGCCACCGACGACCCGGACATCGTCAAGGAGGAGGCGAACGTCGCGCTCACCCAGGTGGAACGGCTCACCGACGTGGTGGAGCGGCTGCTCACCAACGCCCGGGACCCGCGGACCGGGTCCGCGGTCGCCTTCGACCTCGACGAGGTCGTCAAGCAGCAGATCGAGGAGTGGCGCCCGGCGTACCGCAGCGCGGGACGCGCCATCGTCTGCTCGGGCAAGCAGGGGATGCGGGCCGTCGGCACACCGGGCGCGGTCGCCCAGGTCCTGGCCGCGCTGATCGAGAACTCGCTGATGCACGGGGGCGGCACGGTGGCCCTGCGCACCCGTGTCACCGGCAACCAGGCCGTCATCGAGGTGACGGACGAGGGCCCGGGCGTACCGGCCGACCTGGGGGCGCGGATCTTCGAGCGCACCATCAGCGGGCGGAACTCGACGGGTATCGGTCTCGCCGTGGCCCGGGACCTCGCGGAGGCGGACGGCGGACGGCTGGAGCTGCTGCAGCAGCAGCCCGCGGTGTTCGCCCTGTTCCTGAGCCGGGAGGCGCGGCCGCGCAAGGAGGAGCCGGAGCACACGGTGCGCTGAGGCGGTACNGAGGAGCCGGAGCACACGGTGCGCTGAGGCGGTACGACGCACCGGCACGGGACGCACCGGCACGGGACGCACCGGCACGGGACGCACCGGCACGGGACGCCGGGGACGGGTGCGACGAGCGGCGGGCCGGTTCAGCTGCCGACGCGGTCGGGCGCCTCCGTGCGCCGCTGCTCCAGGAACGACTCCGCGGTCTGCACGGCCTCCCGCGCCGGCAGGGCGCGGAAGACCCAGGTGCGGTACGACCAGAAGCGGAACAGCGTCGCGACCGCGATGCCGAAGAACTTGAAGAAGTTGCTCTGCAGCGGGCTGTCCCAGCCGAACCCGTAGGTCGCGACGTACAGCACACCGTTCTCGATCACCAGGCCGGCCGCGCTGAACAGCAGGAACAGGGTGAGTTCCTTGGTGCGGCCGCTCCTGTCCCGGTCCCGGTACGTGAAGTAGCGGAAGCCCACGTAGTTGAACAGGATCGCGATGACCGTGGCGAGGAGGCTTGCGCGCACCACCGGGATCTCGGTGGTCTGCCGCAGCAGGTTGAAGACCGCCATGTTGACCAGGAGGCCCAGGGCGCCGACCGCGCCGAACTTGGCGACCTCGCGCGCGAGCCGGTTCAGTCGCACACGCAGTGCGCCCCGTTCGCTCATGGTGTTCGCTGGTCCCGTCCGGTCGACTACGTCAATCAGACCACTCTAACCAGCACCTCCGCCGCGCGCCCGATGGACGGCCATGAAGGAGCGCACGTCTTCGTGGGATCGTACGAAGCGGTGGGGTGGGCAGGACCGTACGGAGCTCCGGATACCCTGAGAGGGTGACGTTCCCCGTAGTCGGCATGGTCGGCGGCGGACAGCTCGCCCGTATGACACACGAGGCAGGCATCCCCCTCGGCATCAGGTTCAAGCTCCTCAGTGACACCCCCCAGGACTCGGCGGCCCAGGTGGCCGGTGAGGTCGTCGTCGGCGACTACCGGGACCTGGACACGCTCCGCGCCTTCGCGCGCGGCTGCGACGTGATCACCTTCGACCACGAGCACGTGCCCACCGAGCACCTGCGGGCCCTGGAGGCGGAGGGCATCCCCGTCCGCCCGGGCCCGGACGCGCTCGTGCACGCCCAGGACAAGGGCGTGATGCGCGCACGGCTCGATGCGATCGGCGCGCCCAGCCCGCGCCACCGCATCGTCGCCGACCCGGCGGACGCGGCCGCCTTCGCGGCGGAGGCCGGGGGCTTCCCCGTAATCCTCAAGACGGTGCGCGGCGGCTACGACGGCAAGGGCGTGTGGATCGTCCGGAGCGAGGAGGACGCCGAGCCGCCGTTCCGCGCCGGCGTGCCCGTCCTCGCCGAGGAGAAGGTCGACTACCGCCGCGAACTCGCCGCGAACGTCGTCCGCTCCCCGCACGGCCAGGCGGTCGCGTACCCGGTCGTGGAGTCGCGGCAGGTCGACGGCGTCTGCGACACGGTGATCTCCCCCGCGCCGGACCTGGACGAGGAACTGGCCGGGCAGGCCCAGCAGCTCGCGCTGCGCATCGCCCACGAGCTCGGCGTCGTCGGCCATCTGGCGGTCGAGCTCTTCGAGACCGCGGACGGCCGCGTCCTCGTCAACGAGCTGGCGATGCGCCCGCACAACTCCGGGCACTGGACCCAGGACGGCGCCATCACGTCGCAGTTCGCCAACCACGTGCGGGCCGTGCTCGACCTGCCGCTCGGCGACCCACGCCCCCGGGCGACGTGGACGGTCATGGCGAACGTCCTCGGCGGCGACTACCCGGACATGTACCAGGGCTATCTGCACTGCATGGCCCGGGACCCGCAGCTGAAGATCCACATGTACGGCAAGGACGTGAAGCCCGGGCGCAAGGTCGGACACGTCAACACCTACGGCGACGACCTGGGCGACGTGCTCGCGCGCGCCCGTCACGCGGCCGACTACCTCAGAGGAACGATCACCGAATGACCACCGCTCCCGATTCGGCCCCCCTCGTCGGCATCGTGATGGGCTCGGACTCCGACTGGCCCGTCATGGAGAACGCCGCACAGGCCCTGGACGAGTTCGAGATCCCGTACGAGGTGGACGTCGTCTCCGCGCACCGCATGCCGCGCGAGATGATCGCGTACGGCGAGGAGGCGGCCGACCGCGGGCTGAAGGCGATCATCGCGGGCGCGGGTGGAGCCGCCCATCTGCCCGGGATGCTCGCCTCCGTCACCCCCCTGCCCGTGATCGGCGTGCCCGTGCCGCTGAAGTACCTCGACGGCATGGACTCGCTGCTCTCGATCGTGCAGATGCCCGCCGGTGTGCCGGTCGCGACGGTGTCGGTGGCCGGAGCGCGGAACGCGGGCCTGCTCGCGGCCCGGATCCTCGCCACCCAGGACGCCGACCTGCTCGCCCGGATGCGCGACTTCCAGCAGGAGCTGAACGACCAGGCGACGGAGAAGGGCCGGCGGCTGCGCACGAAGGTGGAGGGATCCGCGGCGTTCGGCTTCGGCAAGTAGGCTGCGACCGTGGATTTTCTCGCCGAAGCCCGTTCGCTGCTCACATCCTTTCCCGTCGTCGACGGCCACAACGATCTTCCGTGGGCCCTGCGCGAACAGGTCCGCTACGACCTGGACCGCCGCGACATCGCGACCGACCAGACGGGCTGCCTGCACACCGACATCCCGCGGCTGAGGGCCGGCGGGGTCGGAGCGCAGTTCTGGTCGGTGTACGTGCGCAGCGACATGGCCGGTGACGAGGCGGTCAGCGCCACGCTGGAGCAGATCGACGTGGTGGACCGGCTGCTGGCCCGCTACCCGGCGGACCTGGCGCGCGCCCTGACCGCCGACGACATGGAGGCGGCGCGCAAGGAGGGCCGGATCGCCTCCCTCATGGGGGCGGAGGGCGGCCACTCCATCAACAACTCGCTCGCCACGCTGCGGGCGCTGCACACGCTGGGCGTCCGCTACATGACGCTGACGCACAACGACAACAACGACTGGGCTGACTCGGCGACCGACGAGCCGCGCTTCGGCGGACTGTCGGCGTTCGGCCACGAGGTCGTGCGGGAGATGAACCGCACGGGCATGCTCGTCGACCTCTCGCACGTCGCGCCGACGACGATGCGGAACGCGCTCGACACCTCCGTCGCCCCGGTGGTCTTCTCCCACTCCTCCGCCCGGGCGGTATGCGACCATCCGCGGAACATCCCCGACGACGTGCTGGAGCGGCTCCCGGCGAACGGCGGCGTGGCGATGGCCACGTTCGTCCCGAAGTTCGTCCTGCAGGAGGCGGTCGCCTGGACGCGCGCGGCGGACGAGAACATGCGGGAGCACGGGCTCCACCCCCTCGACACGACCGAGGCGGGCATGAAGGTCCAGCGGGCGTACGAGGCCGCGCACCCGCGTCCGATGGCGACGGCGGCCACGGTCGCGGACCATCTGGACCATATGCGTGAGGTGGCCGGAATCGACCACATCGGCATCGGTGGCGACTACGACGGCACCGCGTTCACCCCGGCCGGTCTGGAGGACGTCGCGGGCTACCCCAACCTGATCGCGGAACTCCTGCGCCGCGGCTGGTCCCACCCGGACCTGGCCAAGCTCACCTGGCGGAACGCGGTCCGCGCCCTCCGCGACGCGGAATCCGTCGCCCGCGACCTCCAGTCCCGCCGCGCCCCCTCGAACGCGACGCTCCGGTCGACGACGAGCGCGCCCACGCCGTAGCCCGGGGACGCGGCGCCACCGCTCGCGCCCTGCGCACGGCTCCCGGCCCCACTGCTGCGGGCCGCACCGGGGCCGGGGGACCCGCCGCCCGCGGCTCCGCGTCACGCGCACGGTGTTCGGCCTTACCGCGCCCCTACCCGCCCCGCCGTGCGCGGTACGCGCGCATCTTCGCGCGGCTGCCGCAGACCGCCATGGAGCACCAGCGGCTGCGGCCCGCCGGGCTGCGGTCGTAGTAAGCCCAGAGACAGTCCTCCGCCTCGCACGCCTTCAGACGGAGCCAGCTCCCGTCGGCCGCCGCCTCAGCGATCGCCGTCGCGACGCGGGACAGCAGGGAGGCCGGGTCGGCCGTGGGGCGGAGGGTGACGGCGCCCGCGCCGTCCACGGAGACGCGCAGCGGCGCACCGGTCAGCATCCGGTCCAGGTCGGCGGTACTGCGGCCGGGTGGGGAGTGGCCGGCGTGCGCCAGGCACGCCGCCCGCAGCGCCTCGCGCAGCTCCCTCGCGGCCGGCACCTCCGCCGCGGTGAGACCGAACGCCGCGCGCCCGTCCGCGCTGTCCAGCCTGTCGGCGCCCGTGTCGACGCTCAGCGTGTTGACCAGGGACTCGACCAGCGCGAGCCCTCCGGGTGCCGGTGCCCTGTCGTACATGGTTGCGACGTTACCTCCACCACGGGACTATGTGGTTACCGGTTACCAGTGCAAGGTGGTTACCGGTAACCGTCCGTACGTACGAGAGGGAGCACCATGGCCATCGCCACACTGGGAACCGTCGTCCTGGACTGCGCCGACCCGCACGCACTCGCCGCCTTCTACGCGGAGATCCTGGGCGCACGGGTGGAGTTGGACGACGACACCTGGGTCTCCCTCACCGGGTACGAGGGCACGCCCCTCGCCTTCCAGGCCGCCCCCGGGCACACCGCTCCCGAGTGGCCTTCGCCGGGGGCCTCGCAGCAGTTCCACCTCGACCTGACCGTCGAGGACCTGGACGCCGCCGAGCACCGGGTGCTGGCGCTCGGGGCCAAGCCGCTGGACACCGGCGACCGTACACGCGGCTTCCGCGTCTACTCGGACCCCGCCGGGCATCCGTTCTGTCTCTGCGCCTGCTGACGCACCGTCTCGCTGTCCCCGCGCCTGCTGATGCCGGTGTGCCTCAGGCGCGGGGCCGGCCCATCGCACGGTACGTCCACCCGGCCTCGCGCCACTTCGTCCCGTCCAGTGCGTTGCGCCCGTCCAGCACGATCCGCCGGGACGCCACCTCGCCCAGGGCGGCCGGGTCGAGCTCACGGAACTCGGGCCACTCCGTCAGGTGCAGCACGACGTCCGCACCGCGCACGGCCTCCAGCGCGCTGTCCGCGTAGCCGAGCGTCGGGAACACCAGCCGGGCGTTGGCCATGCCCTTCGGGTCGTAGACCGTGACCTGACCGCCCTGGAGATGGATCTGGCCGGCGACGTTCAGCGCCGGCGAGTCGCGGACGTCGTCCGAGTCCGGCTTGAACGTCGCGCCCAGGACCGCGACCCGCGTCCCCAGGAACGACCCGCCGCCCACGGCCTCCCGGGCGAGTTCGACCATGTGCCCGCGGCGGCGCATGTTGATCGAGTCGACCTCGCGCAGGAACGTCAGCGCCTGGTCGGCGCCGAGTTCACCGGCGCGCGCCATGAACGCCCGGATGTCCTTCGGCAGGCAGCCGCCGCCGAAGCCGATCCCGGCCCGCAGGAACTTCTTGCCGATCCGCTCGTCGTGGCCGATCGCCTCGGCCAGCTTCACCACGTCGCCGCCGGCCGCCTCGCACACCTCGGCCATGGCGTTGATGAACGAGATCTTCGTCGCGAGGAACGAGTTCGCGGAGGTCTTCACCAGCTCCGCCGTCGGGAAGTCCGTCACCACGAACGGCGAGCCCTCGGCGATCGGGGTGGAGTACACCTCGCGCAGCACCTTCTCGGCCCGCTCGCAGTCCACGCCCACCACGATCCGGTCCGGGTGCAGGGTGTCCCGCACGGCGAAGCCCTCGCGCAGGAACTCCGGGTTCCAGGCCAGGTCCACTCCTTCGGGCGCATGCTCGGCGAGCAGACGGGCGAGCCGGTCCGCCGAACCCACCGGCACGGTGGACTTGCCGACGACCAGTGCGCCGCCCTTCACACGTGGTGCGAGCGAGCTGAAGGCGGCGTCGACATAGGACATGTCGCAGGCGTACTCGCCGTGTTTCTGCGGGGTGTTCACACAGACGAAGTGGACGTCTCCGCCGAAGTCCTCCAGCTCGTCCCAGGACGTGGTGAAGCGCAGCCGCCCGCTGGACCCCTCGATCCCGGCCACATGGCGGGCGAGCAGTTCCTCCAGGCCCGGCTCGTACATCGGGACCCGGCCGGTGGCCAGCATCCCGACCTTCTCCGGGACGACGTCGAGGCCCAGGACCTCGAAACCCAGTTCCGCCATGGCCGCTGCGTGGGTGGCGCCGAGGTACCCGGTGCCGATCACGGTGATCTTGAGGGCCATGGGCTTGCTCCTGGGGAGGACGGATGGAGTGCGGGCCCGAGCATAACCGGGAGCGCGCAAGGGCATTTTCTCCGCTGTCGGCAAGCTCACGTATGCCCGGTCGGGGCGCGCACACTAAAATTTGTATTACTTAACGGTAGTTAGCAGTCGCTCAGGGGCGCGAGAGACCTTGGCGCCAAAGGGAGATAAGCACAGTGCCTGACTTCGACCTGTACCGCCCGTCCGAAGAGCACGACATGCTCCGGGAGACGGTCCGCTCGCTCGCCGAGGCGAAGATCGCGCCGTTCGCGGCCGCGGTCGACGAAGAGGCCCGATTCCCGCAGGAGGCCCTGGACGCGCTGGTCGCCTCGGACCTGCACGCCGTGCACGTCCCGGAGGAGTACGGCGGCGCCGGCGCCGACGCGCTCGCCACCGTGCTCGTCATCGAGGAGGTCGCCCGCGTCTGCGCCTCGTCCTCCCTGATCCCCGCGGTCAACAAGCTGGGCTCGTTGCCGGTGATCCTCTCCGGTTCCGAGGAGCTGAAGAAGAAGTACCTGGGACCGCTCGCCAAGGGCGACGCGATGTTCTCGTACTGCCTCTCCGAGCCGGACGCGGGCTCCGACGCCGCGGGCATGAAGACCCGCGCCGTGCGCGACGGCGACTTCTACGTCCTCAACGGCGTGAAGCGCTGGATCACCAACGCCGGTGTGTCCGAGTACTACACGGTGATGGCCGTGACCGACCCCGAGAAGCGCTCCAAGGGCATCTCGGCCTTCGTCGTCGAGAAGTCCGACGAGGGCGTGTCGTTCGGCGCCCCGGAGAAGAAGCTCGGCATCAAGGGCTCCCCGACCCGCGAGGTCTACCTCGACAACGTCCGGATCCCGGCCGACCGCATGATCGGCGCGGAGGGCACGGGCTTCGCCACGGCCATGAAGACCCTGGACCACACCCGCATCACCATCGCGGCGCAGGCCCTCGGCATCGCGCAGGGAGCCCTCGACTACGCCAAGGGCTACGTCCAGGAGCGCAAGCAGTTCGGCAAGCCGATCGCCGACTTCCAGGGCGTGCAGTTCATGCTCGCCGACATGGCGATGAAGATAGAGGCCGCCCGCCAGCTCACGTACGCGGCCGCGGCCAAGTCCGAGCGGGGCGACAGCGACCTCACCTTCCAGGGCGCCGCCGCCAAGTGCTTCGCCTCGGACGTGGCCATGGAGGTCACCACCGACGCCGTCCAACTCCTCGGCGGCTACGGCTACACCCGTGACTACCCGGTCGAGCGCATGATGCGCGACGCCAAGATCACCCAGATCTACGAAGGCACGAACCAGGTCCAGCGGATCGTCATGGCGAGGAACCTGCCCTAGCAGGGTTCTCGCAGGTCAGGGGGGCGAGGTTCCGGAGGGCCGCTCTCGGCTTCGCTGCCCGTCGCGGCCTGATCGAGGCCGTTCCTGGGCGCCAGGCTGGGAAACCCTGGGGAGCGAGCGCCCTGAGGACGCCCGCTGACCAGTACGAACAGCGCAGCCCCCGGCATCACGCCGGGGGCTGTCGTCGTAGGCGAATCAGGACGGCGTCCCACCATGAGGTGCAGCCGATCACGGCTGAGGCGTGCGCCCGGGGGCGTGTACCGACAGCGTTTCCGCTCCCTGCCCAGCAGGCGGGCCACTTGCAACTCTCCTTGGTGAAGGGCCGGTTCAACCCGGGAGGTGCACGGTGGCCCGGTCCCGGTCTGACCTGCTGCGCCTGCTGGAGTCACCGGGCTCGGCGGACGGGCTCGAACTCGTCCGCGGTGTGGCTGAGCGGATGCTCCGGAGCTGATCGGGGCCGAGGCCCACGCCCCGGACCGGCGCGGAGTGGAACGAGTGCACCGAAACGCGCACCGCGCTGCGCAACGGCCACCGCGACGAAACCGGTAGGGCTGGCCGAGGCCGCCGGAGCGGGCCATCCGTTCCGGCGCGCCCGGAAGGTCGCGGCGGCGGAGGACCGGGTGTCGTCTGGTCGGCCCGCCAACGGCCGTGGCATCACCCGGCCCACAGGCCGAGGCCGCGAGCATCAGCGCGGCCGACAGCCCGGCCCCGCACGTCGGCCAGGACCTCTCGGCGCCCCCTTCGATCCGACGCCCCGCCGGCGTCGGCTTCAGTGCTTCCGGGTCCGCCAGAGCCACCCCGCGGCAACGAGCGGCATGACGCCCATCACCATGACGATCGCCACTCCCCAGTACAACGGAGGCGACGCATGGCCGAAGACGAGATTCGTGACCACCAGCGTCAGGTGTGGCACCACGACGATCGACGTCACACCGAGCCACTTCTGGCGCGCCGTCCAGTGCCGGGACCTGTACAGCACGACGACTCCGGCGACCTCGAGCACCGTTGAGAGCATCAGGAGCCAGAAGTTCCACCAGAAAGCGTACTTGAGCAGCATCAGCAGCAGCGGCACCCATGCGGGCGAACGGCGCCTGGGCGGCTCCCAGGTGCCCGTCCCGGACTCCTGGAGCGCGGCGGCGGCGATCACCCGCGGGTCGCCCACCTCGCGCAGAATGTCCTGGATGTCGCCGGGCCGTTCGGCGAGCGCGATCTCGATGTGCTCGGCGATGTCGGCGACGAGCTCCTGTCGGCGGTCCGCCGGGAGCGTCGAAGCCTCGCGCTCGACTGCCTCGAGGTAGCGCCGGACCGTCGCGCTCCCGGATGTCTCGGCGTTCTTGGTGCTCATCGCTCTGCCCCTTCAGATGCTTGTATGCGCCCCGTCTTCGGTGCGAGAAGATGATCGACGGCGTCCCGGAACCTCGGCCAGATCCCGGCGAACTCCCCGAGGGCGGCGTGTCCGGCCTCGGTGAGCTGGTAGTAGCGCCGCGGCGGCCCGGATGTCGACTCCTGCCAGCTGGTGACGACGAGTTCGTCCCGTCGCAGTCGAGACAACAGCGGGTACACCGTGCCCTGACTGGTCGCGAGCGCCCCGGTCTCCTCCAGTTCCCGCAGCAGCTCCACGCCGTAGCGCGGTCCGTCGCGCATCAACGCGAGCACGCAGTATTCGAGCACGCCCTTGCGGAGCTGGCTCTCGGCCTTGCTCGCGGCGCGGTGACTCGCCTCACCTAGTACCATGCGAAACATAGTACCTTGGGGTCGGTCACTCTGGAAGGCGCCAGCGGCTGGGCGGGCTGAAGTGCTCGCAGTCAGGGATGTGTCCCGCAGCTGCGAGGGCGACTGGACGGGCACGGCCCGGCCCGGCATGGCACGGCACGGTGGAGCATCTGGCCTCCCTTCCCGGCGTCACCGTCCTCGTCCTGGACGTCGCCCGACGTCCTGGCCGTGGCCCGGCACCGGGACCGGGCGGCCGCGCACAGCCCACACCCGAGCGGCCCGACGGGGCGATCATCGCCACCACGGACCCGGACGGATGGGCCGGTGAGCAGGTCCGCGTCCTGGAGCTCTCCTGGATGTCTTCCGCTCGCGGCCGCTGTGTGGGCGGCGGCGTGCGGCAGCTCGAAGTCCTCGGCGTACGTACCGTCATGGGCCCCGCCGGGGCCGCCACTCCTGGTCCCGGACCGGTGGCCTCGCCGCCGCTCTGAGGACACACGTCCTCACGGAGAGTCGCCGATCGTGGTGGCCGAGCCATCGGCCGCGACCGCCGCACCGTTGCGCACCGTGCCCGGACGCGGGCCCAGGGGCAACGCCCGATTGAAGTTCTCCCGTCGATCCGGACAGCCTGGTATCGGGATGGATCGTCCCTGCGGCGGGCAGCCCAGGCCGACTGGCGAGAGCAGCGGGCACGCGGTGCACGGCAGGGTCCGAGCCGCACGCGGTCGCACTTGTCCTGTCGCCGCCGCAGGGGAACGTCACCGAGATCGCCCGGGACCGCGTGCGTGGTGAGGCCCGGGCGCCGAGAGAGAAGGTCCGTCATGCGCACCCTGCGTCCGGAGAACCTGCCGAAGCTCGATCTGCCCACGGACGACGAGCTCGACGCGGAGACGGTGGAGTTCCTCGCGTCGATGCCGCCGCTCAACGTGTGGCGCATGATCGCCAGAACCGGAATGGCCCGCGAGTACCGTGCACTGCTGTCCGTGATGTTCGGAAAGGACTGGTTCCCCGGTGCGGACCGGGAGGTCATCGCGCTGCGCACCTTCCGCCAGAACGCCTCGGACTACGAGATCCCGCAACACTTCGTGCTGGCGGAGGCCGTCGGGCTCCCGCGCGAGGCCGGCCGGGCCGTGCTGGACGACGAGCTGGACCGGCTCTCTCCCTGGCACCGGCGGCTGTGCCGCATGGTCGACGACATGGCCGCCGACGCGAAGCTCAACGCGGACCGGGTACGGGAGCTCGTGTCGCACTACGGCAGTCAGGACATGGCCGCACGAGCCATCATGACCATGGCGTGGTTCCCCATGCTGACGCGCTTCGTCGACACGACCGGCGTTCCGGTCGAGACGGGGCCCGGTGCCTATGACGGCCTCTCGGCACCGACCGGACACGCCTGAGCGGACGGGCGAAGGGCTCGTCCGCGCACCCGGACTCCCCCGCCCCGGCAGTGCCGGGCGGGCCGGCGGCGGGCTGCCCGGTCACGGCATGAGGTCGAGCTCGGCCCACACGGTCTTGCGCGGTACGGGGCCCGTGATCACGCCCCACCGTGCGGCGAGCGCTTCGACGATCAGCAGGCCGCGCCCCGACTCTGCGCCGTCGGCCGGAGGGGTGAGGGTGCCGGGGCCGGGCGGAAGCCGGTCCCACCGGGTGTCGGTGACCTCGATCCGCAGGCGCCTGCCCTGGTCCTCGACGGCGAGACGGAGCCGGAAGTCCCTGCCCGGTACGCGCCCGTGGAGCGAGGCGTTGGCGGCCAGTTCGGCGACGACTCGCGCCGCTGACTCCGATGGGATTCCCCAGCCCGCCAGTTGGGCCGCGGTGAGCAGCCGGGCGAGCCGGGCTCCCCGGCGGGTGGGGGAGAGGAGGACGGTGAACTGCCCGGCAGGAGCGGAAGGTTCGGTTCGGGTGATTTCCAGGTTCACGTGACTCAGCGTGGCCGGTTGGCTCGTACTCTGAACAGAGCGCCACGTGTACGGACAGTGACTGTCCAGGCGTTGGGCGGCCCTGTCCATCGTGTATGGGCGCCGGTTGTCGGGTGTGGTGCGGGTGGCTGGGCGTGGATGGAGGCGGTGTCGTATGGCGGACGGGCTCGGCGGGGCCGGTACGGCGGACGGGGTGGACGAGCCGGACCGGGACATGGGGCCGGAGGACGACTCGGGAGCGGTGATCGCGGTGGTCGGCCGGCAGGTGCGGCTCTGGCGCGAGGCGGCGGGGATGCGCGCGGCAGAACTGGGCGCGGCGATCGGGTACGGCGAGAACCAGGTCTACAAGGTCGAGACGGGCAAGCGCATCCCGAAGCCGGAGTTCCTGGACAGGGCGGACAAGGCCCTGGGCGCGGGCGGGAAACTGGCCGCGATGAAGAAGGACGTGGCGGAGGCGAGGTATCCGAAGAAGGTCCGGGACCTGGCGAAGCTGGAGGCGGACGCGGTCGAGATGGGCGCGTACGCCAGTGCCGTGGTGCACGGTCTGCTGCAGACCGTGGAGTACGCCCGTGCGCTGTACCGGGAGCGGCGGCCCGCCTTCTCGGAGGACCAGGTCGAGCGTTTCGTGGCCGCGCGGATGGCCCGGCAGTCGGTGTTCGAACGGCAGCCCGCCGCCCTTCTGACGTTCGTCCAGGAGGAGGCGACGCTCAGGCGGCCGATCGGGGGCAGAATGGTCCTGCGCCGTCAGCTCGAACACCTGCTGGAAGTCGGGGCGTTGAGGCATGTCGAGATCCAGGTGATGCCGACGGAGACCGAGGAACATTCGGGCCTGGACGGCTCGCACAGGGTGCTTAAGCTGAGCGACGGTACGGCTGTGGGCTACAACGAAGTCCAGCTCACCAGCCGTCTGATCACCGACCCCAAGGAGGTCCAGATCCTTGAGATGCGGTACGGCCTGATCAGGTCGCAGGCGCTCACGCCTCGGCTGTCGCGGTCCTTCATCGAGAAACTGCTGGGAGAGACATGAGCGTCAAGCCCTCGACCGGAGCCCTTTCGGGAGCGACCTGGGTCAAGAGCAGCTACAGCGGGGCCGACGGCCCCGACTGCGTCGAGGTCGCGGTGGCAATCGGCGCCGTCCACGTCCGCGACTCCAAGGACGTGCCCGGCCCTCGACTCGGTTTCACCCCCGAGGCATGGGGGGATTTCGTGGCCTACGCCGCCGGAAGCTGACCGCCGAGCCCGGGCCACCGTGCCGGGACGGACCCGAGCCCGGACCGAGGTCGGCGGCCCGGGTCCGGCCCGTGGCGTCGGCGGCGGTGTCAGTCCGCGGTGACGGTGACCTTCTCGTCGTTCTTGATCTGGTTCACCAGCTGGCGCACCTTCTCCTTGTCCCAGACCAGGTTTCCGCCGCGGCTGCCGGAGATCGGTATGTTCATCGACTTGCCGTCGCCGCCGCTGATGCCCTTCATTGCGAAGAACATCTCACCCAGGTCGAGCAGGGACATGTCCTTGTCGACGATCAGGGTGTCCAGGCCCGAGCCCAGGGTCGGGTAGAGCTTGAACGGGTTGAGGATCGTGCCGGGGGTCGCGGCCTGGTTGGCCAGCGCGGCGAGGAACTTCTGCTGGTTCTTGGTGCGGTCCAAGTCGCTGCCGGCGAAGGCGTAGCGGGTGCGGACGAAGGCGAGGGCCTGCTCGCCGTTCAGGGTCTGCTTGCCCGCCTGGAAGTCGGCACCGGAATTCTTGTCCTTGAAGGCCTTGGGGATGTCCATCTCGACACCGCCGAGAGAGTCCACGATGTTCGCGAAGCCGGCGAAGCCGATCTCCGCGTAGTGGTCGATCCGCAGACCGGTGTTGTGCTCGACGGTGCGGACGAGCAGTTCGGGGCCGTCCTCCGCGTACGCCGCGTTCAGCTTCACCCGGCGGCCCTCGCCCGGGAAGGTCTTGCCGGACTCCGAACCCACGAAGGACGGGATCTCCACGTCCGAGTCGCGGGGCAGCGAGATCATGGTGTTCCCGCTGCCGCAGGCGGCGAGGATCATCATCGAGTCGGTGCGCTTGCCGTCGGCGGAGCCGGTGTGCAGGCGCTTCTTGTCCTCCGACGTCAGGCCCTCACGGCTGTCGGAGCCGACGATCAGGTACGTCGTGCAGTCGCCCTCCTCGGGCCGCTCTATGACCTTGGTGAGGTCGACCTCGCGGCGCATCTTGGAGTCGGCCCAGAAGTAGGTGCCTATGGAGACCCCGAGAGCCAGCACAAGCACGGTGATCGAGCCGACCTTGAGGCGCCGGCGCCAGTCGGGGGCCGGGCGGCCGTAGGCCGGCGGCTCGCCGTAGCCGTCGTGTCCGCCCTGCCCGCCGTGTCCTCCGCCGGAGGGCGAACCGTAGACCTGGCCCGTGTTGTACCCGCTGTCGTACGGGGCGTCGTACCTGTCGTCGTACCCCTGCGGCTGCTGCGGGATCGGGCGTCGCCGCACATGGCGCATCACACGCGGACCCTCGGGTTCCGCGCCGCGGCCGCCGTGTCCGTATCCATCGGGCCAGTCATTCATGCGGAACAGTGTGCAGGCCGTCGCCGAAAGCCCGACAGAGCGGGTGACGAATCACACCGGGGCTGTTGCGAACCTGATGCAATGCTGCGGTGTCCGGGGGCCCGCATAGGGTGGAGGGCATGACAGACCAGGCCCAGCGCTCGGAGAGCGATATTCCGGGTAAGCCGACATCGGCTTCGCGTACGACCCTCAGCCACATCATGACGCACAGCGACACCAATCTCCTCGGGACGGTGCACGGTGGAGTGATCATGAAATTGGTGGACGACGCGGCGGGCGCCGTCGCCGGCCGGCACTCCGGCGGACCGGCGGTCACGGCCTCCATGGACGAGATGGTCTTCCTCGAGCCGGTCAGGGTCGGCGACCTGGTGCATGTGAAGGCACAGGTCAACTGGACGGGTCGGTCCTCCATGGAGGTCGGCGTCCGGGTGCTCGCCGAGCGCTGGAACGAGTCCACCCCCGCGACCCAGGTCGGCTCCGCCTACCTGGTCTTCGCCGCCGTCGACGCGGACGGCAAGCCCCGGCCCGTCCCACCGGTGGTCCCCGAGACGGAGCGCGACAAGCGGCGCTACCAGGAGGCGCAGATCCGGCGCACCCACCGGCTCGCCCGCCGCCGCGCGATCAAGGAACTCCGCGAGCGCCGCGCGGCCGAGGGGCACGAGGACTGAGTCGTCCTCGGCGCCCGCTCCCAGGAGATGCGCGGGCGGCGGCGGGGAGCCAGGCGCCGCGGATGCGCTCGCACCCGGCCTCGAGGGGTCCCGGCGTCCTTCCGACCGCCGCCCCGGCGTCGGCGTTCCGGCGCTTTCCTGCGCCCGCCACCCCTCCGCGGCATCCCGGCGCCGTGGGTGCGCGTGCGCCGGCGCCGACGTGTCCCGGCGCCTTCCGGCCGCCTCCCCGGCGCCCTTTCACGACGTGTCAGCGGCAGAGGACCTCGTCGCCGGTGATGGCTCCGAAGGCGCCCCTGGCACGCGGGGTGTCCGCCCGGACGGGGGTCACCGAGGTGAAGCCGGAGCCCGCCGTCACCTCGAGCGTCGGGCCCTGGCCCTTCACGGGGCGCAGCTCGGCGCCGGGCAGCGCGACCGCCAGGGACCGCGCCGAGCGGTCCCAGCGCGGGTCGTAGGTGATGAAGGTGCGCTTCACCTTGCGGTCTCCGGCGTTCAGCGGGGCCCGCGTCGTGTTGAACCCGGTCGCCTTCAGGGCGGTGTCCACGCGGGAGCCGAGCCCGTCCAACTGCGTCCCGTTGTAGACCTGCACCCGGATCTGCCCGGGCGGGACCTCGACGACCTTGGCGGGGCGGGCGGACGCGGCCCCCCGCGGCCGCTCCGGGGCGAGCGGCTTGTCCTCGCGGAGGGCCCGGAAGAGCCGTTCCGCCTTCACCGGGTCCCACTTCACCGTCGAGCCGACGCCCTTCACCGGGAAGCTCGGGTCCTTGACGGGGACCGACACGAACTCCGTCGACGCCGGCGTGAAGCTCCGCATCGCCTTGCCGAGCGTCAGCATCTGGTCCGTGCCGAAGCCCCGGTCGGCCCGTACGGAGTTGAGCGCCGTCGTGGTGACCTGGCGGAACTTCACCGGGTTCAGCAGCACCCCGCTGCCGGTGGCCTGCTGCACCAGTGCCGCCACGAACCGCTGCTGGCGCTGCATCCGCCCCAGGTCCGCCGCGCCGTCGACATGGCGGGCCCGCACGTACTGCAGGGCCTTGGCACCGTCGAGGCGGTGGGTGCCCGCCTTGAGGTCGAGGCCGGAGTGGGTGTCCTTGAGCGGCCGGGCCGTGCAGACCTCCACCCCGCCGATCGCGTCGACCGTCTTCATGAAGCTGCGGAAGTCGACCTCGAGGTAGTGGTCGACCTTCACCTTGGTCAGGTCCTCGACGGTCCGCACGGTCAGTGCGGGCCCGCCCTCCGCGTACGCCGCGTTCAGCTTCACCGCGTGCAGACCGTGCTTCTTGCCGGTGGTCAGGTCCGTGTGGGCGGGGATCTCCGCGTAGGAGTCGCGGGGGAGGCTGACGATGCTCGCCCGCTCCCGGTCCTCGGAGATGTGCACGAGCATGATCGTGTCGGTGCAGCGGCAGGGTGCGCCGCCGAGCCGGTACTTGTGGCGCTCCTCCTTGGTGATCGTGTCACGGCCGTCGGTGCCGACGAGCAGGATGTTCATCCCGTTGCCGCCATCCGGCCGGTTCTTCATGTCCCTGAACGGGTCGACCCGGCCGATGCCGCTGTCCAGCCCGGTCACCAGCGCGTGACCGATGCCACCCACGCCGAGCACCAGCACCGAGAGGGTCGTCACCAGCCGCATCCCCCAGCGGGGCCGCTCCGGCTGCCCCCGCCCGCGTGTGCGCGGGGCCGGTCCCCGGCGGTTCTTCCCCGCCGCCCCCTGCTGCGGTGCCGCTCCCGCCCGCCGCTGTGCCGCCGGTCTCGGGCGGCCCGCCGTCGGGCCGGGAACCGGCCTCGGACGGGCCGCCGCCGGTCGCGGACGGGGCGAGCGGGGCGGTGTGGGCACGAGGGGCACCTCCGCGGGGCAGCAGACCGGTGATCCTGAGCACCGTAGGCCCATACGATCTGCGGCAGGGGGAGGCCGGGGGGAGGCGCGCATCGCTGTCCCCCGTTCGCGGTAACGTGGCGGGCGACGCCGCTGTCTCCCCGAGGCCGTTGTCTCCCGGGGGACGACCCCAGGACCCCGAGGAACCCATGCCAGCCGCCCCGCCCGCCGTCTCCGTGATCATGCCGGTCCTCAACGAGGAACGTCATCTGCGCGACGCCGTCCGTCACATCCTGCAGCAGGACTACGCGGGCGAGATGGAGGTGGTCATCGCGCTCGGCCCGTCGACGGACCGCACCGACGAGATCGCCGCCGAGCTGGTGCGCGAGACGGCCTCGAACCCCTGGGGCCGGGTGCACACGGTTCCCAACCCCTCCGGCCGTACGCCCGCTGCGCTCAACGCCGCGATCAAGGCATCCCGCCACCCGATCGTCGTCCGCGTCGACGGTCACGGGATGCTGTCGCCGAACTACATCGCGACGGCCGTCCGCCTCCTGGAGGAGACCGGCGCGCAGAACGTCGGCGGCATCATGCACGCCGAGGGCGAGAACGACTGGGAGCACGCCGTCGCCGCGGCGATGACCTCGAAGATCGGCGTCGGCAACGCAGCCTTCCACACCGGCGGCGAGGCGGGCCCCGCGGAGACCGTGTACCTGGGCGTCTTCCGCCGTGAGGCGCTGGAGCAGCAGGGCGGTTACAACGAGGAGTTCATCCGCGCCCAGGACTGGGAGCTGAACTTCCGCATCCGCGAGGCCGGCGGACTGATCTGGTTCTCGCCCGAGCTCAGGGTGCAGTACCGGCCGCGCCCCTCCGTGAAGGCGCTCGCCAAGCAGTACAAGGACTACGGCCGCTGGCGCCATGTCGTCGCCCGCTACCACTCCGGGTCGATCAACCTCCGCTATCTCGCCCCGCCGACCGCCGTCTGCGCGATCGCCGCCGGCCTGGTGGCGGGTGCGACGCTGACACCGCTCGGCTTCGTGATCCCCGGCGGCTACCTCGCGGCGATCGCCGCGGGCTCGGTCCCGGCGGGCAAGGGCCTCCCGTTGAAGGCCCGTCTCCAGATCCCGGTGGCGCTGGCGACGATGCACATGTCGTGGGGCTTCGGCTTCCTGACGAGCCCGCGTTCGCTGGCGAGGAAGGTCATCGAGAGCCGCCGGCCGGCGGTGACGGCACCGACGCAGGCCTGACCACGCGGGCCGACGCCCACGAACGGGGCCGTCCGAAGCGCAGCGCTTCGGACGGCCCCGTTCGTGGGGGAGGGGCCGGCGCGGTTGCGGAGCCCCCTGGGACGGGCGTTCCGTCGCGGACTACCAGGTGAATCCGGGCTGCACGGGCATACAGGCCTTGGTGTTGTCGGCGCTGAGCGGCTTCGCCGACGACGGGGCCTTGCCGTCGTCCTCGGCGGCGGGCTTCGGGTAGGCGGCGCCCTCGCGCCAGTCCGCGCCCACCACCAGCGTCACTCCCGACACGTCGGTGGACCTCTTCACCGACGAGACGGGCAGTCCCACGGCCTTGGCGACCGCCTGCGCGTCGCCCGCGAGCTCCGCGCTGGGGTAGAACACCACGGTCCGCTCCTGCGGGTTGGTCTGCTTGTCCGCCGTCGCCCTGGTGAAGCCCTTGCCGGTCAGCACGCCCGCGATCTCCGTCGCGCGCCCCCTCGCGGCCCCCAGCTCATCGGTGTGCGTGCCGTTCTGCACGCTCACACCGATCTCGTCCGGTGCCGCGGCGGGGTCCTTCGCAGCGGCCGGCGCCGTGCGCTTGGACGCCTTCCCGTCGAGCGGGATGTCCTCGCGCACCATGCGGAACACCTGCTCCGCGTCCGGCTGCAGCGGTTCGACCTTGCCGGCGAAATAGGGCCGGTGGGTGTAGAAGTTCGGCATCGTCGTCATGGTGATGCGCTCGGTCGGGACCTGCTGGAACTCCTCGGCGAGGGCGTACAGCTTCGCCACCGTGTCCAGCCCCGCGTCGACCGTGAGCGCGGACGTGGCCGCCTCGGCCAGGTTCCGCAGCTTGGCGGGGTCGGTGAGCTTGGTGCTCTTGCGCAGCTCGCGGACCATCGAGTTCATGTACATGTGCTGGGCTTCCGTACGGGCCAGGTCGGTACCGTCCTTGAAGCCGTAGCGGGTGCGCAGCCACTGCAGCGCCTGCTCGCCCTTGACGAAGGTCGTGCCCGCCTTCAGTTTGAGACCGGAGCCCTGCCCCGCGCTGTTTCGGGAGTGGACGTTCTGCGTGACGCAGACGGGTACACCGCCGATCGCGTCGGCCATGGACACGACGCCTGCGAAGTCGACCTGCATGAAGTGGTCGATGGTGATGCCGGTCAGCTTGTACCAGGTGGCCACCGTGCAGCCGGGCCCGCCGCGCTGGAGGGACTCGTTGGTGAGGGTCCAACCGGTCGCCTCGAAGACCTTGCCCTCGCGGTCCGTGCACTCCGGGATCTTCAGCACGGTGTCGCGGGGCATGCTGATCACCGACATGTTGCTGCGGTCGGCGGACAGGTGGACGAGCATCTGCACATCCGCCAGCGGAGGGCCGTCGAAGGTGTCCCGGGCGCCGCCGAGAGCCTTGTTCGCGGCCGAGTCGCGCGCGTCCGAGCCGATCAGCAGGATGTTCAGCGGTGTCTGGCCGGCGGCGTTCGCCTTGTGGTCGGCCATTCCGTTCTTGCCGAGGTTCAGGTCGTCCGTCTTGATGTTGGCGTTCAGATGCTCGTAGTACAGGTATCCGGCTCCCGCCGTCCCGAGTATCAGCAGCGAGAGCACGGAGGCGACCCAGCGGAGCGTCCGGCGTCTGCCCCGTATTCCAGGGCCGCGCGGGTTGCCGCGCGGCCGGACCCGTCCGCCGCCCGTGCCGGCGGACGCGGCGGCGGGTGAGGATTCCTCCCCGCCGCCTGTGCCGGCGGAGCCGCCGCGCTCCTCCGCGCCGCTGCCGCCGGACCGGCCCGGTTCTCCGGCGTGCCGGACACGCTCGCGCGTGTCCTCCCCTTGCACGCTGCTCCGTCCCACCCCTGGAACCCCCCCTGTCGTCAGGCGCGCCGCGTGACCCGGTGATCCGGGGTCACTGGGCGCACACCTGCTTGTCTGCTTCGACCTTGTCCACCGGCGGCTTCGCCGGTGCGGTGATGGGCACCCCCGCGCCCTTGAAGTCGGCACCGAGCGTGAGGACCATAGCCTCCGTGCCCTCGGCGTCCTCCGTGCCGGGCTTCAGCGCCGTGGCCGGCAGACCCATGAGGTCCGCGAGCTTGCGGGCCTGGTCGGCCTGGTTCGGCGCGTACTCCAGTGTCGTCTTGGCCGTCTTCTCCGGGGCGTTGCTCTTGTTGGCGGACTTGAGCACGCCCTGCTCGACCTGGAGCCAGTTGAGCGTCCTCTGCGCCGCCCCTGAGGTGTCGCTGCCGTTGTAGACGTCGACCCGGACGGCGGAGGCTTCCGCCCGCGGGCCCTTGAGCAGGGCCGCCTGCTTGCTCTTGGCCGCGGACTCCTTCTTCTTGACCTCGGTGAAGGAGATGTCGTTCTGGAGCATGCTGAACACCTGCGGAGCCTTGACCTCGTCGAGGAGGACGGTGGCGCCGTCGGTGTTGTCGACCACCGGCACGGTCGCGAAGCTGATGTGCTTGACGTCTATCTTGCCGAGCTCCTGGGCCATGGCCGTCAGTTTGGGGATGTCCCCGATCGCGCTGTCGACGGTGAGGGCCTGGGTCGCGGCCTCCGCGACCGCGAACATCTTCTTCGGGTTGCCCAGCGTGTCTTCCTTCATCTGCCGGATCATCGACGCCACGAACTGCTGCTGCTGCTTGATGCGGTCCAGGTCGCTCTCGTTGCCGAGGCCGTGCCGGTTGCGGACGAAGGCGAGGGCGTCCTCGCCCTCGACCTTCTGCTTGCCGGCCGGGAGATCCAGTTTGGAATCCTTGTCCCTGATGGGCTTGGCCAGGCAGACCTCCACACCGCCGACGGCGGTCGAGAGTGTCTTCACCGCGTTGAAGTCGGCCATCATGAAGTGGTCGACCGGAACGCCGGTGATCTGCTTGACCGTGCGCATCGTGCAGCCCGGGTCGCGGCCCTCGACGCCGAAGCTCTCGTTGAAGCGGACGCCCTGGGAGCCCTTGATTATCTTCGTCGAGCCGTCGGGCTGCTTCGTGGGGCAGTCCGGGATGTCCGTGATCAGGTCGCGCGGGATGCTGAGCGCGGTGGCGTTGGTGCGGTCCTCGGAGACGTGGAAGAGGAACGTGGTGTCGGCGTGTCCGGTGCTGCCCTTGTCGCCGTACCCCTCGTTGCCCGCGCCGGTGCGCTTGTCGGTGCCGAGCAGAAGGATGTTGACCGGGCCGTCCTTGGTGATGCCCTTGGAGCCGGCGTCACCGACGTCCACCGTGTTGAGGTTCCCGTTGAGCCGTTCGTACAGGTAGTACGCGAAGGCCGAGCCGGCGACGAGGACGCAGGCCATCACGCCGCCCGTCCACAGCATCGCCTTCTTCTTCCTGCTCTTCGGCGGCTTGCGCTTCCGGCGCCCCGCGGCGGTCTGCTGCGAGCCGCGCCCTCCGTCGCCGCCGCCCGGCGGGTTTCCGCCACGCGCCGAGCGCCGCGTGCGTTGTCCCGGAACCTCGGCGGTGGTGGGAGTGGCGCCGGAAGGGCCGCGGCGGCCGGAAGTTCCGGGGGCGACGCCGGCGGAGCGGGAGGGGGGCGGCTTCGGAGCGGAACGGTCCAGTCGCAGCTCGTAGTTACCCGTCTGCGGGTTCAGTACCCACTGGTCGGCGGGGTCGATCTCGTCCGCCTGCCCACGGCTCTGCGCATCCACGGTTGCTTGAGTCCTCCGTCGGTGCCACGCGCGGCGTCCCTCCCCCCGGGAGACGCTCGATTCGTCGGTCCGGTTGTGTATGACCGCGGCCTGGCCGGCCTGATGTACCGGATCGCGTCACACTATCCGCCCAGTTCAGCGGTGGGCGACGTCCGTGACAAATTCCACGCCCCTTACAACCGGGCAATCCACCCAATCTCCATGGACTGCCGGTGACTCTTTGGGCAGGGCTTTACCCGCACCCGGCCGATGTCGCGTTGGTGCCGGAGAACGTGGGGGTCGCCGAAGGGTTCTGCGACCCCGTCCCGCTGTCACGCTCCGTGTCCCCCGCGGTGCTCGCCGTCGTCTCCTTGGGTACCACACGCACCGGGGCGTCCTTGCGCAAGCGCTCGAAGAGTCTGCTCGCCGCCGGCTGCGCGAGGACATCGCGGTTGGGGTCGTACGGGTAGGGCCGGCGCGGCACGGTGAGGAACTGCACGCGCTCCGTCGGTACTCCGCGCAGGGAGCGGGCCAGATCGAACAGGTCCTTCAGGGAGTCCAGGCCCGGATCGGTGGTGAGCGACCGGGTCGCCGCGTCCAGCACGGGGTAGAGGCGGGCCGGGTTCAGCAGGACCCCGTTGCTCTGGATCTTGTTGAACAACGCGCCGAGGAACTGCTGCTGCCGGTCCATGCGTTCGGTGTCGCTGCCGTTGCCGAGGGACTTGCGGGCGCGGACGTAGCCGAGGGCCTGCTCGCCGTTCAGGGTGTGCTTGCCGGCCTTCAGCCTCAGATGCGCGTCCGCGTCGTCGATGGGCGCGGGAAGGCAGACCGTCACCCCGCCCACGGCGTCGACCATGCTCTTGAAGCCGTGGAAGTCGACGACCATGTGGTGGTCGATCCGGACGCCGGTGAGCCGTTCGACGGTGCGGATCGTGCACGCCGCACCGCCGACGGCGAAGGCCGAGTTGAACTGGGCGTACTGCGCCCGGCTGCGGGTGCCCTCGGCGGTACGGCAGCTCGGGATGCCGACCAGGAGGTCGCGGGGCACGGACACCGCGGTCACGCTCCGGCGGTCGCCCGCGATGTGCAGCAGGATCGTGGTGTCCGAGCGCTGGACGCCCTTGTCGCGGCCGTACTTGCCGTTGTCGGCACCGGCGCGGCTGTCGGAGCCGATCAACAGGATGTTCTGCGCGCCGTGCGGTGCGGGCAGTGGGCGCTCCCTGTCGTAGCGCTCCAGTTCCTCCACGGCGGTCAGGTCCGTGGTGATGTTGCCCTCCAGCTTGCGGTACAGCCACCAGCCGACCCCGGAGCCCAGCAGCACCAGGAGCGAGACGCCCAGCGCGACCCACCGCATGCTCCGGTGCCGCCTCTTCCCGTACCCGCGCCCCCCGCCGCCCGCACCGGAGCCGTCACCGGCGGCGTGCTCCGCGGTGTCGTCAGGTTCGGCGGGCGTGCCGGCGCTGTCGGTCACGTGGCGTCCGTCCTCGCGGTGGTCTGTCGCAGTACCCACCGCCGATGATCCACCGGACCTGCCGCCGCGGCCTGCGGGCCCGGTGCCCACTGGGCCGAACGGGTGAAATCCGCAGCGTCGGCCGTACGACGTCGCTGGTCAGGGCCGTATCGGCGGGTGGCCCCGTGCGAGCGGCGCGGGTCGGGGCGACCGGGGTCCGGGGCCCGTCGGCGGAGCCGTGCGGCGGCGCCGGAGGATCAGACCGCCGTGCCCGTCACCCGCTCGCTCCCGATCCGCTTCTCCAGGTCCTGCGCCGGCAGCCGGTCCAGGTTCCGGCAGAGCACGACCGAGCCGCCGGACGCGAGGGGCGCGTACAGTCCGGCGGACAGCCCCTCCCAGTTCGCGTACCCGTGGCCCGACAGCAGTCGCGACCCGGGCGCCAGGCCCAGATCGGCGGCGTCCGCTCGGGCGCGCTTGACGAGCTGAGCCCCGGTGAACTCCACGCCACCGACGGCGAGCGCGGGAGCGTCCGCGTCGACCGGTACGTAGGGGGCGAAGCGATCGCCCTGGCCGGGGACCTCGACCGCGTAGTCGGCGAACCCCTCGGGAGGCTGAGGGAACCGGCCGCCGAGCGGGCGCAGCGCCAGCGCGATCCGCTCACCGGAGCAGGCGCGGGCGGCATCGAGGGTGTCCGGGCCGCTCACGACAAGGTCCGCGGCCGCCGGGTCGCCTCCGACGTCCGCGACGACTCCCACCGATGAGCAGGCGAGCAGCCACACCGCCGTCTGCCAGTGCGCGGGCAGCAGCAGGGCGAGCCGGTCGCCCGGCTCGGCGGACAGGCCGTCCTGCAGGAGGTTCGATGTCTTGGCCACCCAATTGGCGAAGGTGGCGACGGACAATTCCACGCGCTCACCGGTGGCATCGTCGTAGAAGGTGACCAACGGGCGTGCGGGGTCCGCGGCGAGCGCGGATCGCAGCAGGTCGGCCGGGGTGCGTTCGCTGGCGTTCACCCGGGCAAGGGTACGCCGCGCCCGCCGCGCCGGTGCGGCCGTCCCGGTGACGACGTCCCCCGGACGGGGCGACGGAGCGCCGGTTTCCCGGTGGGCGGATCCCCTGCCGCCGCCCAAGGATCGAGCCATGCGTGCCTACCTTGCATCCTCCGTCGGAGTCGCCTGCACCGCCGCCCTCGTTCTTCCCGCGCTCACCCCCGTGGCCTCCGCCGCGCCGCGCGTGCCGGATCTCCCGGGCTCTACGCAGTCGTTGCCCCTGGTTCCCCTGACCGGCTACGAACGCTCGGCCGGCGGGGCGGTCGCCCAAGGTCTGCCGCAGCGCGAGACCCGGCCGTTCTCCCTCGTCGGTGTCGTGTGGGACGACCCGGACAGCGAGCTCCACGGCTCGGTCCAGGTCCGTACCCGCGCCACCGGCTCGGGCGCGTGGTCGGAGTGGCAGGACGTGGAGACCCACGACTTCGAACACGCCCCGGACCCCGGCTCCGAGGAGTGGGCCGAGGGCAGGGTGCGCGGGGCGACCGCCCCCCTGTGGGTCGGCGACTCGGACGCGGTGGCGGTCCGGGTCCGGCCCGAGCCCGCCCGGGGCTCGACCCGCGCCGCCACGCCGCCCCTTCCCGGAGGGCTGCGGCTGGAACTCGTCGACCCGGGCGATGAACCGGAGAGCCCGCAGCCGGGCGACCCGCAGCCCGGGAGCCAGGAGAACCCGCAGCCCGGCAGCGAGGAGAACCCGGCGCCGCTCGCCCGCCTCCCGGAGAGGCCGGAGATCCCCGTGCCCGGCGAAGGCGTGTACGAGGAACTGCCGGGAGCCATCGGCGATCCGGCCCTCACCGCGTCGCTCACGCCCGAGTCGGCGGCCGCCTCCGCCGTCAACGCGGACCTCGCGCCCCTCGGCTCCGACGCGATCCTCCCGCTGAGCAAGGCGGAGACGGGGGCGGAGGCCGCGGCGTACGGGGTCGCCAAGCCGTACATCGGGCCCCGCCCCGGTATCGTCACGCGCAAGGGCTGGGGTGCCGACGAGGCCCTGCGCGAGAAGCAGTTCGTCTACACGAAGACGGTCCAGGCCGCCTTCGTCCACCACACCGCCACGGGCAACCGGTTCACCTGCCAGCAGTCCGGCTCCGTCCTCCGCAGTATCTACCGCTACCACGTGGAGAGCAGCGGCTGGCGCGACATCGGCTACAACTTCGCCGTGGACAAGTGCGGAAACATCTACGAAGGCAGGGCGGGAGGCGTGGCCAAACCGGTCCTCGGCGCGCACACACGCGGTTTCAACGCCAACAGCATGGGCATCGCCGTGCTCGGAACGTACAGTTCGACCACTCCGCCCAAGGCCGCGGTGGACGCCATCGCCAAACTCGCCGCATGGAAGCTCGGGCTCTTCGGGGCCAACCCGAAGGCCACGACATTTCTGACGTCGGGCGGCGGCAACAGATACGCGAAGGGTACGAAGGCCAGGCTCCACGTCATCTCCGGGCACCGGGACGGATTCGCCACCGACTGCCCGGGCGCCCGCCTCTACGGCCAACTCGGCACGGCCCGCGCGCTCGCGGCCAAACTGCAGGGCCGCTGAGGACCCACCGGCCGTCATCCGGCGCGTCCGCCGGACCGATTGGTCCGGCGGTGCCGCATACGTACGTACGCACAGGCTGCATAGACTGGCCGGTCATACGCGCGAATCGCCCGGCCCCAGAAGGAAGCAGAGAAGGCAATTGACCAAGGCCCAAGAAGCGATCCTCCTGGTCGGCGGCAAAGGCACACGACTCCGCCCGCTCACCGTGAACACGCCGAAGCCCATGGTCCCTGCGGCGGGGGTGCCGTTCCTCACGCACCAGCTGGCGCGGGCGCGCGCCGCGGGCGTCGAGCACATCGTGCTGGCGACGTCGTATCTGGCGGAGGTCTTCGAGCCGTACTTCGGGGACGGTTCGTCGCTCGGTGTGCATCTGGAGTACGTCACCGAGGTGGAACCACTGGGCACGGGCGGGGCGATCCGGAACGTCGCCTCCCGACTGAGGTCGGGCCCGGACGACCCGGTGCTCATCTTCAACGGGGACATCCTCACGGGACTGGACATCCCGGCGCTCGTCGGCACCCACCGGTCCTCGGGAGCCGATGTGTCGCTGCATCTGACCCGGGTCGAGGACCCCCGCGCCTTCGGTCTGGTGCCCACGGACGCCACCGGCAGGGTCACGGCGTTCCTGGAGAAGCCGCAGACCCCGGAGGAGATCGTCACCGACCAGATCAACGCGGGCGCGTACGTCTTCCGCCGCTCCGTCATCGACGGCATCCCGGCGGGTCGGCCGGTGTCCGTCGAGCGCGAGACCTTCCCCGATCTGCTGAGCTCCGGGGCCCACCTCCAGGGCATGGTCGACTCCACGTACTGGCTGGACCTCGGCACCCCGCAGGCGTTCGTCCGCGGCTCCGCCGACCTCGTCCTCGGCCGGGCCCCGTCGCCCGCGGTGCCCGGCCGCTGCGGGGACCGCCTCGTCCTGCCGACCGCGACGGTCGCCGCCGACGCCAAGCTGACCGGAGGAACCGTCGTAGGGGAGGGCGCCACCGTCGGCGAGGGCGCCAGGATCAGCGGCAGCACCCTCCTGGCCGGCGCGGTGGTCGAGGCCGGCGCGGTGGTCACCGACTCGCTCATCGGCGCGGGCGCGCGCGTGGGCGCCCGCACGGTGCTCACGGACGCGGTCGTCGGCGACGCAGCGGTCGTCGGGCCCGACAACGAGCTGCGCGACGGCGTCCGGGTCTGGTGCGACGCCGCGATCCCGGCGGGCGCGATCCGCTTCTCCTCGGACCAGTAGCCGAGCGCCCGCCCGGTGACCCGACGCCGGTGCGGCAACGCGCCGCCGGCCCGGCGGTCCGCCGCGCCCGGTCCGGCTGCGCCCCACTTTCCCGCGCCCCCGTTCCGGACCGGCCGCCCGGCGGTCCCGCGCCCGTGCACCGGGACGACGTGTCCCGCAGCCGGAGCGGCTGCCCCGCACCCGTGGACCGCGGCCCGTGCCGGACCGCGGTCCCGCGGGCGGTCGCGGGGTCCCGCTGCGAAGCCACAGCCCTTAGGCTCGGGGCAGACCTCGGCACACCCCCCGCACCCAGGACACCCATCCGTGGCAGGACGCTTCACCTCCCGGCCCGCAGTCACCCGCACCACGGTGCGCGGCGGCGAGGTCGCCGTACCCGCGCCCAGGACCGGGGCGGCGACCGCCGGGGGCCGGGAGCGGACGTACGTCCCGCCGGGCCCACTTGACCTCGGACTGGTGCTGGGACCGCTGCGGCGCGGCCCGGGCGACCCGACGTTCCGTACGACCCCCGACGGCTCCGTGTGGCGCGCCGCCCGGACGCCCGCCGGCCCCGGCACGCTGCGCGTGACGGCGAAGGGCGCGGCGGTGCACGCCGAGGCGTGGGGTCCGGGAGCCGAGTGGCTCCTCGATCAACTGCCCGCGATGCTGGGCGACCTGGACGACCCGGACGCGTTCGAGCCGCGCCACCGCCTCGTCGCGGCCAGCCACCGCCGCCGCCGTGGACTGCGCCTCACCCGCACGGGACTGGTCCTGGAGAGCCTGATCCCGTCGATCCTGGAGCAGAAGGTCACCACGGACGAGGCGTACCGCGCCTGGCGTCTCCTCGTACGCGAGTACGGCGAACCCGCACCCGGCCCGTGCTCCGACCGGATGTGCGTCATGCCGGACGCCCGCACCTGGGCGATGATCCCCTCCTGGGAGTGGCACCGCGCGGGCGTCGACGACAAGCGCGCGTCCACGATCCTGCGCGCGGTCCGCGCCGCGCGCAGGATGGAGGAGGCCGCAGCGATGGAGCCCGAGGCGGCCATGGCACGCCTGGAGCTGATCCCGGGCATCGGCCCCTGGACCTCCGCCGAGACCGTCCAGCGCAGCAACGGCGCCCCGGACGCGATCACCCTCGGGGACCTCCACCTGCCGCGCATCGTCGGCTACGCCCTCGCGGGAGACCGGAACGCGGACGACGCGGTGATGCTCGAACTCCTCGCCCCGTACGCCGGCCAGCGCCACCGCGCCGCCCGCTTCGTCCTCCTCGGCGGCCGGACCCCGCCCCGCCGCACACCGAAGATGCCGCGCTGGGACATCGGCGGACTGTGATCCGGAGGGGCGTTCACACTCCTCGAGTGCGCTGGGGGAGGGGTGGGCTGCGTGCGCGCGTGCCGAGTTCGCCGACCTCCTGCCGGGGGAACCGAGGGCGCCGGGGCACGGACAGCACCTGGGGGAGAGGCACGAGGACGACAGGACGCCGGAGGCCGGTGCGGGGATCTCGGTGTCGGCCTTGTCGGTCGACACCTCGAGCAGCGGCTCGTCGGCCTCGACGCAGGAGGGGCACGCCGCGGCCGTCGTGCCCCGTCACCCGCTGACCCCGAGCTCACCGCACCTCGACGAACGCCCCCGCGTCCCGTGCCGGCCGCTCCTTCGGCGCCTGTGCCGCGTGCCCGATCGCGACCGCGCCCATCGGGTCCCAGCCGGACGGCAGGTCCAGCACCTCGCGGACGACATCGCGGCAGAACATCGTGGACGACACCCACGCCGACCCGAGTCGCTCGCCGGCCAGCGCCACCAGGAAGTTCTGGACGCCCGCGCCCGTCGCGACGACGAACATCTCGCGCTCCGCGGCGTCGCGGCGCTCGTCGCCGTAGTGGTGCGAGCCGTTCACGACCATGCAGGGCACCGCCAGATACGGCGCGTTGCGCAGGACGTCGCCGCGCCGCACGCGCTTCGCGATCGACTCCTCGGACTTGCCGTCGCGGCGCAGGTCCGTGATCCAGGCCTCGCGCATCGCGTCGAGAAGGCGCAGCCGTGAGGCCTCCGACTCGAGGAGCACGAAGCGCCAGGGCGTCGTGTGGTGCGGAGCCGGGGCGGTCACGGCGGCCGCGACCGCGCGGCGGACGGCGCCCGGGTCCACGGGCTCGTCGGTGAAGGCGCGCACCGTGCGGCGCTGGGCCACCGCCTCCCGTACCGCCTCGGAGGTGCCGAGCCGGAACATGTCGTCCGCCGCGGGGCGCACCAGCGCGCGGGCGCCGTCGGTCCCGTCCGCGACGACATGGCCGAGCCCTCGGACCACCGCCACCGGCAGCCCGGCCGCCTTGCCCTTGACCAGATCACCGGCCGCGGCGAGTTCGTCCGCGGTGGCGACGACCGTCGCGTCGAGCCGGTTGCCGTGCGCGTCGGTGCCGCCGCGCAGGTCGTCCAGGACCCGAACGCCCGCCGCGCCGATGGCGACATCGGTGAGCCCCGCCCGCCACGGGCGGCCGAAGGTGTCCGTGATCACCACGCCCACGTCGACGCCGAGCGCGTCCCGCAGCCCTTCCCGGATGCGCGAGGCCGAGGCGTCCGGGTCCTCGGGCAGCAACAGCACGGTCCCGGCGGGGGTGTTGGAGGCGTCCACCCCGGCCGCGGCCATCACCAGCCCCTGCCGGTTCTCGACGATGCGCAGGGCACCGCGGCGGGCCACCACCCGTACCGTCTCCGCGTCGACGGCCGCCTCGCGGTCGCCGGCCTCGACGATCCGGCCCTCCGCCTTGCTGACGATCTTCGAGGTGACCAGCAGGACGTCGCCGTCCACCAGCCCGGGCTCACCGGCCGCGATCAGCTTTGCGACGTCGTCTCCGGGCCGTACCTCGGGCAGTCCCCGCAGCGCCCACACCCGGTAGGAGGGTGCGGTCATCCGCGGACCTCCTCGGCGAGCGCCAGCGCCTCGCGCGCCATCGCGGCCGTGGCGTCGAGGTCGGCCATCATCAGCGGTACCGACCGGCAGCGGATCCCGGCCTCCTCGACCTCGGCCACCGCGGCCGCGTCCACCGTGTCCACGAGCCAGCCGTCCAGCAGCCCCGACCCGTAGTGCCGTGCCACGGCGGCGGCCGTCGACTCGACGCCGACGGCGGCTAGCACCTTGTCGGCCATGCCGCGCACGGGGGCGTCGCCGACGATGGGGGAGAGCCCCACGACCGGAACGCCCGCGTCGGCGATCGCCTCGCGGATGCCCGGCACCGCCAGGATCGTCCCCACGCTCACGACGGGGTTCGACGGCGGGAAGAGGATGACGTCGGCCTCGCCGATCGCCTCCAGCACGCCGGGTGCGGGCTTGGCCTGCTCGGCCCCGACGGGCACGACGGCCTGCGCGTCGACGGACGCCCGCAGCCTGACCCAGTACTCCTGGAAGTGGACGGCCCGGCGTTCGCCGTCGACGTCGACGGCGACATGGGTCTCGACCCTGTCGTCGGACATCGGCAGCAGCCGCACCCCGGGCTGCCAGCGTGCGCACAGCGCCTCGGTGACGGCGCTCAGCGGATAGCCCGCACCGAGCATCTGGGTCCGGACGATGTGCGTGGCGAAGTCGCGGTCACCGAGCCCGAACCACTCGGGTCCCACGCCGTACGCCGCGAGCTCGCTCTTGACCTGGAAGGTCTCCTCGGAACGTCCCCAGCCCTGCTCCTCGTTGATGCCGCCGCCGAGCGTGTACATCACCGTGTCGAGGTCCGGGCAGACCTTCAGCCCGAACAGATGGATGTCGTCACCGGTGTTGCCGATGACCGTGATGTCGGCTTCGGGGGCGGCCGCCTTGAGGCCACGCAGAAAACGAGCACCGCCGATGCCACCGGCCAGAACCACAATGCGCATGCCCAGAGTGTGTCAGGCGCCGGCACCCCGGGATGAGTCGCGGTCCGCCGGCCGAGGGGCCGGTGGCAGGCTGCGGGCGTGGGTGCGTTGCCGGGCCGGACGGTACGGGCGGGCCGCGGTCAGGCGACGACGGCGTCCTGCCGGGCGGCCGGCGAGCAGTGGGCCGTGTGCATCGGCATCTCGGTCAGGCCCGGGAAGTAGACGTGCAGGCTCACGGCCGGCTCGAGCGAGTCGTTGACCACCTCGTGCACGTATCCGGGGGCGAAGACGCGCTGCGCGCCGGCAGTCAGGGCGCGGTCGGCCCGCGCGGTCCGCTCCGTCAACTCGCCCTCCAGGACGGTCAGTACGCCGGAGGAGGGGCCGTGGTCGTGAAGTCCGCTGCCCTGTCCCGGGACCCAGGACAGCAGCCAGACCTCGTAACCGGGGCCGGTGCGCAGCCGGTGGTACCACCGGGTCGTGGCGTCGTACCGGACGAGCGGGGCCCACTGGGCGCGGTCCTCGGCGATGGACCGGGCGAGTCCGGCGAACTCGGCCACGGTGGACGGGTGCTCCTTGGCGGGCTGGAGGAGGTGCGGGACCTCGAGGATGTCGCCGGCGATCTGGAGGTCGCTGTCGCTGTTCATGGGGTGCGGTGGTTCCTCGGCAGAAACGGAAGGTCAGTGCTGGGGTGTCGCGAAGCCCGCCGGGAACGGGCGGGCCGGGGAGAGCTGGAGCGCTACGGCATCAACAGCTGGAACAGCAACAGCGCGCCTGGACAGCGCTGCGGAACCCACGGGTCGCGTGGGTCGCGGAGGGCGCTGTGGTCGCTGGCATGCCATCCAAGGTGACGAACACGGCTCCGGATGTCAACTTGATGACCGATTTGGCGGCAATGTTTCACCTCATCCGGTTACTCCGGTCGGAGAAAGGTTTGTGCTTCGACCGAGCCGGAGACATGGCGCTGCAACTGTGCCCTCAAACGTCGTTGCGCTCTTGTGATCGGACTGTGATCCGGATCGCTTGTGTGGCTGGATCGCAACAAGATCGAAGTGCGGGACGTCCTTCCTTGTGGCGCCGGTGGACGCCGGTGCGGCATCGCGGGAGGGGGAGGGCGTGGTCGGGTCGGCGGCGAGTGTCATAGTTTTTGGTGATTTAAACACTTTCCGCATACGCTTGGTTCCGCAGAGTGAATACGGGGCCCAATAGCAGATCTCGGCTTGACTGGCCCGGATCCACACACTTGTAATTTCACTCGTGTCGTTCGGCCGAAATCGGTACGGCTCACGGCCGGATCACGGGGACGCAAAGACAGACGAGGGGCGCACATGACCGAGCTGTTCCAGCAACTGCTGGTCGAGGACGCGGACGAGGAACTCGGCTGGCAGGAGCGCGCGTTGTGCGCCCAGACCGACCCCGAGTCCTTCTTCCCCGAGAAGGGCGGATCCACCCGCGAGGCCAAGAAGGTCTGCCTCGCCTGCGAAGTCCGTTCCGAATGCCTCGAGTACGCCCTCGCCAACGACGAGCGGTTCGGCATCTGGGGCGGCTTGTCCGAGCGTGAGCGTCGCCGGCTGAAGAAGGCCGCGGTCTGAAGTAGGGCCACGGTCCGAGAGGCCGCGTTCCGGAGAAGGCCGCCAGCGGCCCCGCCCGGGCCGCCGCCCGACCCACCGCTCCACCGTCCGGCCGGTCGTCGACCGCGCCCGCCACCGGTGACCGTCACTACCCGCGACGGCCCGGCCGGTACCCGCTCCCGTCGCGACGGCCGTGAACGCCGCCCGCGACGGCCCACGCGGCACCCCGCCTGCTGGGCACGCCCCGTTCGCCGCCCCGACTCGGATGCATCCCGCGCACCCGCGCACCCGCGCGTCGCACAGAACACGTCCGCGCATCGCGCACGAGAAGGTCCGCCGCCCCGGCTCCGCTGCCGAGCGGCGGATCTTCCCGTACGCCCGCCCGCCGGTATCCCCGCTCCGGCCGCGACCCGGTGCCCGCCCGCCGTCGCCGGCCCGGCGTCCGGCAGCAGCCCGGGAGCGGCCCGCCCCCCGCCGCCGGCCCCGCGTGGACAGCCCGCGCCACGGCGCTCCGCCGGACCGTTAGTGTGGGGCCCCGTCCCAGACGCTCCAGCGCCCCTCACGGGGGCGAACCGGCCGGAGGGCCCGTACCTCAATGTCCGCCACCCCTGCGGAGTTTGTTCCCGCCACCCCGCCCGAGTTCCCGCGGCACGTCGTCACCGCCGTGCTCGTCTCCCACGACGGTGCCCGGTGGCTGCCCGACGCGCTCGCCGGGCTGCTCGGTCAGGAGCGCCCCGTACAGAACGTCGTCGCCGCCGACACCGGCAGCGCCGACGATTCCGCACGGCTGGTCACCGAGGCGCTGGGCGCCGACCGGGTCCTGCACCTCGCCCGCCGTACCGGTTTCGGTGCCGCCGTCGAGGAGGCGGCCCGCACCGCGCCGGTGCTCACCCCGGACGACCTGCCCTATCTGAGGCGGCCCAGCGGCTGGGACCCGGTGACCAGGACCTGGCGCGACGAGGCGTACGACATGCCGGAGCTGCCGCACGGCGAACCGGTTCAGTGGCTCTGGCTGCTGCACGACGACTGCGCACCCGCCCCCGACGCCCTCGCCGAACTCCTCCGCGTCGCCGACTCCGACGAACACGCCGTGGTCATCGGCCCCAAGCTGCGCGGCTGGTACGACCGCAAGCAGCTCCTCGAGGTCGGCGTCTCCATCGCCAACAGCGGCCGCCGCTGGACCGGGCTCGACCGCCGGGAGCAGGACCAGGGCCAGCACGACCAGGTCCGCTCCGTGCTCTCCGTCTCCTCCGCGGGCATGCTCGTGCGCCGCGACGTCTGGGAGGAACTCGGCGGCTTCGACCGGCGGCTGCCCCTGATGCGTGACGACGTGGACTTCTGCTGGCGCGCCCATGCCGCGGGCCACGGCGTGTTCGTCGCCCCCGGCGCCGTGCTGCGGCACGCCGAGGCCGCCGCCCGCGAGCGCCGCACCGTCGACTGCGCGGGCCGATCCGTCGCCAGCCCGCACCGCGTCGACAAGGCGGGCGCCGTCTACACCCTGCTCGTCAACGCGCGCGGCAGGTCGCTGCCGTTCGTCCTGCTCCGCCTCGTCCTCGGCACCCTGCTGCGCACCGTCGCGTATCTCGTCGGCAAGGTGCCCGGCCAGGCGGTCGACGAGGTCATGGGCCTCCTCGGCACCCTGCTGCGCCCGGAGCGGATCCTCGCCGCCCGCCACCGGCGCGGCAAGGCCCTCGTCGACGCGAGCGAACTGCGACCGCTCTTCCCGCCGCCCGGCGCCACCGTCCGCGCCACCTTCGAACAGGTCGCCGGAAGCCTCGGCACCGGGCGCGACTCCGACTCCGGCGGCTCACGGCACGGAGCCGTCGAGTCCGGTCCCGGCGGTGACGAGGCCGACTTCCTCGAGGTCGAGCAGTTCGCCCGGCTCAAGAAGATCGCCCGCAAGCCGGGGCCCGTCCTCTTCGCGGTGCTGCTGCTCGTCTCCCTCGTGGCCTGCCGCGGCCTTCTCGGCGGCGGCGCGCTCGCGGGCGGCGCCCTGCTGCCCGCGCCGGGCGACCTCTCCGAACTGTGGAGCCGCTACGCCGACGCCTGGCACCCGCTCGGCACCGGCGGGACCCAGACGGCACCGCCGTACCTCGCGATCCTGAGCGTCCTCTCCGGACTCTTCCTCGGCTCCACCGGCTTCGCGCTCACCCTGCTGCTCGTCTGCTCGGTTCCGCTCGCGGGCGTCACGGCGTACTTCGCCTCGCGTCCGCTGATCGAGTCCCGGCTGCTGCGGGCCTGGGCGAGCGTCGCGTACGCGTTCCTGCCCGCCGCCACCGGCGCACTCGCCACCGGGCGGCTCGGCACCGCCGTCCTCGCCGTCGTGCTCCCGCTGATCGCCCGCGCCGCGGTCGCGGCCTACGGACTGGCCCGCACCGACGGTGCGCGCGGCAGCTGGCGGGCCACCTGGGCGTACGCGCTGCTGCTGACGTTCGCGATGGCCTTCACCCCCGTCGTCTGGCCGCTCGCCGTCGTCCTCGGCCTGGCCGCCCTCGTGCTGCGCCGCGGCGACATCACCGCCTACGGGATGCGCTTCCTCGTCGTGGCCGGCACCCCGCTGCTGGTCCTGGCGCCCTGGTCGCTGTCGCTGCTGACCGACCCGTCCCGCTTCCTGCGCGAGGCGGGGCTGGAGTTCGGCACCGGCGCGGCCTCCCCGCTCGACCTGCTCGGCACCAGCCCCGGCGGTCCCAAGACCGTCGGCGGGCTGCTCCTCATCGGTGTGGTCCTGGCAGCGCTCGCCGCCCTGCTGCGCGCCGAGCGGCAGTTCGCGATCCGCACCGCCTGGGCGGTCGGGGTCGTCGCGCTGGTCTTCGCGGTCCTGGCCAACGGCTCGGGCTGGGCCGGACCGGCCACCCTCGTCTACGGCATCGCCCTGATCGCCGCCGCGGTCGTCGGCGCGGATGGCGCCCGCCGGCGCGTCGCCGCCCAGAGCTTCGGCTGGCGTCAGCCCGTGGCCGCGCTCGTCGCCCTCGCGGCCGCGGCCGCCCCGCTGTTCTCCGCGGGCAACTGGATGATCAGTGGCGCCGCGGGCCCGCTGGAGCGCCGCGACCCGGTGCAGGTCCCCGCCTTCGTCGCCGAGGAGAGCGGCACCCGCGACCAGCCCCGCACGCTCGTCCTCGGCGGCTCGTCGCCGGCGAAGGTGTCGTACACGCTCGTCCGCGGCTCCGGCGGGCGCCTCGGCGACGCCGAGCTCAGCGAGGCCGCGGGCAGCGACCCGCGCCTCGACAAGGTCGTCGCCAACCTCGTCGCCGGCTCCGGCGCCGACCAGACCAGCCAGCTCAGCGGCTTCGCCATCCGGTACGTGCTGGTCCGCGACGGCGCGCCCCGCCAGATGAGCCGCGTCCTCGACGCCACCCCCGGCCTCTCCCGGCTCAGCCAGCTCGACGGCAGTGCGCTGTGGAGGGTGGACAGCCAGATCGCCCGCGCGGTCATCGTCAGTGGTGGTGCGGAGCCGCTGCCGGTGGCCTCCGGACCGGTCGAGGCCCACACGAACATCCCCAAGGGCCCCGACGGCCGGGTACTGCGCATCGCGGACAGCGCCGACGACGGCTGGCGGGCCACGCTCGACGGCCGCCGGCTGAAGACCACCACCGTGGACGGCTGGGCCCAGGGCTTCGAGCTGCCCGCCGAGGGCGGACGGCTCGACCTCACCTACGAGGCCCCGGTCACCCACACCGCCTGGATCTGGGCACAGGGCGCGCTCGCCCTCGTCCTGATCGTGCTGGCCCTGCCTGGCCGGCGCCGCGAGATCGACGACGACCTGCCCGAGGAGGAGGCCGCGATCCCGGCCCAGCCCGTCGAGGGCGAGGGCCGCCGTGCCCGCAGGCTCCGCGCGGCGCAGGCCGAGGCGGCCGCCGTCGAGGAGGAGCCGGATCCCGCGGCGGGCCGGCAGCCCGAGTCCGGAGCCGCGGACCCGTACACGGCGGTGCCCCGGCAGCCGCAGTACGGCGCGGAGTGGGACGAGCGGGCCTACGCCGACGAGGGCGCCCCGGACACCTCCGGCTACGGCTCGTACGGGAACGGCGGGTACGCCGACCCGTACCCGGGCCAGTACCAGGAGGACAGCGCCGGACAGCAGTACGCGTACCCGGACACCCGGCAGTACGACGGTCCCCGGGGGCAGCAGTACGAGCCCGGGCAGTATCCGCCGGGGCCGTACGAGCCGCAGCAGTACGACCACCGGTACGGCGGTCATGAGTACGACCCGCAGCAGTACGACCCGTACGGGTCGGGCCCCGGCCCGGAAGCGAACCCGTACGACCCCTACGGCCACGAGAACGAGCAGCGTCCCGACGGGAGCAGCAACCAGTGAACCGCACGACCCTCTCGCTCCTCGCGGCCGTGACGTCTCTCGCCGCCGTGACCGGATTCGCCGCGCTCACCGCACCCGACGGCGGGGCGGCGACCGAGGCGACGGCTCCGGCCCGGCTGCCGGTGGAGCGCTCCAGCCTGCTCTGCCCGGCCCCGGCGACGTCGGACATCGCCGAGACGGTGTACACGTCCTTCACTCCGGGTTCCGGCAGCGGCGGCAGCTCCGCCACCTCGGGCGCGGTGGCCGAACTCAAGCCCTCCGTCGCGACGTTGAGGGACCCGGTCGACGACGCGGGCAAGGCCGGCGGGGAGAAGGACGACGAGGAGGACGGGGCGGAGAACGACCGAAGCGCGAAGAAGCCCTCGTCCGACAAGCCCGTCGTCACGCTCAAGCAGCCCGGGAAGCCCGTCGGCGCCAAGGCGAGCGGCAGCGCCGCCCCGGCGCTCGTGGGCACCGCCACCGGCGGCCTCGCCCCCGGCTGGACCACCCAGCAGACGACCACAGTGAGCGCCGGCAGTGGACGCGGTGTGCTCGGAGTCCACTGCACCGCACCCGACACAGACTTCTGGTTCCCGGGCGCGAGCCTCGCCAAGGACCGGCAGGACTACGTCCACCTCACCAATCCCGACGACTCCGGCGCGCTCGTCGACATCGAGCTCTACGGCAAGGACGGCGCGCTCAAGTCCCAGTTGAGCGACGGCATCCAGGTCCCACCGGGAGCGAGCGTCCCCGTCCTGCTCTCCACCCTGACGACCGATCCCGCCGAGGACGTGACCGTGCACGTGACGACGCGCACCGGCCGGGTCGGGGCGGCGGTGCGGGGCGCCGGGGACGAGACCGGCAGCGACTGGCTCGCGGCGTCCGCCGACCCGGCCGGCACGCTGGTGCTGCCGGGCGTCCCGGCGGACGCGACCGCCGTGCGATTGGTCGCGTTCGCGCCCGGTGACGACGACGCGGAACTGAAGGTGCGCCTCGCGGGTGCGAGCGGCACGATCAACCCCGCCGGCGCGGAGAGCCTCCGGGTGAAGTCAGGGATGACGGCCTCGCTCGACATGAAGGACGTCACCAAGGGCGAGGCGGGCTCGATCCTCCTGCTACCGGCCGAGGGAGCCCCGGCGACGCCGGTGGTCGCGGCCCTGCAGGTCACCCGGGGCAAGGGCGACAAGCAGGAGATCGCCTACATCCCGGCGACCGCGCCGGTCAAGGAGCGGGCCACCGCCGCCGACAACCGGGCCAAGGGCTCGGTGCTCTCCCTCACCGCGCCCGGTGAGACCGCCCAGGTCAAGGTGACGGCCTCGGCCGGCACCGAGGGCGGGTCCCAGTCCGTCAAGACCTACACGGTCAAGGGCGGAACGACGCTGGCGGTCAGCCCTCCCGTCCCGGAAGGGCTGAAGGGCTCGTACGCGCTGACCGTGGAGCCGCAGTCCGGCGGGCCGGTCCACGCGGCCCGCACGCTGCTGCTCCCGCAGGACGGCATCCAGATGTTCACCGTCCAGACGTTGCCGGACGACCGCGGTCTGGTCGCGGTCCCGGCGGCGGAGCAGGACCTCTCCGTCCTCGACGACTGACGGGCCCCGGCCACCCCGGGCCCCGGTGGGCGGGGGACGCGGCTGCCGCGCGCCGGGCCGGGCCTAGTCCTGGCCTAGTCCTGGCCGTAGCGAGGGTCGACCGACTCCGGTGCGAGGCCCAGCAGGTCCGCCACCTGCTCCACCACCACCTCGTGCACCAGCAGCGCTCGCTCGTCCCGGTTCTTCGTGCGGATCTCGACGGGACGCCGGTAGACCATGATCCTCGCCGGACTGCCCTTCTCCGCCGGCACCGAGCGACCCAGCGGCACGCTCTCCTCCACCGACCCCGGCACGTCCAGCACCAGGAACTCCACCTCGGTCAGCTGGGGCCAGCGCCGCTCCAGCCGCTCCACCGAGTCCTGCACGAGATCGCGGAACGACTCGGCCCGGCTGGCGGAGAGCGGCACCTGCGGCGGGGCGACGGGCCCGCGCATCCCCCGGCCGTGACGGTCGCGGCGGCGCGGCCTGGGCTCGGTGGGGCGGGGCGGTACGGGACTGTCCATCACTGACGCAGGGTAGCTCTCCCGGACCCTGCCGCAGCGGGGCCGTGCCCCTCTCGAACACGGGGCCATCGCCCTCGTGGGTGACGGGGCACCACCCGGAGGCGTGAAGGTTTCGACGGTCCCCGACGCACGTCTCCCGGGCGCCCCGGGCGCCGCCTGCCCGGAGCGTCCTCGGCGGGCCGCGTCGGCTTGTCGCTTATTGAACATTCAGGCCAAGGTTGGGCTCGATTCGATGCCTTTCCTCGATCGCCGCACTCGCCGTGAATGACGCAATTAATATGCAGTAGTGACCGGATCGCATGGGGTACCGAATCGGCCGCCGTTCCTCCCGCGCAGGTCAGTCCAGTTGGCCGGAACGGGGCTGTGCGGGACCTCACAGCGCGACACGGTGGAGTGACGTGGCGGAGAGTCGTCGCGGCCCGCTCAAGAGTGCGGTACCGTCCAACGTCGTGAGCCCTGTACGTCGCTGTTCGCGCACCGCGTGCGGCCGTCCTGCCGTCGCGACACTGACGTACGTCTATGCCGACTCGACCGCGGTCCTCGGCCCTCTCGCCACCTACGCCGAGCCCCACTGCTACGACCTGTGCGCCGAGCACAGCGAACGGCTCACGGCGCCCCGCGGCTGGGAGGTCGTCCGGCTCTCCGACGCCTCCGGCCCGGCCAGGCCCAGTGGCGACGATCTCGAGGCCCTGGCGAACGCGGTCAGGGAGGCGGCCCGCCCACAGGAGCGAGCGGCCCAGGCGGGCGGCGGCTCAGGAGCCCGCAGGTCCGACTCGATGGAGGTCGCGCGGCGGGGGCACCTCCGGGTGCTGCGCTCGCCCGACTCCTGAAGAGGCGTTTCTTCTCCTGTCGTTCCTGTCGTTCCTGCCGTCCGCGGTGCGCTGTCCGCGGTGCGTCGCTCGGACGGGCTGATCGCGATCCGCCGCCGGGACGGGCCGGCTGTGGCGGAATGACCCGGCCGCGGGGCTTCCGGTTCTCCGGCCGCGGCGCTTCCCGTGCGCGGGGCTCTCCGGCGAAGGTCCGATGGTCGCCGACCTCGGGTTCGCCGCAAGCCGGCGAGTCCGCCCCGGGTCCGCAGCCTGCCGGCCCGGCGCCCGTGCCGGTCCATCCCGAATTTCGGGCCTGGCCCCTGCTGTCCCCGCCCCGACGGGTAGTTTGTTGCGACCACAGGGAATTCGGGAAGGTTGGGTCGTGGCTGCATCCTCTGCTGCTGATCTGTCACAGATCGTGAAGGCGTACGACGTGCGCGGGGTGGTGCCGGACCAGTGGGACGAGTCGCTGGCCGAGCTGTTCGGGGCCGCCTTCGTCCAGGTCACCGATGCGGACGCCATCGTCGTCGGTCACGACATGCGGCCCTCGTCGCCCGGTCTCTCCGCCGCCTTCGCCCGGGGGGCCGCCGCCCGCGGCGCCGACGTCACCATGATCGGTCTGTGCTCGACGGACCAGCTGTACTCGGCCTCCGGTCAGCTCGTGCTGCCGGGCGCGATGTTCACGGCGTCCCACAACCCCGCCCGGTACAACGGCATCAAGATGTGCCGCGCGGGCGCGACCCCGGTGGGCCAGGACACGGGCCTGACGGAGATCCGAGAGCTGGTCGAGTCCTGGCGCGCGTCCGGTGCCCCCGCCCCCGTGGCTGTCCCGGGAACGGTCTCCGAGCGCGACACCCTGGACGACTACGCCTCCCACCTGCTCTCCCTCGTGGACCTTGCGACGATCCGCCCGCTGAAGGTGGTCGTGGACGCGGGCAACGGCATGGGCGGCCACACCGTCCCGAAGGTCTTCGCATCCCTGCCGGTCGAGCTCGTCCCGATGTACTTCGAGCTGGACGGAACGTTCCCGAACCACGAGGCCAACCCCCTCGACCCCAAGAACCTCGTGGACCTCCAGCAGCGGGTGCGCGCGGAGGGCGCGGACATCGGCCTCGCCTTCGACGGCGACGCCGACCGCTGCTTCGTCGTCGACGAGCGCGGCGAAGGTGTCTCCCCGTCGGCGATCACGGCCCTGGTCGCGGCCCGCGAGCTGGCCAGGCACGGCGGCGGCGTCGTCATCCACAACCTGATCACCTCGTGGTCGGTGCCCGAGGTCGTGCGCGAACAGGGCGGTACGCCGGTCCGTACGCGTGTCGGGCACTCCTTCATCAAGGAGGAGATGGCCCGCAGCGGCGCGATCTTCGGCGGCGAGCACTCCGCGCACTACTACTTCCGCGACTTCTGGAACGCCGATACGGGCATGCTCGCCGCCCTCCACGTCCTGGCGGCCCTCGGGACCCACGACGGCCCGCTGTCCGACCTGGTGGGCCGCTACGACCGCTACGCCGCCTCCGGCGAGATCAACTCCACGGTCGAGGACCAGGCGGGCCGCACGGCAGCCGTCCGCGAGGCCTTCGCGTCCCGCGACGGCGTCACCTTCGACACCCTCGACGGACTCACGGTCTCCACCGCCGACTGGTGGTTCAACCTGCGTCCCTCCAACACCGAGCCCTTGCTCCGCCTCAACGTCGAGGCCCGTGACGAGGCCACGATGTCGGCCCTGCGGGACGAGGTCCTGGCGCTGGTGCGGAACGGCTGAGGCCGGCGCTGGGCGGACCCACCCGCGCCGCCTCCCGTACCGGAGCGGCACGGCACGCGCCCCGCTTCAACGTCCGGCCTCTTCCCGCCGTCCCGGTCGCACTCGGCCGGTGGGGCTCGGCGGGTGGGGCTCGGTTGGTCCCGTCGTCCCGGTCGGTCTCGGCTGGCCGGTGGACCCGGTCGCCCTCGATTCCGACCCGTCGCGCCCCGGCCCACCGCCGTGGACCGTGGAGCCCGTCGGGGCCGTAGCCGCACCGCCCGCCCCACCCGCACGCCGAGCCGCGCCGGCCGCCCCCCGGCGGTAGGCTGACGTGGCCCAATCCGCATGTTCGAAAGGACGATCCACATGCCGCTCGAAGCCGGCCTTCTGGAGATCCTCGCTTGTCCGGCCTGCCATGCTCCGCTCGAAGACGCGACGGCCGCCGAAACCCCCGAGCTGATCTGCACCGGCAAGGACTGCGGCCTGGCGTACCCCGTCCGGGACGGCATCCCCGTACTGCTCGTGGACGAGGCCCGCCGCCCCGCGTAAGCGTCGAGCCCCCCACCTGTCCGGCTGTTCGGCGAATCGGAGGCACACCCCCATGCTCGACGAGTCACTCCTCGACGCCCCGGAAGCCCTCGCCCGCGCCGACCGCCGCGGTCTGCTCCGCGGCGCCGCGGAGGCGGGGGCACGCGTACGTACCGCAGCCCGGCACGCCGCCGAGGCGGGCATCGCCGAGCTGACCCCGGAGGGCCGCCCGCGGGCCGTCCTGATCGCGGGCTCCGGCACCGCGGCGACGGGCGTCGCCGACCTCCTCGCCGAGCTGGCCGGACCCACCGCGCCGGTCACCCGTCTCCACCCCACCGGCGTCGCCCCGGCGGCCGGCGCCCTGCGCTGGGCGCTCCCGGGCTGGGCCGGCTCCGTCGACCTCCTGCTCATCGCCACGACCGACGGCAGTGAGCCGGGACTCGCCCTGCTCGCCGAGCAGGCGTACCGGCGCGGCTGCACCGTCGTCGCCGTCGCCCCGCAGCGCTCCCCGCTGTCCGAGGCCGTCGACGGCGTCCACGGCCTCGTCGTGCCGATGGCGACGGCGCCGTACGAGCTGTACGAGGAGACCCGGAGCGCGGCGAGCCCCGGCGCCTTCTGGGCCCTGTTCATCCCGCTCCTCGCACTCCTCGACCGGGTCGGCCTGATCTCCGCCGACCCCGAGGCGATGCAGGGCGTCGCCGACCGCCTCGACCGAATCGCCGAACGCTGCGGCCCCGCGATCGCCACGTACAGCAACCCCGCCAAGACCCTGGCGGCCGAACTCGCGGACACGCTCCCGCTGATCTGGACGGAGGGCGCGGCGGGGCCGGTCGGCCGCCGGTTCGCCGCCGTACTGGCCGAGCTCGCCGGCCGGCCCGCCATCGCCGCGGAGCTGCCCGAGGCGCTACCGGCCCACGGCATGCTCCTCGCGGGCGACTTCGCGGCCGGGGCGGACCCGGACGACTTCTTCCGTGACCGCGTCGAGGAGCCGCAGGCCGTCAGGGCACGGGTCCTGCTCCTGCGGGACAGCCTGGACAACGGGTACACGGCGGCCCCGGCCGCGCGCGAGCTCGCGCTCAGCCACGACACCGCCATCAGCGAACTGGAGCCGGAGGAAGGCAGCGCGCTGGAGACCCTGGCGGAGCTGCTCGCCGTGACTGACTTCGCCGCCGGGTATCTGGCCCTCGCGAGCAACGGCCACGCCTGACCTCGCACCGGCCCGGCACCCGGACCGAAGGTGCCGGCACCGGATCGACCGGCCCACGGACCCGACGGTGCGCTCCCGGCCCCGGCGGTCCGGCGCCCGGAGTTTCCGTCGGTTTCCGCCGCCCGACCCGACGTTCCGACAAGGGCCCGTACCCCGGCCCCGGCGGCCCGGCACCCCGGACCCGGGACCGCCCGGACCGGCCGGACGCACACCGCACCGGTCACACTGCAGACACGCACCAGCCACGCATCCGCCACGTACCGAGTCGAGGATCACCCCTCATGGATCGCCTTTCCAACACCGTGCGTCCCTACGCCTGGGGATCCACCACGCTCATCCCGGAACTCCTCGGCATCGCCCCGACCGGCGAGCCACAGGCGGAGATGTGGATGGGTGCCCACCCCGGTGCCCCGTCGCAGACGGGCCGGGGCTCCCTGCACGACATCATCGACGCCGATCCGCTGCGCGAGCTCGGCCGCCCCGCGCTCGACGCCTTCGGCCCCCGGCTTCCCTTCCTGCTCAAGCTGCTCGCCGCCGGCGCGCCCCTGTCCCTGCAGGTGCACCCGGACCGCGCGCAGGCGCGGGAGGGTTTCGCCGCCGAGGAGAAGGCCGGCATCCCCCTCGACGCACCCCACCGCAACTACAAGGACGACAACCACAAGCCCGAGCTGGTCTGCGCGCTCACCCCGTTCGACGGCCTGTGCGGCTTCCGTCCGCCCGTCGAGGCGGCCGACTTCATCGCCGGTCTCGACGTCGACTCCCTCAAGCCGTACGTGGACCTCCTCCACGCCCATCCCGAGGAGGCCGCCCTGCGTGAGGTCCTGACCGCGGTCCTCTCCGCCGATCCGGAGGAGATGGCCCACACCGTCGCCGAGGCCGCGGCGGCCGCGGAACGCCTCGGTGCGCCGTACGCTCCCTTCGCCGCCATCGCGCACCACTTCCCCGGCGACCCGGGCGTCATTGCGGCCATGCTCCTCAACCACGTACGGCTGCAGCCCGGAGAGGCGCTGTTCCTCGGAGCCGGTGTCCCGCACGCCTACCTGGGCGGACTCGCCGTGGAGATCATGGCGAACTCCGACAACGTGCTGCGCTGCGGGCTGACCCCCAAGCACGTCGACGTCCCCGAACTGCTGCGCGTCGTGCGTTTCGAGGCGGGCGACCCCGGCGTCCTGCGGCCCGAGGCATCGCCCTCCGGCGAGGAGCTGTACGACACCCCGATCGACGAGTTCCGGCTCTCCCGCTTCGTACGGCCGGACGGTGCGGCTCCAGTGGACCTCACCCTGCCCACCCCGCAGATCCTGCTGGCGACGGCGGGCCGGCCGAAGGCCGGGGAACTCACCCTCGCCGCAGGGGAGTCGGTGTTCGTCCCCGCGGGCGAAAAGGCCGAACTGTCCGGTACGGGAACGCTCTTCCGGGCCACCGTGGCGGTCTGACTCGGCGTCCGCCTGGGCTGCTGCAACAATGTCCCGCCGTAACGCGGGAGCTCCACCCCGGAACCCCAGGGACGCAGGAACTCCGGAACCCCAGGAACGAAGGGACACCACGCACCCATGAGCGCGTCAGGCGGAACCAAGGCGATCGTCGCGGCCCTCGCCGCGAACATCGCGATCGCAGTAGCCAAGTTCGTGGCGTTCCTCTTCAGCGGCTCCTCGTCGATGCTGGCGGAGAGCGTCCACTCCGTCGCCGACTCCGGAAACCAGGGCCTGCTGCTCCTCGGCGGCAAGAAGGCCAAGCGCGCGGCCACCCCGGAGCACCCCTTCGGTTACGGTCGCGAGCGCTACATCTACGCCTTCCTCGTCTCGATCGTGCTCTTCTCGGTCGGCGGCATGTTCGCGATCTACGAGGGTTACGAGAAGATCGCTCACCCGCACGCCATCGAGGACTGGTACTGGCCGATCGGCGTGCTCGTCTTCGCGATCATCGCGGAGACCTTCTCCTTCCGGACGGCCATCAAGGAGTCCAACCTCCTGCGGGGCAAGCGCTCCTGGAAGGAGTTCGTCCGCCATGCCAAGGCCCCGGAGCTCCCGGTCGTCCTCCTCGAGGACCTCGGCGCGCTCGTCGGTCTGGTCCTGGCTCTCTTCGGCGTGGGCCTCGCCCTGATCACCGGTAACGGCGTGTGGGACGGCATCGGCACCCTCTGCATCGGTGTCCTCCTCATCCTGATCGCGCTGGTGCTCGCGGCCGAGACGAAGTCCCTGCTGCTGGGTGAGGCGGCCGGCGTCGAGGACGTCGAGAAGATCAAGGCGGCGACGGTCGACGGCGAAACGGTGACCGGCATCATCCACATGCGCACGCTGCACATCGGCCCCGAGGAGCTGTTGGTGGCCGCCAAGATCGCGGTCCGGCACGACAACACGGCGGAGCAGGTCGCCGTGGCGATCAACGCCGCCGAGGACCGCATCCGCACCGCGGTCCCGATCGCGCGTGTCATCTACCTGGAGCCCGACATCTACAGCGAGGAGGCCGCCGCCGCGGGCGCGGACCCGGCCAAGTCCCCGGGCGGCCCCGGCCCGGAGCCTGCTCACTGACGACGCCTCCGCCGGTCGACGGACGGGCCCGGCACCACGACCCCTGGAAACCGCCGTGGTACCGGGCCCTCCGGCTTGTTCGGAGGACTGCGGTCGGGCCGTCCCCGCAGTGCACCGTCGGGGGGCTTCTTCGGCGGTGACCGGGAGATCGCCAGGCTCGTCGTCGCACGACCCCGGAGCCGGCACCGGCGCCGAGCGGGAGCCGGCAGTGGAGTCCGAGTCCGAGCCGGCGCCGAGCGGGAGCCGGCAGTGGAGTCGGAGCCGGCACCGGTGCCCGAGCCGGGGCCCGCGTTACGCGATCTCCGTGAGCACCCGGAGCACGGCCGGTTCGTCCGGGGCCGCGAGAAGCCGCTCACGGAATTCCGCGTCCGCCAGCTTGCGCGACAGCAGCGACAGGATCCGCAGGTGCTCGTCTCCCGCGGCCGCCTCCGGAACCGCGATCATGAAGATCAGCCGAGCCTTCGTGCCGTCGGGCGATCCCCACTCCACGCCCTCGGGCGAGCGCGCGAAGCCGACGACCGGAGCGGTGACCGCGTCGGTCTTCGCGTGCGGGACGGCGATCTCCTCGCCGAGCCCCGTCGTCCCCTGGTCCTCTCGGGCGTGCGCGGCCCGTACCAGTCCTTCCACGTCCGTGACCCGGCCCGTCGTCGCGAGCATTGCGGCCATCTCGCGGATGGCGGCGTCCTTGTCCGTGGCATCGAGCCCGACCTTCACGGTCCGGGCGGTCAGATGACCGGACAACACCTCGCCGCCGGGTCCGGCTCCGGCTCCGGACCCGGACTCCGATCCGGGATCCGCCGCATCCGTCGTGTCGGTTCCGGTTCCGCTGCAGGCTCCGGGGCCCTCGACGTCCGCACCGGCGGCCTCCGGCGCACCAACGGTGCGCGCCCCTCGCTTCGGATCCCCTTCGGCCGATGTCCCTCCGGTGCGCGTTCCACCGGCCGTTGTCCCGGCGAGCGTCGGCACCGCGCCCGCCGCTCCCTCCGTGCCCCGCGCGCCCGCCTGCGCGCCGACCTGTGCCGGGACGCGGACGTTCCCGCCGCCACGCGCTTCGGCTCCCCGCTCCTTGACGCCGATCAACGCGTTCGTGGTCAGCGCCGTCACGACCGTGCCGGCGGCGATCGCAAGGAAGAACATGGGCACGCCTCCTGTCGCACCGAGTACCGCGACGATCGGCCCGCCGTGCGGCACGGCGTCCTCCACGCCCGCGAGCCCGGCCAGGGCACCGGCGACGGCGCCCCCGAGCATGTTCGCCGGGATGACCTGGGCGGGCCGCGCAGCCGCGAACGGGATCGCCCCCTCCGAAATACCGAAGAAGCCCATGAACAGTGCCGCCATACCGGTCTCGCGCTCCTGCTCCGAGTAGAGCCTGCGCCGGATCAGGGTGGCGAGTCCCTGCCCGAGGGGCATCACCGGGATGGCCGCCGCGCACATGCCCATGACCGTCTGGTTGCCGGACGCGATGAGTCCGGCGCCGAAGAGGAACGCGGTCTTGTTGACCGGTCCGCCCATGTCGAACGCGATCATGAGGCCGAGTACCGCGCCCAGCAGGATCGCGCTGGTCCCGGTCATTCCGCTCAACCAGCCGGTCAGATGCTCGAAGACCCAGGCGATCGGCTTGCCGATGACGTAGATGAAGAACAGGCCGAGCGCCGACGTCGCCACGATCGGGATCACGATGATCGGCATGATCGGCTGTGCGAACCTGGGGACCTTGACCTTCTTGATCCACAGCACCAGGTATCCGGCCAGGAAGCCGGTCACGATCGCGCCGATGAACCCGGCACCGGCCTCGGAGCCGTACAGCGCTCCGGTGTTCGCGATCCAGCCACCGATCATGCCCGGCACGAGCGCCGGCCGGTCCGCGATGGCGTAGGCGATGTATCCGGAGAGGATCGGCACCATCAACCGGAACCCGATCTCGCCGATCTTGAACACGCTCTCCCAGAAGGAGCCCTCCGGAATGGCGTAGCCCTCCGGCGTCGCGTGGCCGCCCAGTGCGAGGGATACCGCGATCAGCAGGCCGCCGACCACGACGAACGGGATCATGTACGAGACGCCGTTCATCAGCGCCTTGTAGGCGGCGCTCCGCTCCTTGCCGCCGCTGTCCCCGTGACCGCCGTCGGCGCCGACGCGAGTGCGGGACGATCCGGCGGCCGCCGGAGTCGAGCCCCCGTGAACCGGCGCGCTGCCCACCCGCTCGATCAGCCTCTCCGGATGACGGATGCCCTCGGCCACGCCGACCTTGAGCACTCGCTTGCCGGTGAAGCGGCTGAGGTCCACGTCCTTGTCGGCTGCGACGATGATCCCGTCCGCATTTCTGACATCGTTGTCAGAGAGTACGTTCTCGGCCCCGATGGATCCCTGCGTCTCCACCTTCATCTCGACGCCGAGAGCCTCCGCGGCCTGCGCGAGCTTCTCCGCGGCCATATAGGTGTGGGCGATGCCTGTGGGGCAGGCGGTCACGGCGAGCAGCCTCGTCCTCCGCTGCTTGTTCCCCGGACTGGTCACGAGATCTCCTCACGCTGGGGGTGCGGATCGCGTGGGCTTCCCGATCCGCGACGAGCATGGTGCACCACACGACCCCGGGACCAAAAGTCTTGGAACACACGCCTCCGTATGGCTGCGCACCCCGGGATTCGGCCGGAAACCGGGCATGGGCGGGCTGTGGGCCGCAACGGCGATCGGTGTAGATTCGTGACCAGAGCCAGACGTCGCTGCTGATGGCGGTCGGGCGGTCCCGAGCGGACCGGCCGAGGGAGAGAGGGCCTCCGACGGACTGCGCTGCGGACGTCCCACGGCGTCCGGACACGCACGTGCGGCACCCGTGTGTGCTTGTGCGCGTGTCCGTTTTCGCCGTAGCGACCGCAGAGCCATCCCGCCCGAACACCCTCGACCCTTCTGAGGAGCAGCTCGCAATGACGACTGTCGCCACCGGTCAGGACTTCAAGGTCGCCGACCTTTCCCTCGCCGATTTCGGCCGCAAGGAGATCACCCTCGCCGAGCACGAGATGCCCGGTCTGATGGCGATCCGCAAGGAGTACGCGGAGTCGCAGCCGCTTGCCGGTGCGCGGATCACCGGCTCCCTGCACATGACGGTGCAGACCGCCGTCCTGATCGAGACCCTGGTCGCGCTCGGCGCCGAGGTGCGCTGGGCGTCCTGCAACATCTTCTCCACCCAGGACCACGCCGCCGCAGCCATCGCCGTCGGCCCGGACGGCACCGCGGACAACCCCCGGGGCGTCCCGGTCTTCGCCTGGAAGGGCGAGACGCTGGAGGAGTACTGGTGGTGCACGGAGCAGGCTCTGACCTGGCCGGACTCGCCCACCGGCGGTCCGAACATGATCCTTGACGACGGCGGTGACGCCACCCTCCTCGTCCACAAGGGCGTCGAGTTCGAGAAGGCCGGCGAGGCCCCGGACCCGTCCACCGCTGACAGCGAGGAGTACGGCCACATCCTCCGTCTGCTGAACCGCACACTCGCGGAGAACCCGCAGAAGTGGACGCGGCTGGCCTCGGAGATCCGCGGCGTCACCGAGGAGACCACGACCGGCGTCCACCGCCTGTACGAGATGCAGCGCGACGGCTCCCTCCTCTTCCCGGCGATCAACGTCAACGACGCCGTCACCAAGTCGAAGTTCGACAACAAGTACGGCTGCCGCCACTCGCTGGTCGACGGCATCAACCGTGCCACCGACGTCCTGATCGGCGGCAAGGTCGCCGTCGTCTGCGGCTACGGCGACGTCGGCAAGGGCTGCGCCGAGTCCCTGCGCGGACAGGGCGCCCGCGTGATCATCACCGAGATCGACCCGATCTGCGCCCTGCAGGCGGCCATGGACGGCTACCAGGTCACGACGCTGGACGAGGTCGTCGACCAGGCCGACATCTTCATCACCACGACCGGCAACAAGGACATCATCATGGCCTCGGACATGGCCAGGATGAAGCACCAGGCGATCGTCGGGAACATCGGTCACTTCGACAACGAGATCGACATGGCCGGTCTGGCCCAGGTGCCGGGCATCGTCAAGGACGAGGTCAAACCGCAGGTCCACACCTGGACCTTCCCGGACGGCAAGGTGATCATCGTGCTGTCCGAGGGCCGCCTGCTCAACCTGGGCAACGCAACCGGTCACCCCTCCTTCGTGATGTCCAACTCCTTCGCGGACCAGACCCTGGCGCAGATCGAGCTGTTCACCAAGCCGGAGGAGTACCCGACCGACGTCTACGTGCTGCCCAAGCACCTCGACGAGAAGGTCGCCCGCCTCCACCTCGACTCGCTCGGCGTGAAGCTCACGACGCTCCGCCCCGAGCAGGCCGCGTACATCGGCGTCGAGGTCGAGGGCCCGTTCAAGCCCGACCACTACCGCTACTGACCCACCCCGGGCAGGCCCTCCGACCAACCGGCCGGAGGGCACTCCGGCCGGCAGTGGCGCCAGCGCACCAGGCAGGCCCCCGCACCCCCGTGTCGGGGGCCTGCCCCGTACTCCGGAGAAGTCAGGCAACCCCATGCCCCGCGGCCGTTACTCGCTCCATGATCCGCACGATCGCACCCCCCTCGGTGAAGAGCACTTCCACTGCGCACCCGGCCCGTCGGGCTGGCGCTACGTCTCCCAGCTGACCACCCCCTCCGGAGAACACGCGGGCTCCGTCGATCTGGCGCTCGACGAGCTCGGACGCCCCATCCGGCTCGAACTCCACGCAGCGAGCTGGCAGGTCCGCGGCGCTGCCGTCGACGGCGTCACCTGGGTGCGCACCGACCCCACCGGCGCGCACGCCACCGAGGGAAACGTCCGCGCCCACTCCTTCACCGGAACCTCCCCCGCGTTCGTCGTCGCGACGGCACGACTGCTCCGGCTCTCACCCGGTGCCCCCGCCACGCGTGTCCGTCTCGTCGCCTTCACCGACCCCGTCCTCGCCCCCCTGACCGTCGACCAGTCCTGGGCCCTGGTGAGGAGTGAAGCGCACACCACTGACAACGGCCTTCTGACCGTCGACGAATACCAGGTCAGTGCCCTGGACACCGGTGAGCGGCACACGGTCCACATCGCAGGCGACGTGGTCCTCGCAGCGCCCGGCATCGAGCTCGAGGACCTGGAGACCCCACCTTCCGTGTTTCCGTGAGCAGTCCGCTTCCCGAGCGGAACCGCGTGCTGAGAACGTGGCCCTGAACCGGCCTCCCGGGAGCGTCCTCACTCCGCGGCCGGTCCTCCCGCGCCGCCCCTCAAGCGGGCGGCGCGAACCCCGTCGCCGCCTGGGCCGGCCCCGCTCCCTGACCGCCGCTGTCTCCCCCGGCGGCCCCGGGGGACGACGCCGCAGCCGGAGCGGTGCCGGCAGCAGGGGCGGAGGCAGAAGGTGCGCCCGGCAGCACGAAACCGGCGGAAGCGGGGGCGGAGTCGGCAGGCGCCGCGTCCCCGTGGGCCGTCCCCGTCACGGTGTGGGCCGTCGGCACCGGCCCGGCCGGGCGCGGCCCCACGTCGGCACGGTGCGTGTGCGGGGCCGGAGGGTTCACCGGCACCACGGGGTTCCTGGCCGCCGCCGCATGCGCCCGTCGCGTGTCCCGGGTCTGCCGCTCGTTCACCACGGCCGCCAGGAACGCACCCGCCGGCACGCCGGCCGGGACGGGCGTCCCGGTGCACGCGGCCAGCTCGACGGCGAGTCGTTCGGCCAACGACCGGCCCACCTCCGGGTCCAGCTGGTTCATCCGTGTCAGGTACTGGCGTACCGCAAGCCACAGATCGTCCGGCACCCCGGACAGGTCGAGCTCCGTGAACCGCCCGAGAAGCCAGGGCGGCGGCGGAGGCACGTACACGGACCGTGCGGCGGGCACCCGCTCCCGAACGACCAGGGTCCCCGCGAACACATCGCCGACACGCCGACCGCGTGCCGACACCAGTGAGGCGATGCAGGCGATCGCTCCGAAGGTCATCAGGATCTCCACGACCCCGATCGCCCCGCGCACCAGCGCATGCCGAAACCGGATCGGGCCCCCGTCGTCGCGTACCACCCGCAGTCCGCAGGCGAGCTTGCCCAGAGAACGCCCGTGACTGAGCGTCTCAACGGCGATCGGCGCACCGACGACGACGAGGACGAACGACGCGATCGACACGGCCGTCCCCGCTGCCTCGTCCAGCGAAGCCGTGGCCATCGCGAGTCCCACGGATATCAGGAGGTACGCGGCCCACACGAGTGCCAGATCGATCACCAGCGCCAGGGCGCGGCTCGGCAGCCTTGCCGGACGAAGCCCCAGTACGACGGCATCCCCGGTCACAACCCCGCTCACGGCGCCCACCCTCTCCACTGTCCTCGAAACGTTCCCCGGCCTTCGCGACCCCTCAGTACGCAAGTCTGCCAAGCTGACCCGCAAGCACGCCGCAGCAGTACGAGCAGGCGTACGAGTCGTTGTCAGCACCGCCCCCGCGGCGGGCCGGACCAGTGCCTGGAGCAGCAGCCGACCATGGACCTCGACGTCTTCGTCATGACCCACCGGGCAGAGTGGGACCGCCTGGACTCCCTCCTGCGGCGCGGACGGGGGCTCACCGGCGCCGAGGCGGACGAACTCGTCGCGCTCTACCAGCGCACCGCCACCCATCTCTCACTGATCCAGTCCAGTTCCCCGGACCCCATGATCACGGCACGGTTGACCCAGCTCGTCGCCCGCGCTCGCGCCCTTGTCACCGGGACCCGCCGCGCCTCATGGAAGGACGCGGTCCGCTTCCTGACCGCCGGCTTCCCGGCCGCGGTCTACCGCTCCCGGCACTGGTGGATCCCCACCGCCGTTCTCTCGACGCTCCTCGCCGCCGTCATCGGCTGGTGGATCGGGACGCACCCCGAGGTCCAGGCGGCGATCGCCGCCCCAGAGCAGCTGCGCGAGCTCACCCGACCCGGCGGGCAGTACGAGACGTACTACTCGAGTCACCCCGCGGCCTCGTTCGCCGCCCAGGTCTGGACGAACAACGCCTGGGCCGCCGCGATGTGCCTCGTCTTCGGTGCGTTCCTCTGTGTGCCGGTGCTGTGGATCCTCTTCATCAACATGGCGAATCTCGGCATCGGCATCGGCCTGATGTCGTCGGCCGGGCGCCTCGACACGTTCCTGGGGCTCGTTGTCCCGCACGGTCTCCTCGAACTCACCGCGGTCTTCGTCGCTGCCGGCACGGGCCTTCGTCTCGGCTGGACCCTCATCGACCCGGGACCGATGTCCAGGCGGGCCGCCCTCGCCCAGCAGGGCCGTGCCGCCATCGGCATGGCCATCGGCCTGGCCCTGGTCCTCTTCGTCTCGGGCGTGATCGAGGGCTTCGTGACACCCTCGGGTCTTCCGACCTGGGCCCGGATCACGATCGGAATCATCGCCGAGCTGGCGTTCCTGGCGTACGTCTACGTCCTCGGCGGCCGCGCGGCCCGAGCCGGCGGGACGGGTGACGTCGAAGCCTCGGAACGCAGCGCCGAGGTACCTACGGCCGCCTGATGTGCAACCACCGGGGGTGAGCTGCTAGTGTCCTCTTCGCCCACCGGAACCGTTGACACGGGCCGTGTGGGGAGGTAGATTCAAACGGTTGCCTCGGAGTGGACAGCTTCGAGTGTGACCATCTAGAATCTCTCTCGCTCTCATCGGGAATCTCGTTTCCGTGGAGCCACTCTCGAATCCTTATCCGGATCGCGAAGCCGATTAGCTCGGCCGCGGAAGATTCTGGTAACGTCGAGAAAGTCGAAAGACAAGAGGCCCTCCAACGGCCACCGGAAATGAATTCCGAACCGGGAACGGAACGGAAATCGGATCTG
>NZ_JASHLT010000026.1:0-104052 GCF_030056615.1 Streptomyces sp. HNM0645 | reverse complement strand
GTTCTTGGTGCGGCCGGCGGACTCGTGGTGGCCGGGACAGACCCCGGCCCAGGAGGCGAGGTGCTTGGCGGAGGGGAAGCGGGTCATGTCGCCGCCGGTCTCCGCGATGATCACTTCGGCGACGGCCTGGTTGATGCCGGGGATGGTGTCCAGGAGGTCGAGGGCGGGGCGAAAGGGGGCCATCGTCTCCTCGATCCGTTCGTCGAGCTGCCGGATCGCGGCGGTGAGCTGGTCGTAGTGGTCCAGGTGCAGCCGGGTCAGGAACCCGTGGTGCTCGCGGAAGCGGCCGGTCAGGGCCTCGGTGAGCTCGGGGATCTTGCTGCGGAGCTTGCGTTTGGCCATCTCAGCGAGGACCTGCGGGTCGCGTTCCCCGGCGATGAGGGCTTCGAGCATGGCCCGGCCGGAGACGCCCATGATGTCGGCGGCAACCGCGGAGAGCTTGATCCCGGTGTCCTCCAGCAGCTTCTCCAGGCGCTGCACGATCTGGCCGCGCTCGCGGGTCATCTGGGTCCGGGCTCGGGTCAGATCCCGCAGCTCGCGCACCGGCTGCGGCGGGACGAACGAGGCACGGACCAGGCCGTGGGCGCCGAGCTGGGCCAGCCAGGCCGCGTCCGAGACGTCGGTCTTGCGGCCGGGCAGGTTCTTGACCTGCCGCGCGTTGACCAGGATCACGTTCAACTCGTCGGCCAGCAGATAGTAGAAGGGCTTCCAGTAGTCCGAGGTCGCCTCGATCACCACCAGGGTGACCTGGGCGGCGAGCAGGTGATCGCGCAGGGCGAGCACGGCGTTCGTCGTCGCGCCCCAGGTTGTGGTCTCAGTGGTGAACGACCCGCGCCGTTTCGTACTCGGAGTGCGGATACACGCCTTGGCGTCCTTCTTGCTGACGTCCACACCGACGCAGCGTTCGTGCAGTACGTCCATGTCCAAAGCCCCTCCCCAGGCGGCCGAGCGGTACGCCGTTCCGGGAGGGCCAGGGTGGATCAGGAATTCTGACGCACGTGCTCACAGCAACACTCCACGGTTCCCGTGGACGGCCCTCGGCACCATGCTGACCTGCGAGCTCACCGGCATCACAGAGACCTCGGTTTCGGCCGGAACGAACCCCTCCAGCGTCCCGGACCCGTAGCAACTCACGTCAGGGCAGACAGAAGCACCCCCGGCGCACGCCACGGGATTTACCACGCCCACGGCGCGCGCCGAAGGCGCGCTGCGCTGCTGACCTGCTGCTTTAGCGTGCCCCCGGCAGGATTCGAACCTGCGACACCCGCTTTAGGAGAGCGGTGCTCTATCCCCTGAGCTACGAAGGCGAAGGTGTGGATCTCTGCGAGATCCGGCGTCTAGCCTAGCGGATCCCGGCCGCCGCCCGGCAAGATTCATGTTTCTCCTGTTCAGGGTGTGTGCGGGCCTGGATCGGGGTGGAGTCGGGCCGGGGGTGAGGTCTGGTGGCTGATCAGTCTGGGCTGGGCGATATGCCCCTGTTATGCGGGGAGGTCGCAAGTGGCCGCACGCGTGATCGCCCTCAGGCCCGGCCCCACCCTCTGGGTCGGGACTTCCGTCCCACCTCGCCTACATCGCCACGTCGTCCGGCAGCGGCTCGTCGGTGGGGTCCGGGCTCCGGCGGTTGCAGGAGAAGGTGCCGCCCGGAGAGGGGAGATCCAGGCCGTCGAAGAAGCGGGTGACGTCGGCCGGGGTGCGCTGGGTGAGTTTCGGGGTGCCGTGCTCGTGCCAGAAGGCGACCGCCGCGTCGACGTCCGGTATGGGGGGCTGGTCATGGTGCGGGAGAGCACAGGATGGTCGGCCGTCGGGAGCGTGTCCATGAGGTGCCGTGCTGTCCGGTCGGGACGTCCGCCGGGGCCGGTGAGGCGGTTTCGGTGTGCCTCGTCGTCCCGCACCCGGTTGCCCGTTGCCGCAGGTGGGCGGGGATGTGGAAAGGTCGGTACGGGTGCCGGGCTGCCGGCGGCCGACCAGGGCCCCCGGCCTTGACGGGCCACCGGGCGCGGCATAGCGTCGGCCCGCGAGCTGAGCGAGCGCTTAGGGAGGGACCGTTCATGCCGTTCTCCGGAGATCCTTCGGACCGCCTCACGGCCCCGGGCGCCCCGTTCGCGGTCGAGGACGGGGTGTACGCGTCGGGCCCGCGCACGCTGCGCGAGTTCGTCGAGGCCACGTGGGCGTTCGGGGACCGGCCGTTCCTGGTCGCGGAAAGCGGGACGTACACGTACGGGGAGTTCTTCGCGGCCGCCTCCGCGCTGGCGAACCGGCTCGTGGACGTGCACGGACTGCGGCCCGGGGACCGCGCAGTCGTCGGCATGCGGAACCACCCCGAGTGGCAGATCGCCTTCTGGGCCGCGCAGTTGGCGGGACTGGTGACGGTGCCGCTGAACGCGTGGTGGACCGAGGAGGAGTTCGCGTACGCGCTCGACGACTGTTCGCCGGGCGTGCTGCTCGTGGACGGCGAGCGGCTGCCGAGGGTGCGGGCGTGGGCGTCGCGCAGTCAGGTCCCCGTCGTGGTCTTCCACGACGAGGGGCCGGCCGGCGGTGGTGCCGGGCTGCCGGCGGGTCGGGAAGGGGTCGAGCGCTACGAGGACCTGCCCGTACCGGACCCCGGCACGGCCCCGCCGGATGTGGACGTACGCCCCGAGGACGACGCCACGATCATCTACACCTCCGGCACCACGGGCAGGCCCAAAGGGGCCGTCGCCACCCAGCTCGCGCAGGCGGGCGCGGCGATGAACCCGCGCTACACGGCCGCCGCCTCGGCACTCGCCAGGGGGGTGCTCCCCGGACAGGGCCCGGCGCCCGTCACCCTCATGACCTTCCCCTTCTTCCATGTGGCCGCGTTCACCACGGTCTACTCGGTGATGGCCGTCGGCGGCACGCTCGTCCTCATGCGCAGGTGGGACGCCGAGCAGGCGGCGGCGCTGATCGAGCGGCACGGGGTCACGCACTACTCGGGTGTGCCGACGACCGCGCTCCAACTGCTCGACGCCGTCGAGCGGAACGGGAGCGGGCTGCCGAGCCTCACCCACCTCAACACCGGTGGCGCCGCAGCTCCGCCCGGACTCGTCGCACGGCTCACCGCGCGCTTCGGCGAGCGTGTGGAGCCCCGCAACGGCTACGGCCTGACCGAGACCTGCGGGGGCGTGACGGCCAACTTCGGCGCCTCCTACCGGGAGTTCCCGGACAGTGCGGGCCGGCCGACCCCGGCCACCGAGGTGCGGGTCGCCGGACCGGACGGCGAGCCGGTGCCGGAGGGGGCGGTTGGCGAGCTGTGGCTGCGCGGCCAGTCCCTGGTCCGGGGCTACTGGCGGGACGAGGACGCCACGGCCGGGGCCTTCACGGCGGACGGCTGGTTCATGACCGGAGACCTCGCGACCCTGCGGGACGGCCGGGTCTCGATCGTCGACCGGCTGAAGGACATGGTCGTCCGCGGCGGTGAGAACGTCTACTGCGTGGAGGTCGAGGCCGCCCTGCACGAGCACCCGGCGGTCATGGACGCCGCCGTGCTGGGCGTACCGCATCCCGTCCTCGGCGAGGAGGTGGCGGCCGTCGTCCAGTCGGCGCCGGGCGCCGTCGTCACGGCCGACGAACTCCGGACGCACGTCGGGCGGACGCTCGCCGCGTTCAAGGTCCCGGCGCACGTCCTCGTACGGGAGCAACCACTGCCCCGCAACCCCACGGGGAAGATCCTCAAACGGGAGTTGCGCGAGCCGCTTGCGCGGCAGGTCGCGGGCGGGGGTCACGGGCGGCGGGCTCGCATCGACGGACAGGGCGCGGCGGCGGGCTGAGGCGTCCGAGGCCGTGCCCCTCCGCACGAGGCGCGGAGGTGGGACGCGTGAGGTGGGACGCGTGAGGTGGGACGCGTGAGGTGGGACGCGTGAGGTGGGACGCGTGAGGTGGGACGCGTGAGGTGGGCCGGTGTAGGGCCCTCATGCTCCGCCGGGGTGGTGGTGCCGTCCGGGTGGGGCCGCCGGGCCCGTACGCGTCTTCACGGTGTCACCGGGTGCTGCGTCCGCGCGAGGCCACCGGCTCCGTGCGGTGCCGCTGCGGGACCGCCATCGGGGTGTGCCCGGCGTCGCCGGGCCGCCGCGCGGTCGTGCCGCGGTCAGGAGCGGGTGATCCGCACCCGGTAGGTCCCGTTCGCCTTCTCCGAGAGGACCGTGATCCGGAGCCCGTTCTTCTCGTCGGTGAACGTCTCGCCCGGCCGGTACGGGGCGTCCGACAGCTCCGCGTGCACATTGGGCCGGCGGGTGCAGCCCCCGCTGTTCGTGTCGCTGTCGGCGACGGCGACCGGCCCCTGGCCCGTGTCGACGTCCGTCTTGACGTGGTAGACGAGGACGCCCGGTTTGCAGACGGCCTCGTCGTTGCCGGCCCGGGTGCGGACCTCCAGGGCGTATCCGGTCTCCGAGTCCAGGGGGACGACGACGAGCTTGCGGCCCCCCTTGAGGGCGAGCGGGGTGAGGTCGTACTCGCTGCTGCCGGTGGCGGCGGCGCACTGGATCTGGTCGTTGTCGAGCCAGCCCAGTTTCCACTTGTGCCAGCCGAGGAGATCGTTGTTCGCGCCCCAGTCCTCGGACATGATGTCCCAGTGGCCGACCGCGCCGCCGCCCTCCGCCGTGTAGAGGTCGGGGAGGCCGAAGACGTGGCCGTTCTCGTGCGGCAGCACCCGGTACCCCGTTTCGGAGTAGCTGCCCGAGCCGTCGTCCTGACGGCTGTAGACGAAGCTCGTGTTCGCGAGCGGCACCCCGTCCGCGTACGGCGCCTCGTGGTTGCCCGAGAACGTCACGGACAGCACGGTGTCCAGTGCCGACGGCCCCGCGTTGGGCGTGACCAGCACGTTGACCAGGTCGTACGAGCTGAAGTCCACCTTGTGGTCGGTCGCGGCCACGAGGTCCTGCACGAGCTGGCGGTAGCCCGGCTCGTACGGCGAGCCGCGGTCGATCCCGTAGGCGCTGAACGCCATGGGCATCCGCAGCCAGTCCGGCAGCGGCGTCTCCGGGCGGTAGTCGAGCCGTCCGTAGGAGCTCGTGGCGAACCACTGCTCGGTCTGCGGGAAGAACTCCGCGAACCGGTCCAGCGCGGAGCCCGCCCCCTCGGCGTCCGGGAAGTCGATCATCAGGTTCAGGGCGCGGATCTCGCCCGTGGAGCGCACGTAACCGGACGGGGTCGGGACGCCCTCGGACATCTGCACGCCGGTCGTGGAGGTGAGGCGGCATGGTTCGAGGGCCGATTCCTCCGCCGTGGCGATGGGGCCCGCCGTGGTCCGGGACCCGCCGGGGAGCATCGAGCTCGCCGAGGTGAGGGTGGCGAGCGTGATGACGGCGAGGGCGCCGAGCGTGCCGGGTCTGCGTATCCGTCGGCGGGTCTGCTGCATGCGGTCGTCCGCCTTCGGCTCGGCGGCAGCCGGCCGGGTCCGGGCTGCGCTCGTGCGTTCAGCCTGTTCGGAGGTGTGGCGGGGCGCGCGCCGGGAGGGCCGATCGTGGGACACGCCGGAACGGCAATGTGATTCAGGTCACATCGGATAGTTCGGTGTCGCGGAAATAACCGGGGATCCCTTCCCCGTTTGCCTTCATGTCCGCAGGAACCGGGGGCCCCTTCCCCGGTTCCGCGCGGGCGCCGGACGCGGCCGCAGTCAGGGGCCGTGTCACCCGGTCGACCGAGAGGACATGGAGCCGTGAGCCCCGCCACCGACACCGCGACGCGGCGCGCCACCCGGCCGCGGGCGGACGCCCTGCGCAACCGGGAGCGGATCGTGACGGCGGCCCGGGAGATGTTCGTCGAGTTCGGCCCCGAGGTGCCGCTCGACGAGATCGCCCGACGCGCAGGCGTCGGCAACGCGACCCTGTACCGGAACTTCCCGGACCGTTCCTCCCTCATCCACGAGGTGGTCCTGTCCGTCCTCCGCCGCACCGCCGAGCGCGCCGAGGAGGCGGCCGTGACGGAGGAGGATCCCTTCACCGGGCTCAGCCGCTTCACCCACGCGGCGGCCGACGAACGGGTCGCGGCCCTCTGCCCGCTGCTCAGCGGCGACTTCGACGGGGACCATCCCGACCTGGTCGCCCAGCGCAACCGGCTCGAAGGGGCGGTCCAGGCGCTCGTCGACCGCGCTCACGAGGCGGGCAGGCTGCGCGCCGACGTCGCCGTGGGGGATCTGATGGTCATGCTCTCCCAGCTCACCCGGCCGCTCCCGGGCACCGCCTGCCTGGACATCGACCGGTTCACCCATCGTCATCTGCAGTTGTTCCTGGACGGGCTCGAAGCGCCGGCGCGCTCCGAACTGCCGGGTTCGGCCGTGACCCTGGAGGACCTGAGGCGCTCTCGGTGAAACACACGACCTCGTGACCGGCCGGCCGCGCGGCCGCTTCCGCGCGGCCACATGGCCTCGTGACCGCCTGACCGGCATCGAATCCTTCCGTCCGTTCCATTCCTTCTCCTTTCCGTTCTTTCCCTTCCGTTCCTTTTCTCTGCTTCGCACACCTAGGTGGCTACCCCCATGTCAAAAACGGCCGACACGCGCCTTTCCGACGGTTCCGACGGCTCCGCCGGTCCCGATCCGAGCCGCTGGAAAGCGCTCGTCTTCATCGCCCTCGCCCAGCTGATGGTCGTGCTCGACGCGACGATCGTGAACATCGCACTGCCCTCCGCCCAGCAGGATCTGGGCATCTCCGACGGCAACCGGCAGTGGGTCATCACCGCCTACGCCCTGGCCTTCGGCGGACTGCTGCTCTTCGGCGGCCGCATAGCCGACCTGTGGGGGCGCAAGCGCACCTTCGTCGTCGGCCTGGTGGGTTTCGCCGCCGCGTCCGCGCTCGGTGGCGCGGCGACCGGTGAAGCCATGCTGCTGGGATCGCGGGCCCTGCAGGGCGCCTTCGGCGCGCTGCTCGCACCCGCGGCCCTGTCGCTGCTCGCCGTGATGTTCACCGACGCCAAGGAGCGGGCCAAGGCCTTCGGCGTCTACGGTGCGATCGCCGGCGGCGGTGGAGCGGTCGGTCTCATCCTCGGCGGCTTCCTCACCGAGTACCTGGACTGGCGCTGGACGTTCTACGTCAACATCCCCTTCGCCGTGGTCGCCGCCGCGGGTGCCTGGCTCGTCATCCGCGAACCGGCGGGCGGACGCAACCGCTCGCCGCTCGACGTCCCCGGCGTCCTCCTGTCCACCCTCGGCCTGGTGGCCCTGGTCTACGGATTCACCCGCGCGGAGTCGCACGGCTGGACCGACGCGACGACCCTCGGCCTGTTCGTCGCCTCCGCCGTGCTGCTCGCCGCCTTCGTCGCGGTCGAGGCGCGGGTGGCGTCGCCGCTGCTGCCGCTGCGCGTGCTGACCGAGCGCAACCGCGGCGGGGTCTACCTCTCGCTGGGGCTGGCCGTCATCGCGATGTTCGGCCTGTTCCTCTTCCTGACCTACTACCTGCAGATCGTGAAGGGCTACTCGCCGGTGCGGACCGGGTTCGCCTTCCTGCCGATGATCGCCGGCATGATCACGGGCTCCACGCAGATCGGCGCCCGGCTGATGACCCGGGTGCCGCCCAGGCTGCTCATGGGTCCGGGCTTCCTGGTCGCCGCGACGGGCATGCTGCTGCTGACCCAGCTGGAGGTCGACTCCTCCTACGCCGGCCTCATCCTCCCGGCGCAACTGCTGCTCGGACTCGGTATGGGTACGGCCTTCATGCCGGCGATGTCGCTGTCGACGTACGGCGTCGAGGCGCGCGACGCCGGTGTCGCCTCCGCGATGGTGAACACCTCGCAGCAGGTCGGCGGAGCGATCGGCACGGCCCTGCTGAACACCGTCGCCGCCTCCGCGACCACCTCGTACCTCGCCGCGCACGCGGCCGGCGCGACAGGTGCCGAGGCGCAGCGGCTCCTGCAGTTGGAGGGCATGGTGCACGGGTACTCGAGCGCCATCTGGTGGGCGGTCGGCATCCTGGCGGCCTCGGCCGCCATCGCCTTCACGCTGATCAACTCCGGGCGGCCCGGCGCCACGACCGTCGCGTCCTCCGCCGCCGCTTCCGAGGACGAGGTGAAGATCCCGGTCGTCGCGCACTGACGCCGCACGGGACGAGCGAGCAGTGACAAGAGAGCGAGCGGTGACAAGAGAGCAGTAACGAGAGAGCGAGCAGCGGTAACGGCGGGTCCTCGCCGGTGCGTACGGCACCGGCGAGGACCCGCTCGTGCCCGGGTCGGCGGTCCGCTCGCACCCTCGGCGGTGCGGCTCGCCCGTGCCCGGTCCCGGTGGGGCTGCGGCGGCCGGCGGCCGGCGCGCCGGGAGGGCCTGCGGTCAGCGCGGCGGGGCGGGGGCGGTCAGCGCAGCCAGGGAAGATCGGCGTCGCTGCCGTCCGGCTGGAGGCTCTCCGCCATGATCCGGGTGATCTCGCCCAGCTGGCGCACCTGCTCGGGGCTCAGCCGGTCGAAGACCGCCTGCCGTACGGCCGTGACATGGCCCGGCGCGGCCTTCTCCAGTACCTCCAAGCCCTGGTCCGTCAGGCAGGCGTTCTGGCCGCGCCGGTCGTTCGGGCAGTCCTCGCGCCGCACCCAGCCGTTGTTCTCCAGCCGGGCGATCGCATGGGAGAGCCGGGATCGGGTGATCTTGGCGTGCTTGGCGAGTTCGGTCATGCGCAGACGGCGGCGCGGAGCCTCCGCGAGCTGGACGAGCAGGCCGTAATAGACGTGTGGCATGCCCGCGTCCCGCTGGAGCTGCCGGTCGAGACTGTCCTCGAGGAGCGTGGTGGCATGCAGGTACGAGCGCCACACGTGCTGCTCCTCGGCGGTGAGCCAGCGGGGTTCGCCCGAGTTCGGTGCCGTGGTCATGCATCTATCCTACGAGCCAATTATTGAAGGTTGAACTAGCTTGGCGTAGGCTGTCCCCGGGAGCTTGAAGCTTCAAATCTTCGCTACTCCGGCCCGGGAGGTTCTCGCGTGAACGCCGCTGAGGGGACCCGCACCGCCGGTGCCGCGACTCCCGTGGAGCGGATGCCCGTCCTCTATCTCTCCCACGGTGCCCCGCCCCTCGCCGACGATCCGGTCTGGCCCGGCGAACTCGCCGCCTGGTCGGCGTCGCTGCCCAGGCCCACGGCCATCCTCGTGGTCTCCGCCCACTGGGAGGAAGCCCCCCTGGCGGTCGGCGCGACGCGGAGCGTGCCGCTCGTGTACGACTTCTGGGGCTTCCCCGAACGCTACTACCGGGTGCGGTACGAGGCGCCCGGCGCCCCGGGACTCGCCGAGTCCGTGCGCGGGCTGCTGCGTACCCCTGGCACTCCCGTGCAGGACGTTCCGGACCGCGGCCTCGACCACGGGGCCTACGTCCCGCTCGTCGAGATGTTCCCCGGAGCCGATGTCCCCGTGCTCCAGGTCTCCATGCCGTCCCTCGATCCGCGGCGTCTCCTCGAAATCGGGCGCAGGCTGGCGTCGCTGCGGGACGAGGGTGTCCTGATCGTCGGCAGCGGGTTCTTCACCCACAACCTCGCGGCGCTGCGGCACGCGGGAGTGCCCGGCTGGTCGGCGGAGTTCGACGACTGGGGGCGGCGGGCGCTGGCCGCCGGGGACGTGGACGCCCTGCTGGACTTCGAGCGCAAGGCGCCGGCGGGCAGGCTCGCCCATCCGCGTACGGAGCACTTCGCGCCGCTGTTCGTGACCCTGGGGGCCTCGGAGGGTGATCCTTCGAGCGGTCGCAGTGTCATAGACGGGTTCTGGAGGGGACTGGCGAAGCGCTCGATCCAGTTCGGCTGAGCCGAACGGCGGTCGCGTCACGGCGGTCGTGTCACGGGGGGCGCGTCACGGGGCCCACGCCCGGGGGCTCGGCCGAGTGACGGAATGATCCGGGTCTCCTGGGTACACGGAGCAACCAGGAGTGCGGCCCGCGTCGTCCTGACGGGTGTGGGGGATGCGGTGGCCGGAGGAGCCTCTGACCTGCGCTTGTGAGATGCGCTTCGCGGAGGCCGGCTGCGCGTGTCCGCCCCGAAGCGGGGCCAGGGTACTGCAAGATCACAAAAATCTATGCACCCGTGGGAATTCTGTCCGGATTCCAGTCGTTGTTTCCGTCGGATGCAGGGCACCTGGAAGGGTGTCGCGACCTACTCAGCAAGGGAGCACGCATGGCAACCCGTGCCGTCGCCCGTCGTAAGTCCGCCAAGGGGACCGGGGCCGATGGAGCAGACAGCGTTCGTTCCACGAGCGGGGAGATCGCCGACCGCGATCTGGTCGGCATGTACCTCGACGAGATCGCGCGTACGCCGCTGCTGGATGCCGCCAAGGAGGTCGAGCTCTCCCAGACGATCGAGGCGGGCGTCTACGCCCGGCAGATCCTCGAAGGCGAGGTGGAGAGCGACGCGGCCGGTGCCACACGCGAGGAGCTCGAGGCGCTGGTCGCAGCGGGCGAGCGCGCGAAGGACGTCTTCATCAAGTCGAACCTCCGCCTGGTGGTGGCCGTCGCGCGGCGCTATCCGCGCAGTGGCCTGCCGCTGCTCGACCTGATCCAGGAGGGCAACGCCGGCCTGGTTCGCGCGGTCGAGAAGTTCGACTACACGAAGGGCTTCAAGTTCTCCACGTACGCCACGTGGTGGATCCGCCAGGCCATCACCCGCTCGATCGCCGACCAGTCCCGTACGATCCGCCTTCCCGTCCATCTGGTCGAGGAGCTGGGCCGGATCCGGCGGGTGCAGCGCGAGTTCAACCGGGAGCACGGCCGCGAGCCCGAGCCCGCCGAGGTGGCCCAGGAACTGGGCTCCACTCCGGAGCGGGTCACGGACGTACTGGACTGGGCCCGCGACCCGGTCTCGCTCAACATGTCCGTGGACGACGAAGGCGAGACGCAGTTCGGCGACCTGCTGGAGGACACCTCCGCGGTCTCTCCGGAGCAGTCCGTGCTGACGCTGCTGCGCAGCGAGGAGCTCGACGACCTCATCGACCGGCTCGACCACCGCACCGCATCGATCATCCGGATGCGGTACGGCATCGAGGACGGCCGCGAGCGCACGCTCACCGAGGTCGGCAAGGAGCACGGCCTCACGCGTGAGCGCATCCGGCAGATCGAGAAGCACGCGCTGCTGGAGCTGAAGCGGATGGCCCGTGACACGGGCTTCGACGAAGCGGCATGACGCCGACGGGGCCCGCGCCCCCGCCGCGCCCCCTGAACGACCCCGGCACCCTTCCCCCCCGGTGCCGGGGTCTTCGCTGTCCGGCCCGGCTGGTGGACCGCGACCTGCTCGGTGGACACCCCCACCGCCCCGCGGACCGCGCCCCGTCACCGGCGACTGTGCGGACCGCGGACGGCGCTGCTCGGCTCCCCGCGCCTCGCGCGTCCGTGCCTCGAGAATCCGTGGCCCGCGCCGTTCGCCGTATCCCGCGCCTTTCGCCGAGCCGCGTCCCGCCGGTGAGTCGCGTCCCGCCGGCGGGCCGTGCTCGTCCGCCTCAGCCGCCCGCCCGTGTGAGACGCGCGCCCATCTCCCTCAGGTGCTCGGAGAGAGCGGGCGGGCCGTGGACGGTGAACTCGCAGTCCACCAGGGCGAGCCGCAGCGCGATCCACTCCAGTGAGTCCTGGGAGCGGCTGCGCAGTCGGCAGGTCTCCGGCCCCGTCGGCTCCGGTGCGCCGAGATAGCCGGGCAGCCGGGAGGCGACGCGTTCCGCCGGTGCCGCGAAACTGACGTCCAGCGTCAGTTCCGGCTGGTTCCGGGCCATGGAGGCGGAGAAGAACTCGGCGGCGTCGCCACCGGTCGGCAGCTCGCGCGGGGTGAAGCGGGCGCCGGTCGCGACCGGGTCCGCGACCCGGTCGACCCGGAACGTCCGCCAGTCCTCGCGCCCGAGGTCGTAGGCCACCAGGTACCACCGCCGCCCGGTCGAGACCAGCCGGTACGGTTCGACCAGGCGCTTCGACTCCGTGCCGTCGCCGGAGCGGTAGCCGAAGCGCAGCCGCTCCCGCCCGGTCACGGCCGCCGCGAGGGCGGTGAGGGTGCGCGGGTCGACGGTGGCGCCGTCGCCGCGGGTGAGCCGGATCGTCGCGTTCTGGAGGGTGGACACCCGTCGGCGCAGCCGAGAGGGCAGCACCTGTTCCAGCTTGGCCAGGGCCCGCACGGAAGCCTCCTCCACGCCCTCGATGGCGTGGCCGGCGCCCGCCCGCAGTCCGACGGCGATCGCGACGGCCTCCTCGTCGTCGAGGACCAGTGGAGGCATCGCTGCGCCCGCGACGAGCCGGTACCCGCCCACCGCGCCCTTCGTCGCCTCGACGGGATATCCGAGCTCGCGCAGCCGGTCGATGTCCCGGCGGATGGTGCGCGGGCTGACCCGGAGTCGTGCGGCGAGTTCGCTGCCCGGCCACTCGCGCGGCGTCTGGAGCAGAGACAGCAGATTCAGCAGTCGTGCCGGCGTGTCCGTCATGGCGGCAGACTGCCATGCTTCTAGGACGTCATCTGACCTATACCCGCCCTAGTTTCCTCCGTATGAGCTCCCACGCCGCCGTACCGGATACGGCTCCCGATCGCACCGACGCCCCCGACCGGCGCCGCTGGACCGCCCTCGCCATCGTCATGACCGCGGCCTTCATGGACCTGGTCGACGTGACCATCGTCAACATCGCGATCCCGTCGATCGAGCACGACCTCGGTGCGTCGTTCGGCGCGATCCAGTGGATCACTGCCGGCTACGCGCTGGCTTTCGCCGCCGGCCTGATCACCGGTGGCCGGCTCGGTGACATCTACGGCCGCAGGCGGCTCTTCCTGATCGGCATCAGCGGGTTCACGGTCGCCTCGGCGCTCTGCGGGCTGGCAGTAGGGCCCGAGATGCTGGTCGCCTCGCGGCTCCTGCAGGGCGCGATGGCCGCGATGATGGTGCCCCAGGTCCTCGCGATCGTCCATGTGACCTTCCCCGCCCACGAACGGGGCAAGGTGTTCGGGATGTTCGGCGCGGTCGTCGGTCTCGGGGCCGTCTCCGGTCCGCTCCTCGGCGCCCTGCTGACACAGTGGAACCTGTTCGGTCTGGAGTGGCGGCCGATCTTCCTGATCAACCTGCCCGTCGGGATCGCGGGCCTGGTGCTCGGCCGGAAGTTCATCACCGAGTCCCGTGCGGAGAGGGCGCTCCGGCTCGACCTCGTCGGTGTCGCGCTCGTGACCGCCGGACTGCTGATGCTGATCTACCCGCTCACACGCGGACGCGAGCTGGGCTGGCCGCTGTGGGGACACCTGTGCATGGCGGCGAGCCCGCTCGTGTTCGCCGCGTTCCTGGCCTACGAGCGCCACAAGGCGCGCAAGGACGGGTCACCACTCGTTGAGCTCTCGCTGTTCCGGGTGAAGAGCTTCGCCGCCGGGATCGCCGTCCAACTCACCTTCGGCGTGGTCCTGGGCATCTTCTTCCTGGTCTGGACGCTGTACATGCAGATCGGTCTGGGCTGGAGCCCGCTCAAGGCCGGCCTGACCGGCGTGCCCTTCTCCGTGGCGGTCTCGTTCGCCGCTGGTGTCTCCGTGCAGAAGCTGGTGCCCCGCTTCGGGCGGAAGGTGCTGCAGGCGGGGGTGCTGGCGATGGCGTCGGGGCTGCTCATCTACATCTGGGAGTCCGGCCGGTACGGCACGGGCATCGAACCGTGGCAGATGACGACACCGTTGGTGATCATGGGGCTCGGGATGGGGCTGATCGTGGCGCCGCTGACGGACGCGGTCCTGTCGGAGGTGCCGCGCGAGCACGCGGGCTCGGCGTCCGGACTGATCAACACCACCGGGCAGATGGGCAACGCGCTGGGCCTCGGGCTGGTGTCGGTCGTGTTCTTCACGGTGGTCGACGAGACGCCGCTGACCTCGCAGGCCGCCCTGGGCCGGGCGTTCACGGATGCCTTCCGGGGCTCGCTGTGGTGGGTCGTGGCCGTGCTCGCCGTGATCTTCCTGATCATGTTCGCCCTGCCCGCACGCCCCAGGCGGCATCTCGAGGGTGGCGCGGCCGGCGCCGGTGTCGCGGCCGACGGGATGGGCGTGACCGGCGCCGAGGCGGACGGTGCGGGACCGGACTCCGCCGTTCCGTCGCAGGGGAGCCCGGACTCGGGGTCGGAGGGGGAGCGGCAGCCGGTGCTGTCGCACTGAGCCGTTGCGGGAGGGCACGGCAAGGGGGCTCTCGGTCCGCGGGCACGGTCCGTGTGGCGGCGGTTCCGCGGAGCTGCTGGACTGCCGCCCGCGGGGTCGGGTCGCCGAGGGGTGTGTACCGGGGCCCGGCGCGGCAGGCCGGCCGTCGGTGACGTGTCCGCCCCTCGTCGCCCGTCCCGCGCCGGCTGCCGGACGGAACCCCGCGGTTCGGGGTTTCCGCCCCGCGAGGCCCGGCACCGGGAAACCCCCCGGTGCCGGGCCTCCGCACATACGGGCCCGCACACGACGGGTGCCCGCCCGGGTCCGCGCCGGCCCGAGGGGGCGTGGGGTGGGTGCCCGGTCTGTTGCCGCCCGGTGCCGAGTATCCCTCCGGCCAGACCGGCCGGGTCTATTTGTGCCCGTTTCATGCCCGAATTTATTTACTTTGTGAATGTCGAGGCGTAGCCTGACGATGGAACCACAGATTCGGGCGTGAAATGGAAGTAAACCCACATGTATGCACCGGAGCGCCAGCAGGAGATCCTCCGTCTCGCACGTGAAGGCGGCCGGGTCGAGGTGCTCTCGCTCGCCGGCGAGTTCCAGGTCACCGCCGAGACCATCCGGCGCGACCTGAAGGCGCTTGACCGGGCCGGACTGGTACGCAGGGTGCACGGTGGCGCCATCCCGGCCGGCCGGCTCGACTTCGAGCCCGACCTCGCCGAGCGCGAGTCCACCGCGGCCGACGAGAAGGACCGCATAGCCCGGGCGGCGCTCTCCGAACTCCCCGAGGACGGCAGTGTCATCCTCGACGCCGGTTCCACGGTGGCGCGACTGGCCGCCGCGTTCCCGCTGGAGTGCTCGCTGACCGTCGTCACCCACGCCCTGCCAGCCGCCGCCCGGCTCGCCGACCACCCCGGCATCGACCTGCATCTCGTCGGCGGCCGTGTCCGGCACCGCACCCGTGCCGCCGTCGACGCCTGGGCGCTGCGGGCGTACGGGGAGATCCGCGCCGACGTGGTCTTCCTCGGAACGAACGGTTTCTCCGCAGCCGGCGGGCTCACCACACCCGACCTTGCCGAGGCCGCGGTCAAGCGGGCCCTCGTCGCGGCGGCGCGCCGCGTCGTGCTTCTCGCGGACTCCGCGAAGTACGGCGAGGAGCACTTCGCCCGCTTCGCCGACCTCGCCGACGTCGACCTGCTCATCACGGACAGCGGCCTCAGCCCCGAGGAAGCCGCGGCCGTCGGGGCCGCAGGCACGGAAGTAGTACGTACATGATTCTCACCGTCACCCCGAACCCCTCGCTGGACCGGACGTACGAGATCCCCGGACTGGAGCGCGGCAGCGTGCTGCGGGCCACCGGTGAACGCATGGACCCGGGCGGCAAGGGTGTCAACGTGTCACGGGCGGTCGCGGCGGCCGGGCACCGCACCGTCGCCGTCCTGCCGCTCGGTGGCGCCCCCGGAGCGCTCGTCGCGGAACTGCTGGCCGGGCAGGGCATCGCGACCGCGCCCGTCCCCATCGCCGGAGTGACCCGCTCGAACATCGCCCTCGCCGAGTCCGACGGCACCCTGACGAAGATCAACGCTCCTGGCCCCGAGCTCACGCCGGACGAGTCGCAGGCGCTGCTCACGGCGGTAGCCGCGCAGTCCCGCACCGCCGACTGGATCGCCTGCTGCGGCAGCCTGCCGCGTGGACTGGCGCCGTCCTGGTACGCCGAACTCGTCTCCCGTGCCCGTGAGTCGGGGGCCCGTGTCGCACTGGACACGTCCGGGCCCCCTCTGACGGCCGCCCTCTCCGCGCGGCCCGATGTCGTCAAGCCGAACGCCGCAGAGCTCGCCGAAGCCGTCGGCCGTCCGCTCGCCACCGTCGGCGACGCGGTGAAGGCGGCGGAGGAACTGCGCGAGCTCGGCGCGGGTGTGGTGCTGGCCAGTCTCGGCGCCGACGGGCAACTGCTCGTCTCCGACGCCGGGACCTTCTACGGAGCCGCATCCGTCGCCGCCGTCCGCAGCGACGTCGGGGCCGGCGACGCGTCCCTGGCCGGATTCCTGGCCGCGGGCGGCGACGGTGAGGACGCCCTCACCGCCGCCGTCGCGCATGGCGCGGCCGCCGTCCGGCTTCCGGGCAGCGTGATGCCCACGCCGTCCGATCTCGATCCCGCCGCGGTCCTGGTGACCGCGGACGTCCCCCTGGACCGCGCACTCACCCAGCAAGGGAGCCCGCGATGAGCGACATGATCACCGCGGACCTGGTCGACCTCGACCTGGCCGCCGCTACGAAGGAGGAGGCGGCCCGCTCGCTCGCCCGGCGCATGGTCGCGCTCGGGCGCGTCACCGACCTCGACGGCTTCCTGGCCGATGTGGCCGCGCGCGAGGCCCAGATGCCCACGGGGCTGGACGGCGGCATCGGCATCCCGCACTGCCGCAGCACGCATGTCACCGAGCCCACCCTGGCCTTCGGGCGGGCCTCCGAGGGCATCGACTTCGGTGCGCCGGACGGTCCCGCGGACCTCGTCTTCCTCATAGCCGCCCCGGCGGGCGCCGACGACGCGCATCTGACCATCCTCTCGGCCCTCGCCCGGCGGCTGATGGACACCGAGTTCACCACCGCCCTGCGCGGTACCGCTTCGGCGACGACCGCGGCGGCGCTGGTCCGCGGGGACGTCGAGCCGTCGGCTGCTGCGGCGAACGCGGCCGCAACGGGTGACACGGCCGCGGCCGCGACTGCGACCGCGGAGACGGCGACCGAGGGAGAGGCCGGGGGAGAGGCGTCGGACGGAGAAGCGGCTGCGGCCGCAGCCGCGACGGTACCGGCCGGCGCGGAGGCGCCGGCGCCGGGGGAGCGCCCCGAACACGACGCCACCGGAGCCGTACCTGCCGGCGTCGCGAGGACCGGGACCGCGGATGCCGGGGTGGAGAGGGGTGGGTCGGCGAGTGCCGAACCTCCGGATGCCGGGGCCGGGCCGGGAGGTGCCGGGGCCTCGGCCGCGCCCTTCCGGATCGTCGCCGTCACCTCCTGCCCGACCGGCATCGCGCACACCTACATGGCCGCAGAGGCCATCGAACGCGCCGGCCAGGAGGCGGGGGTCGAGGTCTCCGTCGAGACCCAGGGTTCCGCCGGGTTCGCCAGGCTGGACCCCGACGTCGTCACCGGGGCCGATGCCGTGATCCTCGCGCACGACGTGCCCGTGCGGGAGAAGGAGCGCTTCGACGGCAAGCCCGTCGTGGACGTCGGGGTGAAGGCCGGGATCAACCGCGCCGCCGAACTCATCGACGAGGCCCGGGACAAGGCCGCCCGCGGCGCGGTGGCGCCCGCGGCCCGGCCCACCCCCGTCGAGGGAGCCGGGGAGCCCGGTGAGGGCTATGGAACCAAGCTCCGCAAGTGGCTGATGTCCGGTGTCAGTTACATGATCCCGTTCGTTGCCGCCGGCGGTCTTCTGATCGCGCTCGGCTTCGCCATCGGCGGATACGAGATCGCCGACGCGAGGTCCGTCGCCGACTCCTTCGCCTGGGGCGACCAGTCCAGCTGGGCCGCACTCCTCTTCCAGATCGGGGGGTTGGCGTTCAGCTTCCTGATCCCCGTCCTCGCCGGGTACATCGCCTACGGCATGGCCGACCGACCCGGACTCGTCCCGGGCTTCGTCGGCGGCGCGATCGCCATCACCATAAAGGCGGGCTTCCTCGGCGGTCTGGTGGCGGGACTTCTCGCCGGCGCCGTGGTGCTCGCGATCCAGAAGGTCAGAGTGCCCACGGTGCTGCGCGGCATCATGCCCGTAGTCGTGATCCCGCTGCTCTCCTCGGTGATCGTCGGCTTCCTGATGTTCCTGGTGATCGGCAAGCCGCTCGCCTCGCTCCAGAAGGCCCTCACCGACTGGCTGAACGGCCTCAGCGGTGCGAACGCCGTCATCCTCGGCGCGCTCCTCGGCCTGATGATGTGCTTCGATCTCGGCGGCCCGCTCAACAAGGTCGCGTACACGTTCGCGGTCGGCGGCCTCGCCAGTCCGACCGAGGGCTCGCTGAAGGTCATGGCGGCCGTGATGGCAGCCGGCATGGTGCCCCCGCTCGCGATGGCGCTGGCCACGACGGTCCGTGGCCGGCTCTTCACCAGGGCCGAGCGGGAGAACGGCAAGGCGGCCTGGGTGCTGGGCGCTTCGTTCATCACGGAGGGCGCGATCCCGTTCGCCGCGGCCGACCCGCTGCGGGTGATTCCGTCGGTCATGGTGGGCGGCGCCGTCACCGGAGCGCTGTCGATGGCCTTCGAGTGCACGCTGCGGGCCCCGCACGGAGGCATCTTCGTCGTGCCGCTGATCGGCAACGCGGTCCTCTACCTGCTCGCCATCCTGACCGGCACCGTGATCAGCGCGGCCCTGGTCATCCTGCTGAAGGGGCTGCGGAGGACATCCGAGGCGTCGGCCCGGCCGACGGCCGCGCCCGACAAACCCAAGGTCGTCGCGGCGGTCTGAGCCCAGCCCCGTGGTCTCCCGCCCTTCGGCTCCGGGCACCACGATGTCAGGCCTGCGGTCCCACGATGCCAGGCCTGCGGCCCAAAGACATCAGCCCTGTCCTTCCCGCCCCGGCACTGGGGTGGCCTGGTGCCGTGCGGACGGGCGCGTGTCTCCAGAGAAGGCACCGGAGCCGGCTGGGCGGGTCCCGTGGCGGCACGACCGGCGTACGGGCCCGTGGGGCGCCGTCCGCTGATCCGGGTCACCTGTACGGGGCGTCCGTCAGCGCACCCGGGCGCGGAGCTCCATGGCCTCGCGCGCGGTGCGCTCGTCCTCGTACACCTCGCACATGTGGCGACCGTCGGGTGTGGCCGTGTGCTCGACCTCCCACAGACTCAGCTCCGTGCCGTCGAGCAGCAGGAACGCGTGCTCGTAGAGCGTGAAGACGGCGTCCCGCACATCGGCGGCCGGGCACCGTCGGCCGAACGCCTGCCCGATGTGGTGCGCGAAAGCGGCACGCAGCTGGTCGGCCGTCTCCTCACCGGGCCGGTCCGGGTTCTCGGCCCGGCGCAGCAGTCGCCGGGCATGGTCCGCTGAGTCGTCGGGGACGTAGGTACGTGCCGGGGGCATCGGCGGAGTGGCCAGCAGGCGGCCCAGCAGCTCCAGATCGGCGTCAAGGTCGTCGACGGGCCTCCCGTCCGGGCCGTCGTGGCCGACGCCCTCGGGCGCCGAGCCGAATATCGCGGCGAATTCGTCGGCCTGTCCGCCGTCCGCACCGTCCGCGCCGGGCTGCCGTCCCCGGTCCGGACGCAGCCGGGACGCCGCGAGTCGGGCCTCTCCCTCGTCCACGTACAGCTCGTGCCGTCGGGCGCCGTCACGGCCGGTGCTGTGCACCAGCTCCCACAACGTGAGGGAGGAGCCGTCGGCCAGGAGGTACGCGTGCCGGTAGGTCGAACGGTCCAGGGCCGCGCTGTGGTGTGAGGAGTGCAGCGAACTGTCATGGGCCAGAGCCGAATCGAGCCGCTCCACCACACTGTCGGGAAGGTCGAAGGAATTGAGAGCCCGACCCAGGAGCCGCTCGAGGTGCGTCTCGGTTGTCTCATACGGATCGTTCAAGGTGGATCTCCCGGATCTCCAGGCCGTTGCCACACGTCACTTGATGACTGCTTAACGTAGTCCCTGGGTCTGACATCTCGTCCCGGGTTCGGGAAAACGAACGGCGCACCCGCCGAAGTTCCGCCGCATCCGCGCGCCCCCTCAACTTCCTTGCGCCGCACGTCAGTCAGCGCTCCCGGGGGCCGGGCCCTGCACCGGCCCGGCCCTCGCGACGCCCCCCGTACAGCTCGGTGTACGAAGGGAAGTCCCCTCCCGGCCCGTGCACGCTTTCGGCGGCCAGTACCGCCCGGACGACCGCACGGGTGACGACGTCCGCGCCGGCGGCGAGCACCGCGTTGAGGGCGAGTGGATGGCCGTCGAGCGGACGTGTGCCGGTGGCGAGGGCGAATACGGTGTCCCCGTCGTTGAGGAGATGGACGGGCCGCACGGCGCGGGCGATGCCGTCGTGCGCGGTGCCGGCGAGTTTGTGAGCCTGGGCACGGGTGAGGTCGGCGTCGGTGGCGACGACGGCGAGGGTCGTGTTCAGCGGAGGTGCCCCATTGCGGACGGAGGCCTCGGCCAGCCGGTGCAGCGCCGCCGCGTGGACCTCCGGAGCGGGTTCCACCGGCTTCGCGCCGAAGAAGTGCCGCCCGTAGAGCACACCGGTGTCCGGGTCGAGTGCGGAGCCCGCGGCGTTGGCCACCACCAGCGCGGCGACCGTCGTACCGTCCCCCAGCACCGTGCCCGCGGTGCCCACACCTCCCTTGATCCGGCCTACCACCGCGCCGGTGCCCGCGCCGACGGAGCCCTCCTGGACCGGCGCACCGGACTCCGTGCGCGCCGCCGCCTCCACCGCGGCGCGCCCCGTCGACGCGTCCGGCCTCGCCCGCCAGTCGCCGCCGCGCCCGAGGTCGAAGACGCACGCCGCGGGAACGACCGGCACGACCTGCCCGGGTTCCCGTCCGGCCGGCACCCCGCGTCCCCGCTCCTCCAGCCACGCCATCACGCCCGATGCCGAGTCCAGGCCGAAGGCGCTGCCTCCGGTCAGCACGATCGCCTCGATGCGCTGGACGAGGTTGCGGGGGTCGAGGGCGTCGGTCTCCCGGGTGCCGGGACCCCCGCCCCGGACGTCCACCGCGGCCACGGCGCCGCCTTCGGGCGCGAGGACGACCGTGGTGCCGCTGAGCGCGCCCTCACCGCCGAGCCGGGCGTGGCCGACCCGGATGCCGCTCACATCGGTCAATGCATCGTTGAGTCCCATGACTTCTGCGTATCACGTGGCCGCCGACGGTGAGACGGCCTCGGCGCCGGCGTGGACTCATCGCCGTGGCGTCACTGCCCGGGCCTCATCGCCGTGGCGTCAGGAGCCCGCCGGTGCCACCGGTACCGATCGGCGGGGAGTCGTCACACCCCCGACAGGGGAGTACCGGAGGCCCGCTTCCTCTCGGGGGTGCGACTCGCCAGGGTGACGCCCGTCGCGACCGTGGCCGCGGCCACCAGCCCCGCCGCGAGGACGGCCCAGTGGCCGGCGAGAGTGCAGAGGAGGACCGCGGGGACGGCGACCGGGAGGACCAGTTGCTGCGCCAGCGTCTCCTTGAAGTGCCGTGCGTGCAGGAACCACACCGTCAACAGGTAGATCGCCGTCGGCACGGTCACGGCGGCCGAGGCGGTCGGCGTCGGGATGTGCGCCTTGCCGACGGACTGCTCGACCGCCACCTCCAGGCCCGCCCCGATCGCGGCGGCCGAGGCGAAGATCAGGAAATGGCCGTAACCCCAGGGAATGGATTCGCGGTTGCTCTTGAGGCGTTCATGGGCGGGCACCGCGAAGTAGATCCACCAGGCGGAGAAGATGATCAGGATGCCGCCCCCCGCGATGGGCGCCAGTTCGGAGAACTCCTTGACGTCGCCCAGGGCTGACTGGACCGCCACCGTGGTCGCGAACATCGTCTCGCCGAGCACGATGATCGTGAACAGGCCGTAGCGCTCGGCGATGTGGTGCGGATGCCAGGGCGTCTGATGGCGACTCTCGGCCACGACCGGCACCAGCAACTCGGCCGCCACCAGGATCAGGAAGAGCCAGCGTCTCCAGTCCGCGGGCGCGAACAGCAGGGCGATCCAGCCGAGCTGGCACAGGGCCAGACCGCATGCGTAGATGAGCGCGGTTCTGCGTGCTGGCCCCCGCTCCTCGGACGCGGCGGCGCGGAGCCACTGTGCGGTCAGCGCGATCCGCATCACGACGTAGCCGATGACGGTGATCGTCCAGTCGTTGTCGTTGAACGCCCTCGGCACTCCCGCCGCGTAGATCAGCACCCCGCAGATCGCGAGCAGTGTCGCGATCCGGTACGGCACGTCGTCGCAGTCGTAGGCGGAGGCGAACCAGGTGAAGTTCATCCAGGCCCACCAGACGCCGAAGAAGACGTACAGATAGCCGACGACGCCGTCGGCGACGTGGTTCTCCGCTACCGCGTGCACCAGTTGCAGCCCGGCCTGCCCCACAGCGACGACGAAACAGAGGTCGAAGAACAGCTCCAGCGGAGTCGCCGTGCGATGCGCCTCGTCCCGGCGCCGTGCGTGCATGTGGCGCAGCGCCCCGAAGCCGACGTGCCCGGGGGAAGCGGATGGAGAGGTCGAGGAGGTCATGGATCCAGCACAGCAGGAGGCACCGGATCCGCATCCCGCACCACACCGCCGGCCCGTCCGGTTCCTGCGCGGCCCCGGCAGGCTTCTCGGGCCGGGGCGAGGTGTCCTCCTGTCGGACCTGCTCCTTCGCCGGCCAGGTGGCGCGGGCCGGGGCAGCGATGTGCCGGCTCGCGCCCGCGTACGCTGGTCCCATGAGCACCGCCCCATCCACCGGACCGCGTGATGCGGAGGAACCCCGGCCGCAGGTCCTTCCCAAGCCGGGCCTGATCTTCGACGACCCGCTGGACCAGCAGTCCGCGGACGACACGGACCGCGGGTGGGGCGAGCGGTCTCCGGCGAGCGGTGACAGTGCCGCGGACCTCGCTCGCTTCCTCGACGAGAAGCCCCCGCACCACCTCTGACGGCGGGTCCGTGCCGGCGGGCGAACGGGTGCCTTGCGCACAGGGTCGCGGCTCAGCACAGTGTCACCGCCAGCCGTGAGGTGACCCCCGCGCCGGCCAGCGCCGTGGCCACGGGGCGCGGCACGGCCAGGACGATCAGCGCGCCGCCGTCCCGGAACCCTGACGCCGCCCGTGGCACCTCCGTCACACGGGCGCCCGTCACGATGACGCGTGCGTCGGGGCCCGTGCGCGACGCGCCGCCGATGCCCGCACCTCGGCCGAAAACCGTGCCCGCCGGCATCGCGGGGGCCGCGATCACGTCGACGCGGTCGCCCGGCTCCAGCAGCCGGACGGTCTCCGCGTCCGCGATCCGCACCGGAGCGGACACGATCTCCGCCGACCGAGCCGAAGCGTTTCCCGGCAACGCATCGCCCTGCGCGGCATCGCCGGGCGAAGTGCCTCCCGCCGAAGGGCCTTGTGACGGGCCCGCCGGAGTCGAGGGCGGTGGCGGCGGTCCCTGGGAGGGCGGGGCGTGCCGCGGTAGCGCGGTCGGCTCGCGCGGCGTGTCCGGACCGGGCTGCACTCGGGGCAGCCAGGCCGCCAGCGCGGCGGCGGTGACGGCCAGACCCGCGGCCAGTGCCCGTCGCCTACGCCGCAGCACCCTTCGCAACCGCGTCCGTTGCCACGGCCGTCCGTCCGGCACCCTCAGGGGGGCGAACGCGGGCACCCCGCAGGGTTCCGGCGCGGGAGCCGAGGGCAACCCCGGCCCCCAGGCCGCCGAGGGGCCAACGGCCCTCGTCGAGCGGGGAGGCTTCCAGGCCGCCGAGGAGCTCCAGGAATCCGAGGAGCCCGAGCGGCCGGAGGGGCTGGAGGGGCTGGGGGGAGTGGAGGGCGTGGAGGGCGTGGAAGGTACGTGGCCGTGGGAGGAGGGCGTGGAGAGCAGCGTCATGGTGGTGACCGCCTGTCGTGTGCGGGGAAGTGACGCGGGCGGGGTACGCCCGGCGCCCCTCACGATCCCCGTTCACGCGGCGGCCCGCTCCGGCCTGTGGACGACTTGAGGAGTGTGGAGAACGTCCTCACCCCCACGGGTGACCGTGGCTCGGGCACCGACCCGCCCGCACTCCACGACGCCCGTCCCGCACTACGGCAGCGAGTACTACGGCAGCGCGTATTACGGCAGCGTTATGCCCGTCTTCAGGCCGTTCAGCGCTCTCTTGCAGAGGCAGTCGCGTGCCCCGTTCGCCGGCAGTCCGGCCACCGCGTCGAACAGGACGTCCCTCAGCCGGTCGACGTTCGCGGCGAAGACCTCCAGGACTTCCTCGTGCGAGACGCCCTCGCCGCTCTCCGCCCCGGCGTCGAGGTCCGTCACCAGGTTCATGGACGTGTAGCAGAGCTCCAGCTCACGGGCGAGCGCGGCCTCGGGGTGCCCGGTCATGCCGACCACCGACCAGCCCATGGCCGCGTGCCAGCGGGACTCGGCGCGGGTGCCGAAGCGCGGCCCCTCCACCACGACGAGCGTTCCGCCGTCGACCGGCTCCCAGTCGCGGCCGCGAGCCGCGGTCAGCGCGGCCGTCCGGCCCGCCGGGCAGTACGGGTCGGCGAGCGACACATGGACGACGTTGGGCACCTCGCCGTCCGTCAGCGGCTCACCGTCGAAGTACGTGTCGGCCCGGGACTTGGTCCGGTCCACCAACTGGTCGGGGACCAGCAGGGTTCCGGGTCCGTACTCCGGCCGGAGGCCGCCGACGGCACACGGCCCCAGGACCTGGCGAACGCCCACGGACCGCAGGGCCCACAGGTTGGCGCGGTAGTTGATGCGGTGCGGCGGGAGGCGGTGGCTGCGGCCGTGCCGGGGCAGGAAGGCGACCTTCCTGCCCGCGATCTCGCCGAAGAACAGGGAATCACTGGGGCTGCCGTACGGCGTCGTGATCTCCGCCTCGGTCACGTTCTCCAGGAAGGAGTAGAAACCCGAGCCGCCGATGACGCCGATCTCCGCGCGCTGTGTGCTCTCTGCGTTGGCCATGGTCGTCACAGTAGCCGCGCTCGAACACGGGCCGGTATCCGCCCACGGCCACCCGTCACCGTCGGTGAAACCGCCCACTTCCACGACTCTCACGCCGCCCGCCGCCCGCCGCCCGCCGCCCGCCGCCCGCCACCGGGCCGGCCGGACCGACCGGGCACGACGCCCGTCGCATACGCGAAAGGTCCCCGCTGCCCGAAGGCGGTGGGGACCCTGCGAGAGCTCAGGAGTCAGGCGGCCGTCGTGCTGCCGGACGGGGCCGACGATCCCGACGAGCTGGAGGAGCCCGCGGACGCCTTGGAGTCCGACGACGAGGAGGAACCCGAGGGAGAAGAGGACGCCGAGGACTTCGCCGACGAGGACGACGGAGCGCTGCTCGACGAGGAGCCGCGGCTGTCGTTGCGGTAGAAGCCGGAGCCCTTGAAGACGATGCCGACGGCCGAGAACACCTTCTTGAGGCGTCCCTGGCAGCCGGGGCACTCGGTCAGGGCGTCGTCGGTGAACTTCTGCACCGCCTCGAGGCCCTCGCCGCACTCGGTGCACTGGTACTGGTAGGTCGGCACTTGTCTTCCTCCTGGCACTCTCACTCGATGAGTGCTAACGACGATCCATAGTGACGCATTCCCTCGTCTCAGTCCACCGTCACGGGCACTCGGTGACCGACACCACGTGCGACCGTACGGCTGTGCGGGCGCGGTGCGAGGCGCGACCGCAGTGCCACCACGGTGGCCAGGGCCAACACGGTGCCCACCAGCGGTACGAGGAATCCCGCGGTCGAGCCGTGGGCGTCGGCGAGTCGGCCGGCGACCGTCACCGCGGCCGCCTGGCCGAGCGCCACGGACCCGGTCAGCCAGGTGAAGGCCTCCGTCCGCGCCGACGCCGGAACCAGCGGTTCGACCAGCGTGAAGCCGCTGATCAGCGCGGGTGCGATGAACACTCCGACGACCAGTCCCAGCACGCCGAGCAGCACGGTGGAGTGGGCCGTCCACAGCAGCGACGCGGCGAGCGCCAGACCCGCGTAGCCCAGCACCATGCGGCGCCGAGGACCGGACTTCCAGGCGATCGCACCGACGGCGACGCCCGCGAGCATGTTGCCTGTGGCGAAGAGTCCGTAAAGCAGACCGTTCATACCGGGCTGCCCGATCTCCTCGGTGAACGCGGTGAGCGAGACCTGCATGCCGCCGAACACCGAACCGATGCCGAGGAAGGCGATCGCGAGGACCCGCACGCCCGGCACCGACAGGGCCGACGTGCGGACGGCCGGCCCGCCGATCACGGGGCTGCCGAAGGGGGGCTGAGTGCGGCGCTGGGCGGCGAACAGCAGACCGCCGGCCAGGGTCAGTCCGGCCTCGGCGACGAGACCGGCGGCCGGGTGGACGCCGGTGCACAGGGCGGTGGCCAGCACCGGTCCGATCACGAAGGTGAACTCGTCGGTGACGGACTCGAACGCCGCGGCCGTCGGCATCAGCCGGGACCCGCCGAGCTTCGCCGCCCAGCGGGCCCGCACCATCGGGCCGACCTGCGGCACCGAAGCGCCGGTCGGCACCGCGGCTGCGAAGAGCGCCCACAGGGGGGCGCCCGCGAGCGCGAGCGCGGTCAGTGCGCCGACGGCCGCGGTGTGCACCAGCACACCCGGCACCAAGACGGCCCGCTGCCCGAAGCGGTCGGCGAGCTTGCCGCTCTGCGGGGCGAAGAGCGCCATGGAAACGCCCGTGACGGCGGCGACGGCGCCCGCGCTGCCGTACGAACCGGTGGTGTGCTGGACGAGGAGGACGATGCCGATCGTCAGCATCGCGAACGGCTGCCGGGCGGCGAACCCGGGGAGCAGGAACGTCCACGCGCCGGGAGTGCGGAGCAACTGTCCGTAGCCGGGGCGCCGGCCGCCGGACGGTGCGGAGGGCGGCTGCTTACGTGAGGACCGGGGCGTACCCGTGGACGAAGCCCTGTCGGACGCGACCGGGCGCGTGGACGTAGCCGTGCCGGAATACGGCGTGGGGGGAGTGCTCGAAGGCGTGCCGGTAGACGTGTCAGAAGCGACCGTGGACTCCACGGCCCTTGCCTTTCTGCCGCCTGGTAGCGCTCTCCCGGGGTGCCGGGGATCGCCGAGAGCTGTCCTCTTGCGCGGAACTGCGGTAGATGCCGGGCCCCACTGCGGGGAGTCGTTCGGCCGCCATACGGTCGCGCCAGCTCTGCGTCAGGCAGAGTTGGTCGATCAGTGTGCCTTCATGCTACAGGGGTCGGAGGTGTACCGCCTCGGAATGGGCCGACGTGATGGGAGCCTCACCTGGGATTGGTCGGCGGGACACCTCCACGTCGGCGCCGCGAACCCGGTCCGGCGCCGGCACGAGCGGGCGACCCCCGCGCCCGCTGCCCGAGCCCGCCCAGGGGACACGCACCGTGCCACCGCCTCCGTCCGCTGCCCGCGTCGACCCGAAACTCGTCCGCCGCCCCGCGCCCTCGGGACACGCGCCCGTCCGCCGCCCGGCCCTCTCGGGACGGAACACCTCTCGGGACGGAACACCCGGCCGGCTAGCCGCCCGTCCCCAGCCAGCCGGCCAGCTTTCCGCCCTGGCCCACGGCCCGCAGGCGCGCCTCCGCCGCGTCCCGCACCGGATCGGTGGCCACCACCAGCAGTTCGTCACCGCGCCGCAGTACCGTCGTCGGGCTCGGCACGAAGCTCTCGCTCTCGCGGACGACGAGCGTGACGGCGGCGCCGGCGGGCAGCCGCAGTTCGCCGACCTCGACGCCGTGCATCCGGGACTTCTCCGGGATCGCGACCGACAGCAGATGGCCGCGGAGCCGCTCCAGCGGCGCCGACTCGATGCCCAGGTCCGCGGCCTCCGCGCCGTTCCCGAGCCTCAGTGCCTTCGCCACCCAGGGCAGCGTCGGGCCCTGGATCAGCGTGTAGACGACGACCAGCACGAACACGATGTTGAAGATCCGCTCGCTGCCCTCGATCCCGGACACCAGCGGGATGGTCGCCAGGATGATGGGGACGGCACCGCGCAGACCGGCCCACGACATCAGTGCTCTCTCCCGCCACGGGATGCGGAACGGCAGCAGGCTGACGACGACCGACAGCGGCCGTGCCGCCATCGTCAGCACCAGTCCGATGACCACCGCGGGCCAGAAGTCGCGTACGAGCTCGTGCGGGGTGACGAGTAGTCCCAGGAGGACGAACATGCCGATCTGGGCGATCCAGCCGAGCCCGTCGGCGAATCCCCGGGTGGCCGGCCAGTGGGGGAGCTTGGAGTTCCCGAGCACCATCGCCGCGAGGTAGACGGCCAGGAAACCGCTGCCGTGGACGAGGGCGCCGACGGCGTACGCCGTCACCGCGATGGCCATGACGGCGATCGGGTACAGGCCGGAGGCGGGCAGGGCGACGCGCCGCAGCCCGTACGCGCCGAGCCAGCCGACCGCGAGGCCGATGGCGGCGCCGATCGCCAGTTCCAGCAGGATCGTTCCGACGAGGATGTACCACTCGTCGACCGGTTCCGTGGTGGAGAGTGCGATGACCAGGATGACGACGGGGGCGTCGTTGAAGCCGGACTCGGCCTCCAGCACACCGGTGATGCGGGAGGGGAGGGGCACCCTGCGCAGCACGGAGAAGACCGCGGCGGCGTCCGTCGAGGAGACGACCGCTCCGATGATGACGGCCTGCTGCCATTCCAGTCCGACCAGGTAGTGCGCTCCGGCCGCGGTGACTCCCACGCTCACGGCGATGCCGACCGTGGACAGCATGGCCGCCGCGGGCAGGGCCGGTTTGACCTCCTTCCACTGGGTGCCCAGGCCACCCTCGGCCAGGATCACCACGAGTGCGGCATAGCCGATCACCTGCGTAAGTCCGGCATTGTCGAACTCGACGTTGAAGATGCCGTCCTGTCCTATCGCGACCCCGATGCCCAGATACAGCAGCAGGCTGGGGAGCCCGCTCCGGGAGGAGATGCGCACCGCCGCGACGGCGATGAGCAGAACGAGCGAGCAGATGAGCAGGAGTGCATTGAGCTGGTGGACAGTCAGCGGCCGATCCTTCCCCTCGCGCTTGTCGCCGGATCGTTCCCCCGGCAAGCGACACTTCGTTACCTTACCTAATCTTTAACGAGTTCTTGACGCTCCCATGACGGCTTCCTTCCGATAATCGTCAATGAGTTCGAATGACTGGTGGTTGGCATCGCGTTACTGATACCGCGTCCGGGCCCGTCGATCGCTGCGCCTATGGTTGCTCCAGCACTCCCAGGACCGCACTGCCCTCGAAGGACAGCGATGCCCTCCAACACAACCGCCTCCTCCGCCGAGAAGCCAGTCAGGAGGAGGGGCCGCCGTGGCCGTCTCATCGTGCTCGCCCTGGCCCTGGCGCTGGTCGCGGGTGTCGGCGGCGGTGCGTACTGGGGCGTCAGCACCGTGCGTGCCTCCTTCCCGCAGACCACCGGGACGATCAAGCTCAAGGGCCTGACCGCCCCGGTCGACGTCAAGCGGGACGCGAGCGGCATCCCGCAGCTCTACGCGAGCACCGACGAGGACCTGTTCCGCGCGCAGGGCTACGTGCACGCGCAGGACCGCTTCTGGGAGATGGACGTCCGCCGCCACGTCACCGCGGGCCGGTTGTCCGAGATGTTCGGCGCGGGGCAGGTCGAGACCGACGCCTTCCTGCGCACCCTCGGCTGGCACCGGGTGGCGCAGCAGGAGTTCGACGAGAAGCTCTCGCCCGCGACCAAGAAGTACCTCCAGGCGTACGCCGACGGCGTCAACGCCTATCTGGCGGGCCGTGACAACAGCGACCTCTCCCTCGAGTACGTCGCCCTGGGGCTCACCAACGACTACAAGCCGGAGAAGTGGACACCGGTCGACTCGGTGGCCTGGCTGAAGGCGATGGCCTGGGACCTGCGCGGCAACATGCAGGACGAGATCGACCGCTCGCTGATGACCAGCAGGCTGAGCGAGCAGCAGATCGAGCAGCTGTACCCGGAGTACCCGTACGACCTGCACCAGCCCGTCGTCACGGCGGGTGCCGTGGACGACGACGCCGAGAAGTGGGACCCGGAGGGCGAGCCCTCCTCGGGTTCGTCGGGTTCGTCGGGTTCCTCCGGCTCGTCGTCGCTGGACGGAGGTACCGCCGGCAGCGGCCTGGGTGCCGGTTCCGGCACGGGGCAGGGCGCGCAGACGCAGCTCTCCGGCCTCTCCGACGTGCTCGACCGGGTCCCGGCGCTGCTCGGGCCCAACGGCAACGGCATCGGATCCAACTCCTGGGTCGTCTCGGGCAAGTACACGACGACCGACAAGCCGCTGCTCGCCAACGACCCGCACCTCGCGCCGCAGCTGCCGTCCCTGTGGGCGCAGATGGGCCTGCACTGCCGCGCCGTCTCGGAGAAATGCTCCTTCGACGTCGCCGGGTACACCTTCTCCGGCATGCCGGGGGTGGTCATCGGCCACAACCAGGACATCGCCTGGGGCTTCACCAACCTCGGTGCGGACGTCACCGACCTCTACCTGGAGAAGGTCTCGCAGGCGGGCTGGACGTCCGGCAGCCGGGTGAAGCCGTTCAAGGTCCGTGAGGAGACCATCAAGGTCGCCGGCGGCGGCAGCAAGAAGATCACCGTCCGGGAGACCGACCACGGCCCGCTGATCTCCGACCGCAGCGCCGAGCTGGAGCGCGTGGGCGAGCGGGCGCCGGTCAGGACCCCCGCACCCGACCGCGGCAACGGCTTCGGGGTGGCACTGCGCTGGACCGCGCTGGACCCGGGCAACTCCATGGACGCCGTGTTCAAGCTCAACCGGGCGAAGGACTTCCAGGGCTTCCGCGCCGCGGCGAAGGACTTCGACGTCCCCTCGCAGAACCTGATCTACGCGGACGTCAAGGGCAACATCGGCTACCAGGCGCCGGGGCGCATCCCGGTCCGCGCCGAGGGCTTCGACGGCTCGATGCCGACCCCGGGCTGGAACCCGACCTCGGGCTGGGAGGGTTACATCCCCTTCGACGAGCTTCCGTACGAGTACAACCCGAAGCGCGGCTACATCGTCACCGCCAACCAGGCCGTCGTGGACGCCGAGAAGTACCCGTACCTGATCACCAAGGACTACGGCTACGGCTCCCGCAGCCAGCGGATCAACGACCTGATCGAGTTGAAGATCAAGGACGGTGGGAAGATCTCGACCGACGACATGCGCACCATGCAGATGGACAACCAGAGCGAGATCGCCAAGCTGCTGACGCCCCATCTGCTGAAGATCGACGTCTCCGACCCGTATGTGCGCGAGGCGCAGAAGCTGCTGGAGGGCTGGGACTACAGCCAGGAGCCGGACTCCGGGGCCGCGGCCTACTTCAACGCCGTCTGGCGCCATGTGCTCAAGCTGGCCTTCGGCAACAAGCTCCCCAAGGAGCTGCGGATGCGGGGCGAGTGCCTCAACGTCCGTCCGGCCGACAGCACCGGACCGGTCGACGACCTGAACGCCCTGGTGCGCGAGTGCGGCCAGCGCGACTCCGACTCGGCCCAGCCGGACGGCGGCGACCGCTGGTACGAGGTGGTCCGCGGGCTGATCGACGACGAGGACAGCGAGTGGTGGCAGGCGCCGAAGACCCGCAAGGACGTCGCGACGACCACCCGTGACGAACTGCTCGCCCGGGCCATGAAGGACGCCCGCTGGGAGCTGACGGCCGAGCTCGGCAAGGACGTCGGCAGCTGGAGCTGGGGCAGGCTGCACCAGCTCACGCTGAAGAACCAGACGCTCGGCACCGAGGGCCCCGGCGTGCTGCAGCGGATGCTCAACCGCGGCCCGTGGAACCTGGGCGGCGGCGAGGCCGCGGTCAACGCGACCGGCTGGAACGCGGCCGGCGGCTACGACGTGATCTGGGTCCCGTCGATGCGGATGGTCGTCAACGTGGGCGAGTGGGACAAGTCCCGCTGGATCAATCTGACGGGCGCCTCGGGCCACGCCTACAGCGCGCACTACACCGACCAGACCGACAAGTGGGCCAAGGGCGAACTGCTCGCCTGGGCTTACAGCGACAAGGCGGTCGAAGCGGCGACGGAGGACACGCTGGCGCTCAGGCCGTAGGCCGGGCCGCGAAGCGGCGGACGCCCTCCGGGGTCACCACGGCATGGACGGGGTGGTCGTGCGGTTCCTCCGGGACCCGCGCGACCACCTCGTTCGCGTACAGGAGCACGACGAGCGCGGGCCGGGCCGCGGCCGCCTCCAGCCTGGCGAGGACCCGGTCGTAGGAGCCTCCGCCGCGGCCGAGCCGCATGCCGCGCTCGTCCACCGCGAGCCCCGGCAGCAGGACGGTGTCCGCCTCCAGTACGGCCTTGTGGCCGAGCAGTGGCCCGTCCGGCTCCATCAGTCCGCGGCGGGCCGGCACCAGCCGACCGGGCCCTTCGTACACCGCCCACTCGAGATCGCTGTCGTCCAGCAGCACCGGCAGGAGCACCCGTACGCCCCGCGCGCGCAGCGCGTCGAACAGCGCGCGGGTACCGGGTTCACGCCCTACGGAGACATAGGCGGCCACGGTACGGGCCGTGGCCAGCTCGGGGAGCTCCAGCGCGTGCCGGGCGAGAACCAGCGAGGCCTCACGGGCGTCTTCAGGGGACAGCAGGCGTCGTGCGTCGAGCAGTTCACGTCGAACCGTGCCCTTTCCGGACATCTCGGGGTCCACGGCAACCTCGCAATCCACTGTCAATATGCCTGTATGAGGAGAAAGTTAACCGGAGACTAATCTTCCGCCCATAGGTACCGGATATGGTGCCCACATGAGCGAGTCGCACCCCCGGATCAGCAAGGCTGTCATCCCCGCCGCAGGCCTCGGCACCCGGTTCCTGCCGGCCACCAAGGCCACTCCCAAGGAGATGCTGCCCGTCGTCGACAAGCCGGCGATCCAGTACGTGGTCGAGGAGGCCGCCGCCGCCGGCCTCTCGGATGTTCTCATGGTCACCGGGCGCAACAAGCGGCCCCTCGAGGACCACTTCGACCGCAACTACGAGTTGGAGGAGGCGCTGAGCCGCAAGGGCGACGCGGAGCGCCTCGAGAAGGTCCAGGAGTCCAGCGACCTCGCCACCATGCACTACGTACGCCAGGGTGACCCCAAGGGTCTCGGCCACGCCGTCCTGTGCGCCGCCCCGCACGTCGGCGACCAGCCCTTCGCGGTACTCCTCGGCGACGACCTGATCGACCCGCGCGACCCGCTGCTGTCCCGGATGGTCGACGTCCAGGAGCGCGAGGGCGGCAGCGTGATCGCCCTGATGGAGGTCGAGCCCTCCCAGATCCACCTGTACGGCTGCGCGGCCGTGGAGACCACCGGCGAGGACGGCGTCGTCCGGGTCACCGGACTGGTCGAGAAGCCCGACCCGGCCGAGGCGCCCAGCAACTACGCGATCATCGGCCGCTACGTCCTGGACCCGGCCGTCTTCGAGATACTCCGCAAGACCGAGCCGGGCCGCGGTGGCGAGATCCAGCTCACCGACGCCCTGCAGATGCTCGCCGCCGACGAGAAGATCGGCGGGCCAGTACACGGCGTCGTCTTCAAGGGCCGCCGTTACGACACCGGCGACCGAGGCGACTATCTGCGTGCCATTGTCAGACTCGCGTGCGAACGTGAAGACCTGGGCCCGGACTTCCGAGCCTGGCTTCGCCGTTACGTCACCGAGGAGATGTAGCACGTGAGCAGCACGGCAACACCCGGCACGGGCTCCGGCCCCGCCACCCCGGCCGGCGCCGGCCCGGCCGGTGACGCCCCCGGCGGCCGACCGGCGCTGTGGTCGGTGGACGGCCATCTGGAGGACATCCTCGGCGCGCTCCACCCGCTGGACCCGATCGACCTCCCGCTGTCGGACGCCCAGGGCTGCGTGCTCGTCGAGGACGTCACCGTCCCCGTGGCCCTGCCCCCGTTCGACAACAGCTCGATGGACGGGTACGCGGTCCGCGTCGCCGACGTCGCGGGTGCGAGCGAGGACTTCCCCGCCGTGCTGACCGTCATCGGGGACGTGGCCGCGGGCGGTGACGAGACGCGCACCGTCGGCCCCGGGCAGGCCGCCCGGATCATGACCGGCGCCCCGCTCCCGCCCGGCGCCGAGGCCGTCGTCCCCGTCGAGTGGACCGACGGCGGCACGGGCGGCGGGGCCGCCACGTCCATGCGGCCGGCCGGCACCGCCCCCGAGGGCGCGACCGGCGAGGTGCGGGTCCACCGGCCGGTGGAGCCCCGAGCCCATGTGCGCGAGCGCGGCAGTGACGTCCGGGCGGGGGACCTCGCCCTGACCGAGGGCACGGTCCTCGGGCCTCCGCAGATCGGTCTGCTGGCCGCGATCGGCCGCGGCACGGTCCGGGTGCGCCCGCGCCCGCGTGTCGTCGTCCTGTCCACGGGCAGCGAACTCGTCCAGCCCGGTGAGGAGTTGGGCGAGGGCAGGATCTACGACTCGAACAGCTTCGCGCTCACCGCCGCCGCCCGTGACGCCGGGGCGATCGCCTACCGTGTGGGCGCGGTCACCGACGACGCCGACGAACTGCGCGCCACCATCGAGGACCAGCTCATCCGCGCCGATCTGATCGTCACCACGGGCGGGGTCAGCGTCGGCGCGTACGACGTGGTCAAGGAGGCGCTCTCCTCCGTGGGCGACGAGGACGAGCCCGGCGGCGGGGTCGACTTCCGCAAGCTGGCCATGCAGCCGGGCAAGCCCCAGGGCTTCGGCTCCATCGGCCCCGATCACACGCCGCTGCTCGCCCTGCCGGGCAATCCCGTCTCCTCCTATGTGTCGTTCGAGCTGTTCGTCCGTCCCGCGATCCGCACCCTGATGGGGCTGCAGGACGTGCGGCGGCCCCAGGTGCGCGCGACGCTCCGCACGGACAAGACGCTGACGTCGCCCGAGGGGAAGCGGCAGTTCCTGCGGGGTGCCTACGATGCGGAGAAGGGCATCGTCACCCCCGTCGGGGGCAGCGGCTCGCATCTGATCGCGGCCCTCGCCCAGGCGAACGCGCTCATCGTCGTCCCCGAGGACACGACCTCCGTCGAGCCGGGCACGGAGACGGAGGTGGTCCTGCTCGGATGAGCGCGCGGCCGTGGCGGTAGCGTGTCTCACCACACAGTGACCGGGAGCCACAGCCATGAGCGCGCAGCAAGGACTCACACACATCGACGAGGCCGGCGCGGCCCGTATGGTCGACGTCTCGGAGAAGGACGTCACCGCGCGCACCGCGCGCGCGAGCGGCCGGGTCCTCGTCTCACCGCGTGTCGTGGAGTTGCTGCGTGGCGAGGGGGTGCCGAAGGGCGACGCCCTCGCCACCGCCCGGATCGCGGGAATCATGGGCGCGAAGCGCACACCGGACCTGATCCCGTTGTGCCATCCGCTTGCGGTGTCGGGGGTGAAGCTGGATCTGTCCGTGGCCGACGACGCCGTCGAGATCCTCGCCACCGTGAGGACGACCGACCGCACGGGCGTCGAGATGGAGGCCCTGACCGCGGTGTCCGTGGCCGCGTTGACCGTCGTCGACATGGTCAAGGCGGTCGACAAGGCCGCGGTGATCACCGACGTCCGGGTCGAGGAGAAGACCGGCGGGAAGTCCGGCGACTGGGTCCGTGAGGAGGCCCGGCGATGACCCCCCGCGCCGGGGAGGTCCACAGCCACGCCCACGCCGGACAGACCGGACCCGGGGGAGCCGGACCCGGGCGCCCGCCGCGCCGCGCGCTCGTCGTGACCGCCTCCAACCGGGCCGCCGCGGGGGTCTACGAGGACAGGGGCGGCCCGCTCCTCGCCGAAGGACTCGCCGGGATGGGCTTCCAGGTCGACGGTCCCCGGGTCGTCCCGGACGGAGACCCGGTCGAAGCGGCCCTGCGCGACGGCGTGGCCTCGGCGTACGACGTCATCCTCACCACCGGTGGCACCGGGATCTCACCCACCGACCGCACCCCCGACGTCACCGCCCGGGTCCTCGACTACGAGATCCCCGGCATCCCCGAGGCGATCCGCGCGCACGGTCTCGCGAAGGTGCCCACCGCGGCGCTGTCCCGGGGCCTCGCCGGGGTCGCGGACCGCACCCTGATCGTCAATCTCCCCGGGTCCGCGGGCGGTGTGCGCGACGGGCTCGCCGTTCTGTCGCGAGTGCTGCCGCACGCCGTGGACCAGTTGCACGGCGGCGACCACCCGCGGCCCGCCGAACCCGCCGGCCCCTCGGGTTCTCCAGGGAGTCCCCGCTGAACACTCACTCGTGGCCCGTGGTCCTGGCGGACGGTGATGTCACCCTCCGCCCGATAAAGCTGCGTGACCAGCGGGCGTGGCGGGAGGTGAACCGGCGCAACCGGGACTGGCTGCGCCCCTGGGAGGCGACGATCCCGCCGCCGGCCCCCGGCGGCCCCGTCGCACAGCGCCCCACGTACCGCCAGATGGTGCGCCATCTGCGCGCCGAGGCCCACGCCGGGCGGATGCTGCCGTTCGTGGTCGAGTTCCGCGGCGTGCTGGTCGGCCAGCTCACCGTCGCCGGCATCACCTGGGGCTCGATGTGCTCGGGTCATGTCGGCTACTGGGTCGACCGCGAGGTCGCGGGACGCGGGGTGATGCCCACGGCCGTGGCGCTGGCCGTCGACCACTGCTTCGGAAGCGTCGGGCTGCACCGCGTCGAGGTCTGCATTCGCCCCGAGAACGGGCCGAGCCGCAGGGTCGTGGAGAAACTCGGATTCCGCGAGGAGGGGCTCCGCCCGCGTTATCTCCACATCGACGGCGCCTGGCGGGACCATCTGGTGTTCGCGCTCACGGCGGAGGAGGTGCCCGGGGGGCTGCTGCGCCGCTGGCACCAGGCACGACCCGCGCGACATGAGAAATGAAATAATTGTTCGAATTCCATCCCCACTCGATCGCTCGGTGATCTGAAGAGTCACAAAAAAAGTCAGTGGTATCAGCCAGATCGTGCGACACACCGGGCCAATTGGCCGATGCCCTGGTGCGAATCCCTCTACGGTGTGATGCGTGAGCAGCAGCGGCCTCATCTACGCAGTCATCGTCGGGGCCTGGGCCGCCTACCTGGTGCCGATGTGGCTCCGCAGGCAGGACGAGCTCAACGAAGCCCGTCCGACGGAACGCTTCAGCACCGCCATCCGGCTGCTGTCCGGACGGGCGGGAATGGAGCGCCGGTACGCCAAGGAGCTGCGTGAACGCACCACCGAGGACGACCCCGCCACCGACGCCGACCCGGAATCCGAGACGGACCGAATGAGTTCCGTCGACGTCCGGGCCTTCGCCGCGCCCCCGGCCAGGACCGAGGCGCGGCTGGACGTGCCGGCCGCCCCGGCCAGGGCACGCAAGGAGCGGGCACCCAGGCCGAGCGGCACGCCCGCCTCGGAACGCGCACGGCGCACCAAGGTCCTGGCCCGGCGCCGGCGCACCACCGTTCTCCTCTTCCTGGCCTTCTCCCTCGGCGCGATCGTCGCGGCCGTCGGGGGGCTGGGCCTCCTGTGGGCGCCGGCGGTTCCGGCGGTCCTCCTCAGCACCTACATCGCGTACCTGCGCGCCCAGGAGCGGCGCCGCTTCGTGTACGTGATGGACCGGCGCCGTGCCGAAGCCGCGGCACGGCGGCTGCGCGAGACCCACGTGCGGCGGCGGCCGGCCGCCGCGAAGGAACTGGACGAGGCGGCCCCGGCGCGGCCCGAGCCCGAGCCGGCGCCCGCGGTCTCGCCGCAGGAGGCCGGCCGCCGGGCCCTGGTCGAGCAGACCGACCACGCGGAGTGGGTGGACCAGCAGCGCGACCCGGGCCCCGGGCGCGGCGACAGCTGGGACCCGGTCCCGGTGCCGCTCCCCACGTACGTCACCGCACCGGTCGCCCCGCGCGCCACGAGCGGCATCGATGTCACGGACCCGGAGACCTGGAGTTCGGCCCGCTCCTCCACGGCCGATCCGGCCACGCCCGCCGCCCCGCAACCCCCGCGGCAGCGCACCACCCCGCCGCGCCGCACCCGCGAGCACGGCCGCACCCCGCTCTTCGACCAGTACGAGGACGAGGACCGGCCCCGCGCCGCCAACGAGTGAGACGGGGCCGGGCGGGCGTCCGGACCTTCGGAACCCTGCCCGGCCCGACCAGCGAGGAACGGATTTCCAAGCACCCCGATCGGGGTGCTAAGGTTTCACTCGTTGCAAGGGCCTGTGGCGCAGACTGGTAGCGCACCTCGTTCGCATCGAGGGGGTCAGGGGTTCAAATCCCCTCAGGTCCACAACCGGCTGTTCCTGAGTCAGCTCAGGAATGGTGACGAGATCCCGTCCGATCGAAAGATCGGACGGGATCTTCGTCGTTTCGGGGGTCGTTCGATGCCTGTTCGGGGTGGTGGATGGCGGCGTATCGGGTCTGGCGGGTTGCTCGGCAGGTGCCTGGCCGCCGCCGGGGCATGCGAACCGGCCCCGGTCGCCCGGGGCTGGTGATGGTGCTGTGCGGCTGTGATGCTGCCCGATCAGAGGCTGGCCGGCGGATGCCGTCCCATGTCGAGTGGTGTGGGGGCGGAAGACGAGTCGCGACCTGGGGCAGCCGGAATGGAATCGAAGTCGGCGTCGGAAAGGCGGCTGCCGGTGCGCTCGTAGAGCCAGGTTTCCAGGATGTCCAGGTTTCCGATGGCCAACATGATCGCGATCAAGATCGTCTGGGCCACCTGGCCGGGTGCTCGGCGGTGCATCGGGTTGCCGATGTCCATGTAGGCGCCCTTGAGGCGGCCGTTGAGGCCCTCGTTGTGGGAACGGATCGGCCTGTAGATCCGATCCCAGGCGAGGCTGAGGTAGTGGCTGTCCTGCCGGAACTTGGCGATCTTCAGGTCTCCGGCCGCGTCGACGGGGACGCTGATCGCGGAGGCCCCGCAGACGGCGGGCAGCGCCTCCTTGCCGGGAGGGTCCGTCCACTCTCTGTCAGGGAGCTGGACGGTCGGGCGAGCCGAGGCGTGGCTGGCGCGGGAGCGGAGATCCGCCAGTTTGATCACGGTCTGAGGCGGGCCCGAGGCGGTCGGTCGAGCAGGGCGGAGGCGTTCTCGGCGTGGACAGTTCACCGAAGGGGACGGCCCGGCCGCCGGGCATTGCAGGCGCACGGTTCCGCGGGCGTCGGCGTTCTGCTTGAGCTTGAGGAAGTAGGGCAGTCGCTCGGCGACCAGAGGTTTCAGATCGTCGAGCCGTCGGCGGAAGGTCTTGTCGTCCATGCCGTGAGTGGCCTGAGCCAGGGCGTTGGGGATGTGTGGGCAGGCGAGGGAGCCGTCGATCAGTACGGCTCCTTGCCAGCTGCCCTGGATGCCACGGTCGGCCGCCTTGTAGTCCAGGGCCAGGCGGTAGCCGAGTCGGCGTACCGGAACCTGAAAGTTCTCCGGCGAGCAGCCGGTGTAGGCCCGATCTGCGGCACAGATACCTGTCGGCAGTCGAAGCTCGGCGAGGTGATTCAACACGGTGACCGCGTTCTCGCCCGTACGGACGGTCGGAGTGTCCAGGCTGAGGCCGAGGCAGAGTTGCGGGTAGGAGGGCGCGCGGCGGCCCTTCGTGGCTCCTTCGCCCGTGCGGGAGTGGGCGGCGACGAGCAGGCTCGCGCTGTAGCCGAAGATGCCCTTGTCGGAGCCGCCGCTGAAGTGCCAGCCGGCGGTGATCTCGACGGAGGCCGTGCCCGAGTAGTCGCTATCAGGGTTGGCCAGAACCGGGATGGAGGTGGCGTCCACGCCCACGTCACCGGCCCAGTTCCGCAGGTATCCCCGTTGCTGTGCCAGCCGGACCGGGACCAGTACGAGATCGTTCGCCAGCCGTTGGAGCCGGTTCGCGGCCGCGCGGCCGACAGCCTCGTCCCAGGCAGCGGAGTGGATGTCCGCCTCCGCTTGGTCCAGGCGCCGGCGCCGGTCGCAGCGTGCCGGGTCGAGCGCGGTGGTGATCCGGTCCAGCCCTCTGTAGAGGCGACGACTGGCAGCTATGCACGCACGTGCCGTGGACGGCGGAACCTCGGGGATGCCGAGCCACGCGCGGGCTGCGGGCTGGAGACGGAAGTGCAGGATCCGCCAGGCGTCGGAGACCGTGGCTCGGCCCGTGTAGTACACGGCGAGCATCAGGCCGGCCAGTACGGTCCTCGGCCGCACGCCTGGTGGCCCAGGACGGCCTCGCAGCATGTCTTCCAGCTGCTGGGGCAGGCCGGAGCGGTCGAGGACGGTCAGCAGCTGGCCGACCTTCGAGTCTGGGATCTCGGTGAGCCGTCCAGGCCGCAGTCGTGGTCGCGCATGGCGGGCGGCCAGCTGATCGGCTTCAGGTCGCGCCCTCACGAGCGGCAGCCACGCAGCAATCGGATCACCTCCGCCCTGGGTAGTGGGGGCACCCAGTGGTGGTAGCCCGCCAAACCGGCAGGGGAGGCCATGCCCGCGGCGGAAGCGACCGCCTCCGGACTGATGCCCTCGGAAAGCCGGCCGACGATCCACGTCGACCGCAACCGCCGAGCGGAGAGCGGCGGCAGACCCGCGTGGGGCCGATGGCGGGCAGGCCAGGACGAGACGAGGTTCTTGGCTGCCGCGACCTTCCGTCCCGGCCGGAAGAGGAATCCGGGTCCGGAGGTCTCTGCCAGCTCGGCCAGCGTGCCTTCCCAGTCGGAGTGGCACGCCACGAGTCGGCCGAGCAGCTTCTCCTCCAGCACCGCGACCCCGCCGGAGGTCACGCGAACATGGCTGCCTCGCATGGGCGGGACCTCGCCCGGCATCAGGCCACACCCGGCTCCGAGCGTCATGAGGGCGAGGCCGTCGAGTCGAGCCTGGGCCGGCAGATGATTCGCCCAATCCCGCAGGCGAGCCAACTCCCCGGCACCATAAGGCGGCTGAGGCGTGCGAGGCGAGGGGCTACGGACAGTCTGTGCCACCAGTGACTGCAGCTGCCGGAGCAGAAGCGCTCGCGGCGCCGTCCGTCGGCGATCGCGAGCACCGCGATCAGCAGCCGGAACGCCTTGCGGCGTTCGTCGAGAGGCGCGAGACCGGCGATCTTTCCCAATTGTTCGTCTATCCGGCCTCGTGAGATCAGCACTGCGGGTGTATGCGTCGGGCGCAGCCCGGCACGGCGGATGCTCTCTGGTGCGTCCTCGGTGACTGCGCGCGCCTGGACGCAGTGATGGCGCAGGAACAGCAGCACCTCGGACTGCTCTTCCTGGCCGAGGCCGTCGAACCATTCGATGCCCTCTGACATCGGGCGCAGCCCTTGCGCGAGCTTGTTGAGCAGGACATCGCGTTCGTTCACGACTGCCTCCCGTGGGACAGACGCCGCTCCGCAGCGGTGATCAGGATTCCGAGCAGCACCGCCAGATCGGCCGCGCCTTCTGTGTCGTCGGCCCAGCGGGCGGTCTGCAGTGGGTGAACCTGGTCGAGGAGGACGCCTTCGCGGGCCAGGACGAAGGCCAACGCCAGCATGGCCGCGCGGGCGTTGCCGTCCTCGAACGGATGGAAGAAGAGGATGTCGAGGTAGGTCCGGGCAGCACGTGACGGGAGGGACAGATCAGGTTGAGAGCGATCGGACAGACAGCGCCCGAACAGCGCCTGCGTATCGGGTGCAAGACCGTAGCGCTCCCGTCCGCCCTTCGCGAAGGCCGGCATCGTGCGGAAGCCGACCAGGTCGTGGCCCAGCACAGCCCGCTGCCACTTCGCCATGAGGGCGAAGGTCAGCGGCCTACCCTGCTCAGCGTCGGCGAAGGCCAAGTCGAGAGCGGTCAGGACCCGTGCGGTTCCCTCGCTGTCACGTCCGCCTCGCGTTGCCATGAAGAAATTCCGGAAGCCGTCGCGGGCCGGCGCCTCCGAGACGAGGCGTGCGCCGCGCCAGGGCGGCCAGGAGATCTCCGGCCGGATGAGCAGCCAGTCGGCAAGGCTGTCCTTCGGTTGGCCGGGACCGGAAGTCATCTGATGCCGCCCACGCCTCTGGCGAACCGCGAGCTCACTGCGTCGACCACCGGAACGTCAGGTGCGATCCAACTGCCGAACTGGCCGCCGACCGCGTTCTCGACGATCTCCTCGGCCTGGCCCTCGTCGATGCCGTTGTAGGCGAGAAACCATCGGAGGACTTGCATGCAATGCCCGTACCAGCCGCTATCGGCCTGGGTGCGGTCAGCTACCACGGTGACCAGGCGCGTGCACGCCCGCTCCCAGTACCAGAGGTCCGCCGAAGACGCCGCGGTGTTCTCCGGCGGGGCCAGGGCCGCGAACCGCTCCGCCAGGTCCTCCAGCCAACCACGCCATTCCCGAAGGGCGTCAACAACCAGCGGGGCAGTCGCATCTGGAGTCGTCACGGAGTCGGATGAACAGCACCAGACCCCGACGACACCTCCGTCGACGTCACCCTCGCCGACCGACCAGTTCCATCCGCAGGCCCATCGGCCGTACCGGCCCGCCAGGAACTCGGTGACCGGCTCCAATGAACGCCAGCGATCCTCGCGAGCGACTTCAGCGCTGGGCAGCAAGGGCACGACAAGGCCCGCCAACTCCTCCGCCGCATCGGCGTCCATCTCGAACGAATGTCGAGCCGGATCCACATCTGCCCACGTCAGGGCATGCGCCCACAGTTCACTCACCGTCCCACTCTGCCGTGCGCAGCCACCCTGACTCCACTCCATATCGGCCCTGCGTTCCCGAGGCTGTCGCCATGGTCTAGCTGCGCTGACGATCGATCCCATTGGCCGTCGTTGTCGGCGGTCATGTAGTCGTTGGAGCGTTGTCGTTCGCTTCGGGGACGTAGCCGCAAAGGTGCGGTGCGCATTCGGCGTTGTGGTCCCGGCCCCAAAGGGAGGTGTCTCGCTCGATCGAGCGGACGCAGTGGACGAGTCGCAACTGGGCTTTGCGGGGCAGAGTCGAGGGCAACGCTGTGAAGGTCTCCGGGAGTACGGCGACCATGCCGCTGACCTGCTCTCCGTTGTGCATCTGCAGCAGCGTGGTGCACTGCCACCAGTCGATCTTGCCGCCGCGACCGTCTGGGGTGCCGGGCCAGTAGTAGTGGGCCGGGTCCGGGAGCGGATAGTGGACTCCGTCGGGGGCCAGGTGGGCCCGGAGCCATGCCGCCCCTCCACCCAGGCCGAGCCGGAGCCGTCGGGCCTCGTCGTGCAGGGCGCAGATCGCTTCGGTGTCGAGGACCTTGAGAACGTTCGCCACCGGAGGCAGTGGCTGGCGCCCGGCTGGGGCCTTGACAGGCCAGCGCCTGAGCAGAAGGCTGGCCCATTGCTGCGGCGTCCTCGGGGACGGGTCCTTGCGGGACGCAGGCAGTGGCGGGGGTGGCGTCCAGGTTCGTCCTGCCTGTTCGATGTGACGCAGCATCCATGCCCGCGCCTCCGGGCCGGCGGTGTTCCAGACCCAGCTCATCGGTCGTTCGGCCATCGCCTGATCGAAGCTCCCAGGGGACTTGCCCCGACGGGACGGCTTCCTGGGGGTTGGCCGTGCGACGCCCGGAAGATTGTGGCTCAAGTTGGCCAGGAATCTGATGCGGTCCAGAGCCTCGTCAGGAGAGTTGTCCTGCGCCACGTGCTGTGCGCTTCCGGCCAGATGGCGGATCTCGGTGAACGCCCTGGCCGCCAGAAGCGCGGCTATGTCCCGGTCGAGCTCGGCCTCCTGGCTCCTCATGCCGATCCGTCCTTACCGCCGCCCTGAGGGCGGGTTGTGCGGGCCTGGGCGTGCGACAAGGCAATGCGGCGGCGCGCGGTGTCGACCTCAATGATTTTCACGGTGAGGGCGTCACCGACCTCGATGTCTTTCTTGGACGATTTATTCAGCTCGCTGGTGTGCACCAGCCCCTGGAAGCCGTCCTCTCGGTCTTCGATGCGGACGAAGACGCCGAACGGGACGATCTTGGTGACCGGTCCGGTGACCACCTGTCCGATCCGCTGCGCTACCTGCGGCCACGGGTCCTCCTGTACCGCTCGCAGCGACAGCGGTACCCGTTCCCGGACCATGTCGACGTCGAGGACTTCGGCTGTGATCTCCTGGCCGACGCTGACGACATCGGACGGGTGGTCGAAGGGACGCCAGGACAGCTCCGGAATGTTGATCATCGCGGTGAAGCCGCCGATGTCCACGAAGGTGACGCCGAAGTCGGCGATGGTCGTCACCGTGCCGGTGACGACCTGGCCGCGCCGCAGGGTCTTCAGGAACGCCCAGTCCCGGTCGCTGGGCGTTGGCTCGGTCTGCCAGCGAGCGCGCAGGACACCGTCACTGTCCGGCAGTACAGCTGTGAACAGGGGGAGACCTTCACCGGCATCCATGGATACAACACCGGCAGCATGCGCGCTGGCGAGCTGGGAGGCCACCGCCTCGAACTGGGTCTCGTCCACGACCGTGCTCGTGATCTGTCCGTCCTTGTCTTCCCAGACGACCTCCACCATGCCTTCGTCGGGCAGAGCAGCCACGGCCGTGTCGACGTCGGTGAGCAGGTCCGGCCAGACCGCCAACTGGGAGCGTGGGGTCAACTCGGAGCGCACGGTCTCGATGGTGTCGCGGGTCAGGCGGTGCCATCGGGAGGCGTTGGTGGCGAAGACCTCCTCCAGGAACACGGCACGGTGGGCGCTGACAGTCCAGCGCAGGCGGGCCCAGAAGTCGGCGTCGGCCGGGCGCTGTACGTGCTGTGGGTCATCGGGGGCGAAGTCGTACGGCGATGCGTGCACGCGTTCTGGGAAAAGTCCGAGCGAGCGGGTGCGGGCCAGCGCCGCTTCGCAAGGGCGGCTGCTGCCGACGTAGAGGTACTGGTCCCAGCCGACGTGCACGGTGAATGCCCCCTCCGCCTCCAGACGGCACCAGGCGCCGTTGTCGCGGAGCATGGCCCTGACGAGTTCCAGGCCGACGGCCATCGATACCAGGGCACCGTCGTGGAACCCGGTGAGGCCGGCTGGGAAGACGTCGGTCAGGCCGTAACCGTCGACCGGTGGCTCCAAGCCGAAGTGGCAGAATCCGCCGATCTTCGGCTCGCGGACGGCCAACTGGTCGACACCGGATTCTTCGGCAAAGGCGGCGATGGCCTGTAGGTATGCGGTTTCGACCCGTCCGTGGTCACTGGTCGCAGGCTCGACGCCGACGTAGTGGCCGTGCTGATCGCGGTCGGCAGGGTCGTACTTGGTGACCTGATAGACGTATGGCTGCACGTCACTGCCCCCGGAGGTTGAAGGCGCTGCTGCTGGGGCCTGGTGGCGTTCAAGGACGTGGTACACCGTGCCGGGTCAGCCGTCGATGCGGTGAAGGATTTGCGTGAACTCGTCGGACTCGATCAGGCCGGTGAGTACCTGGGCCATGTTGCTGATGCCGGGATCGCGGACGATCAGACCGTCCGAGCACCAGAAGTAGCGGCCTCCCAAGGCTTCCCCGCTTTCGGCCCATCTCGCCATGATGGCCTCGACTTGTCCGAGGGTGATGATGGTCGCGCTCCAGCGGGATCCGTCCTTCAGGTCCACGAAGACGTCGATGTTGTCCACAGATTCCAGATCCTCGCCGGAGTTCGGCAGGAAAGCGGCTTCGAAGTGCTCAGTGCGAACCCGGTACCAGGGCCCGTCCCAGCGGCCCGGTTGTGTGCTGTGGCTCATCGGGCGAGTGTGCCGGGCTGAACCGTCCGGCTCAACTGAGTTCTCCGGGCACCCTTCACGTCGGGGTGTGGTTCACAGGTCAGGTTCGTACGGTGGGATGGTCCAGCGCAGTACCGTTTCGCCTGCGCGGGCTTCGAGGGTGGCGGGGTAGACCTGTCCGTGGCCCCGCTCTCCGTGGTGGCGTATGGAGTGGTCCCCGGGATCCCAGCCGAGACCGAGAATTGGACATCCGTCGAGGTCGATGGCACCCGCCAGCAGTGGGTGGCTCCAGCCGGCTCGGTTGAATCGGTGGAAGTCGGTGTGGGCGTCGACGGAGACCATCAGCCCGTTGCCGGGGCCTTCTTGGGTCCAGGCGCGGAGCCGTTCGGCGATTGCTTCGGCCTCGGCCAGGGGGAGGTCGAGCCACCCGCGCGGCCCGTGTCCGCTGGGGTGCTGCGGGATGCGGTCACCGCCGAACTGCGCATGGACGGTGTCTTCGTACTTGCCCCAGTAGGTGACGTCCGCGAGACCGTCGGTGGACTGTCCGTCCAGGCCGGTGAAGTCGTCCAGTGCCTGAGCGTCGCCGAGGACCATGCCACATCGGTCGACTGGCAGGTCGCCGAGCTGCAGGGCTTCGCCGTCCTCGGGGCCGGCCCAGGGCAGGGCGAGGTCGACCTCCAGGACGGTGATCGTCGGTTCCCCGTCGAAGGGTGAGGCCGATGTCTGGGCCCGAACCTGCAGGGGCCGGTCTGGGGCGGCTGCTACAGCGATCGCCTCGCACATCCAAACAGATGGCTCACTGTTCTCGGGTCCGTGCAAGTGCCCGCCGCCGGTGGCTACTACGATCCGGGCCCGCTCGGACAGCGCCCGGCCCACCTGCGGCCAGAAGTCGATCCCGCCCGCCATCCCCAGCACGAGCATCCCGGAGGGCGCGGTGACGGTGCCAAGGTCGACATCAGTCTCAGTCATCTGCAGATTGAACAGGCACGAAACCGAAAGGATCAAGATGCCGTCGCGTCCGCGGTCCGCGCGGAGTGGCCCTGCGGGGCGCGCTGCTGAGGCAGGAGCGAGCCGAGGTGCAGGTGGCGGTCCGGTCCCTGAGGCGGGACGCGAGCGGCCCCGGCAGCGGGGAACGATCTTCGGGTAACTGGGAAGCGATCTTCAACCGCTTCTGTCCCGCCTGGTCAGAGACACTCGTGAACACCCCACAACAGCGCCGTTCACGAGTTAGCTCGTAGGCGGTTCACGAGATCCCGTCCGATCACTTCGATCGGGCGGGATTTCGTCGTTTCTGGGCTTGTCGGGAGGGCCGATGGCGGGGCGGCGTGGCGAGCGTGTTGAGCGTGCTTGCCTGGCTCCGGGCATGGGGAAGCACGCCGATCGTGGTGATCCGCGTGCTTCGGCGCTGTGGGGTTGTTCCACGCGGGCTCGGTCAGCGGGTGGACGGTGGCGGGCGCCCCGACGGCAAGGCGTGCATGACAACGGGATCGGCGGGTGGTGGGAGGGGGCCGCTGGCGTCGAAGTCGGCGGGGGTGAGTTCGTCGGGGCCGTCGCGTTCTGTGAGCTGGGTTTCCAGGACGGTCAGGTTGGCGATCGTGAGCATGACGGCGAGGAGAAGCGCCTGGGTGACTTGCCCGGGGGCGGGCCGGTGTTTGGGGTTGCCGATGTCGAGTTTCCCGCTCTTGAAGCGCCCGTTTGGCGCCTTCGTTGTGGCTGCGGATGGGCCGGTAGACGTTGATCCACGTTGTGTGCAGGTAGTGGACGTCCTGGCGGTACTTGGCCAGGCGCCAGTCGGCCGCTTCGGCATCGGCGGGCACGGTGATGGAGCCAGCGCAGCACACCTCGGGCAGCGTCTTCTTCGGTGGCGGGGCGAAGTGTTCGGCGTCGGGGATCTGGATGGTGGGGCGGGCCGCCGTGTGGGCGGTCCGGTCACGGGGTGCGGTGAGGTCGACGATCCGGGTGGGCATCGTGGCGGGGGTGCGGGGCCTCAGCCGGTCGCGGCGGGCGCAGTTGACCGAGGGGGACGGGCCGGAGGCCGGGCACTGGAGGCGGATCGCGCCGCGGGCGTCGGGTCCCTGTTTGAGCTTGAAATGGTACGGCTCGCGGGCCTCGATCTTCTCGGCGAGTTCGTCGCCAGGGGCGCGGATGGTGTCGTCGGCGGCGCCGGAAGTGGCCTGGATCAGAGGGGCGGGGGTGAGCGGGCACATCAGCGAGCCGTCGACGAGCGGGGCTCCCTGCCAGCTGCCCTGCCGTCCGCGCTCGATGACCTTGTAGTCCAGAGCGAGGCGGTAGCCGAGCCGTCGGACGGGGGTCTGGAAGGTGGCGGGGGTGCAGTTGGTGTAGGCGCGGTCGGCGGCCAGGATGCCGGGGGGCAGGCCGAGTCCGGTCAGTTGGGTGAGAATGTTGACCGCGTTGGGGCCGGTGCGGACGGTGGGGGTGTCGAGCTCGAAGCCCAGGCACAGCTGCGGGTACGCCTTGGGTGGGTCGTCGTCGGTGTCGCGGTGGTGGGCGGCTATCCAGCCGGTCAGGGGAAGCAGACGGTCCACCAAGTCGCAGCCGAGCGCGAGGAGGGTCAGGACGCCCCAGCGGCTGGTGACGTGGTCCAGGAGGGTCCGCGACGGGCAAGCGAACGGAACGAATCTACGGCTGGTCGGCCGAACCAGCCCATTGGGCTGAAGGCCCTCCCCGAACGCCCGGAAGTCTGCCGCGAGCGGCAGGTATGCGAACCGGCCCCGGTTGCGCGGCGCTGGTGATCGTGATGTGTGGCTGTGACGCGGACTGGTCAGAGACTGGCCAGCGGATGTCGCCTGATGCCGGGCGGCGCGGGGACATACGGTCGGTCAGGGCCCGGAGGAGCCACGCCCGCGCCACCGAATCGCGCCGGCCCCGAGGCCGGAGGTCACGACGGTCGGTCAGACGTACGCCTCTCGTACACGGTCACTCTCCGGCCGCGGACCTGCTCATCGGCCACTGGCCGGAAGTACTCCCGAAACGTGGAGATCTTGGTCCGGTCCCGCGCCGAACTCGCCGGCTTCGACACGTCTCCCGCGTCGGTGACGAGAACGATGCGCTGCCGAGCAAGCATCTCAGTCCGTATACGCGCGGCATCCCACTCCACTCCCTTCAGCGTTCCCGAACGTTCCGGCGTTTCCTCCAGGGCGATGTCCTGCAGGCCAGTGAACGCGTGCGGGGAGACCAGCCTGGTGTCCCGCCGAGCTGCCGGGACGAACAGCACGGCGTCCCCGGACTTCTTCAACCGCTCCACCTGCGCCGCAGCTGCTAGGACGTCGTCCACGCGGCTCTGCGGCGAGCGCTTCGCGAGCGCCTGCGGAAGCAGGACGACCGAAGCGACGGCGACCGCGACGGGAAGGACCCAGCGCGCGGCGCTCCACGACCGCCGCTGCACCGCCCCCACTAGCGTGCCAAGAAGGACACCGATCATCAGAGCCAAGCCCAGCAGGCTGAACAGCACATACCGATCCACGAAAAGCGGCTTGAACAGCGAGAGCCCGACGAGACCGAGCTGCGGGACCGCGAGCAGGGGCAGCCCGACGGCCGCTGCCGAGAGCCGTCCCGCCCGGGGCCGGTCCAGCAGGGTCCCGGCGCCGGCGATCGCAAGCAGGACCGCCGGTCCGATCAGCATGTGCCAGGTCAGCGGAGGGATCCAGGACACCTGCCCGGACTGGGTACGGCTGAAGAGGATCAGTGGAGTGACGCCTGCCGTTGCCGCCACGGATGCCGCGGTCCAACAAGCCCACGTCCCGCGCGTCGCTCGTGCCCACGCCAGGGTCGTCAGGTGCGCGGGCAGTATCAGCAACGAGAGCCAGTTCAGCAGGCCGCACACGAAGACCGTGCAGCCGTAGGCGGTCCAGTACCCCCACCGGTTCCGTCGCCCCTGCAGTATCGCCACGAGTAGCAGCGTTGAGAGCCCGGCGCCCGCCGCCACCAGGGCGTACGGACGGCCCTCCTGAAGGTAGAACTGCACGGAGGGAAGCAGCCCGAACGCCATGCCTCCGCCCAAGCCCACCGGATTCCCGGAAAGCCGCCGACCGAGTTCCGCCACACATGCCGCTCCCGCCGCGACCGCCAGCACGGAGGGCAGCCGTAACACGGTGGTCGAAGGGCCGAAGCACTCGAACAGTGCGTGCATGAACAGGTAGTAGAGGGCATGGACGACGTCGACGTGCTCCAGCATGCGCGTGATGTCGCTGGTGGACCGGAGGGCGACCTGCCAGGTTGCGGCCTCGTCCCGCCAGACACTGTCCTCCCGCGACAGCCCCCACAGGCCGAGCGCGACGGTCCACAGGAAAGGAATAAGCCAAACGGAAACACTGCGCTGAGAGCGGAGATCGGTGAATCTCGTCAAAGTCGGTCGCCCCCTGGCCAGCCAAATCCACGCAGTCGTTCGCAAGGTGTGGTGCTCGGCGTGAATCCGAGTGACGGGCAGGCCGGCAGCGCGGTCGTGATCTTACCGGCAAGGATCTCCATGCGCCGAACGAGGGGTCTCGCAGAACGGTCCGGCGGCGTCAACTTCCGTGCCTGAAGGGGCAGTGAGGTGGAGGGACGGAGGTGCGTGCGGGGCCGGGACTCCGCGCGGGGCAACGATTTTACGCCAAAAGGGATTCGAGCTGGCGCAAAATCGAGAATACGACACAAGTGGATCCGAGAATTCCGGCGCCGATTTCGCTAAGTCGGACGAGGGTGGCCGAAATTGCGGCATGGCCGAAACGTGACGGTGATTCAGGTCACTTAAATCCCGGTTGACGAGTTGCTAAGCCATTGGCAAAGATCTCTTCTCGGTAAATTGATCATCACGTAAGGGGAAGCGTTCATGAAGAAGAGAAGTGCTCTGAAGGCCACGCTCGCCTCCGCGGCGCTGATTCTCGGAGCAGCCGCTCCGGCGATGGCCATCACGGTGGACGTCGGCGGCGGTCGGTGGTCCTACGACCAGGGGGCGAACAGTGCCTGGTCAAACTACTACCACTCGAAGAACAAGCACGCATCCTCCGTGAAGATCGGTGCCAACATTTTCCGGAGTGGCTGCACTTCGGCCGGTAGCTGGTCGCTGGCGTCCGGTGGAAAGAACGGCGGCACGGTTAGCTGGTACTACGACCCGAGCTGCTGATTCCACGCTCGGATCGTGAAAGTGTGCACCCGGTAGATCTCGCTGAGTGAGCCGAGGCTCCGGTCCGACGCGGCTGCGGATATGCGGTTCTGTTCTGCCGTCTTCCGCAGTCGCGTCACGCTGCCCCTTGTTTCACCTGACATGCATGGCTCCCTGGAACTCTGAAATAAGATGTGCAATGCTGCAGCGAGGTATTAGGTTTGTTCACGTCGTCACACTGGCTTTCTCCGCCCTCCTCGCCTTCCTCTTCGTACGAGGCATCGACGAGAGCCGAGTTCTGGGAAGCGTCGCCCTGGTCGACGTGGTCGACTCCGATGGCACGGCGAGTTCCGCGCGCGTCGTAGACGTCGTCAAGTCGGTCGCGGCCGAGAGCCGAGTCGGTGTGGCCCGCGAGGTGCCGGATCTGAAGAACCCCGAGGGGCTCCGGCATCTGTACCTCGCCACAGGAGACCGTGGATCGGCGACGGGGGCGTGGCTGGACGAGGGTTACCCGTCCTTCAGCCGGAACGTCGAGACCCGTGTCCATCCCATATCCGAAATCGAACACCTCGATCCGCGCGGCGCTTATCACGTCTTCGGGCCGCCGGAAGCCGTCGACGCCCTGATCGGCGAGTTCGCCGAGCTCGGGCTCCGTGTGAACGTGGCGTACCCGCTGTCCTACGCGACGCTGGCGACCGACTACTCCGGCGATCCCCTGCCCTGGTCCCTGGGTGTCATGGCCCTCGCCGCCGTGACCCTGACCGGGGCGAGTGTGCTGCTGCGAGCGAAGACCTACGCCGTCCTTCGCCTGCAGGGCATGTCCTACACGGATGTCCTGATGCGCGATCTGAGGCAGACGGCGGGCTTCTGGCTCGTCTCCTTCGGTGGCGTCGTGGTGGTGACCCTCAGTGCCCTCGGTCTCTACAACGGCTGGGCCAGACTCGGTCTGTTCGCCTCGGTCGCCCTGGGGATCGCCGCCCTGCTGACCCTCCTCGTGATCGGCTCCCACGCCGCGGTTCTCGCACTCGTCTTCCGAGTCGGAATCCTGTCGTCCCTGAAGGGCGAACTGCCCTCGCGAGCGGCGACCATCAGCCTCTACGTGGTTCGCGTACCGGCGCTCCTCCTCGCGTTGAGCATCGCGTTGAGCGTCGCCGTGGCCGGCCAGGACGTCCTGAAACGACAAGAGAACCGCGACGTCTATCGAAGCGTGGGGGATGCCGTCTCGATTCGTCTCAGCGGCGCGTTCGCCACCCGACCCGACGAACTGGACCGAAAGGTCGGGCCGTGGCTTCGGGCGGCGGATGCGCGAGGCGAGATCGTCGTAGCCGGCCGAGGGGATCTCCAGATGACAGCACCGGATGCGAACCTGCCGGCGGGCGAGATCCTCATTGTCAACGAGACCTACGCCCGGGAGCAGCCGGTTCTCGACCAGGAGGGCCGCCGTTACGTCCCCGAAGCAGGTGACACCAAGAACTCGCAGCGCCGCCCCGTGCGCGTGATCATTCCCGCGCCTTACACCTCGCACACGGAAGCGATCGTCCAAGCGGTCTCCAGGAAGCTCGACCCGGGGCTCAGCCGGAGCATCCCCGTCAAGCCGCTCGGCGCGAAGAACGGGCAGCAACTCTTCGGTTACAACACCGGTGCCCTGGTCTACAGCTCGGCACACCCTGCGAACGAGGACAGGTCGCTGATGCGCGATCCGATCGTCGTCGTAGTCCCGAACGGGTCGGACTTCCTCACCGATGACGCCTACACCACCTTCGCAACTCAGGAAGGTGTCGTCTTCCTCGACCCCGACGATGTCCTGAACGCCATCGCATCGGAAGGGCTGCGGGACTATGTGTCGTCCGTGTCCCCGGTCGGGCAGCGGATCGCGACGGAGCTGAGCGACGCGGTCGGCGACTTCCGGCTGCAGATGTTCAACCTGGCCCTCGCGGTGGCGGTCCTCCTGGTCGCGGGAGTCGGAATCTGCATCATCTACACGAGGAAGAACGCCCAGCTCATCTTCGTGCGTCACATCAGTGGCTGGACATTTGCCGCATCCCATCGCTTCATTCTGGCGGTGGAGGCGGCCATCGCGATCGTCTTCGCGGTACGGATTCCCATCGAGGTATGGCAGCAGAACCGGGAGATCGCCGAGTTCACAGCGGCAGGCCTGCCGGCCCCCTTCCCTCCGTTGCGCGTCGAACTCGCAGAGCTGGCTCTCATCGCCGGCCTTGCCGTGGTCGAACTCGCCGTGATCCTCCTCGCCCTGTCGGCGTTCCACCGCCGGATCGTGAAGGAAGGCGCATCCGAGGCGTGACCCCCTCGAGAATCGAAGCAACCCCCCATCCAGCCGGAGTGCAATTGTGATTGACGTCGAGGGACTGTCGAAGAGTTTCGGCGAGCGAACGCTGTGGCGCGATATCAGCCTGACGGTAGGTCGTGGCGAAATGCTCGCCCTCACCGGTCCGAGCGGCTCCGGCAAGTCGACTCTCCTGAACTGCCTGGGGCTGCTCGACAGACCGAGTGCCGGGGCCATTCGCCACGAGGGGAAGGACATCACACGTTTCGGCAGGCGCGAGGTTCGCCTGTTCCGCAGAGATGTTCTCGGGTACCTCTTCCAGGGGTACGCCCTCATCGAGAACGCCACTGTCGAGGAGAACCTGGAAGTGGCCGTGAAGCCGCGTCGTGCGCTCCGGGACAAGGCCGGCGCGTCCCTCGCGGAAGCACTGCAGCGCGTCGGGCTGGCTGGGCGGCACCAGGAGACGGTCCACCGCCTCAGCGGTGGGGAGCAGCAGCGTGTGGCCCTCGCCCGTCTCATCGTCCAGCAGCCGACGCTCGTCCTCGCGGACGAGCCGACCGCCGCTCTGGACCGTGACAACACCGCCATGGTTCTGGACTCGCTACGGGAAATGAGCCGAGCCGGGTGTGCAGTAGTGATCGCCACACATGACGACATCGTCCGTGATGCCTGTGACAACGTGTTCGCCCTGGGAACGCCGCTCGTGGCCCAGTGAGCCTGACAGCGGGGGAGGCGTCAGTCGCCAGCGAGGTGGGGAACGATCTCTGCCGGCTTGGGAAGCGATCTTCGTACGCATTTGGAATGCCTGGTCAGGGGCACTCGTGAACGGCCCACAGCAGGGCTGTTCTTGAGTTCGCTCAGGTTCGGTTGACGAGATCCCGCCGATCTTCTTGATCGGTCGGGATCTTTGTCGTTTCCGGGGCCTGTTCGAGGCTGTTCTGGGTCGTGGATGGCGGCGGACGCGGAGCGTGGCCGTGATGCTGTCCCGCTTTTCAGTGGTGCGCGCACCACTGGCAGCCCCGGGGTGCCGGGGCTGGCCGCGGTCATGTTCGGTTCTTGCGGTTCAGCGATCTGTGGTGGGTGGCGGTGATCATCCGGTCTTCGCGGGGTGTTCCGTCTGCCGTGGTGCTGGTCGCTGGCGCTCGGTGCCTGGCGAGGATCTCGTCGAGGGCGGCAGAGAGCTGATCGTGAGCCGTCCGCGCTTTCAACAACTCGTCTTGGAGAGAAGCGAGTTCGGCTCCCAGTTCACGCTGACAGCGTTGGAGGCGGTCAGCCTTGCGAGCGTAGAAGTCAACGGCCGTGCGCACCCCGGAGGCCGCTGCAGTCTCGACCGTGCCAGCGAAGTCCATCCGCCCTCCCCAACCCGACAACGCCACAGGCACGACGTCAGACATCGTAGGCAACGCCAGACGTCCCAGACCCCCCAAACGTCAAGCTGTGTCTGGCAGTTGAAAGAAGCGAACTGCGACTGGTGCCCTGCGGCCCACCTGACGGCGCGGCGGGGGCCGGGCTCACGACGGCCCTGTCGGTACCCCTGCCGACCACCAGTGGGGCATCGCCTTGTGGAGCGCGGATCGAGGCGATCACGCGGCTCCAAGGGCGGGAGGTCCTGGCCTGGGTGCGCCGTCGGCTCGAAGCGCATGTTCGGCGATCTGTGAGGGAGCGGCTTGATGTGACACGCGACACCATTGACCGGCGCACTCTCCTTACACATGATCTTCACAGTTGTTTGTAGGGGGAAACTTAAGAACGGGGTGGGCGTGTTCACGCGACAACGGCGGCACGGCTGGCGTCAGGTGGTGCGGAGCGGGGTGACAGTCGTCGCGCTCCTGGGGGGTCTGATTCCGGCGGCCGGCGCCGTGGCGGCGACGCAGGCGCTTACCGCCGACGGGCCGACCGCGCCAGCGGCCGACAGCACTCCCGAGTCGGAGGCCAGCGCTCTCGCGGCGAAGACCGGTCAGCGTGTGGCCGTGGACGCCGTAACCACCGAGTCGTCCCAAGTCTTCGCCAACCCGGACGGCACCTTCACCCAGGAGATGAATGCCGCCCCGGCCCGTGCCCTCAAGGACGGCGGCACCTGGGCGCCCATCGACACCGCCCTCGCGCGTGAGGCCGACGGTTCCATACGGGCGAAGAACACAACCGCCGACGTCACCTTCTCGGGTGGAGGCAGCGGCGACGGGCTCGTCACGCTGGAGGATGGAGGGCACGAGCTGCGGCTCGGCTGGCCGACCACGCTCCCCGAGCCCCGGTTCGACGGCGCCACCGCCACGTACCCCGAAGTCCTGCCCGATGTCGACCTGCGGCTGACCGCGCTGAGCTCCGGATACACCTCGGTGCTCGTGGTCAAGACCGCTCAGGCGGCGAAGAACCCGGCGCTTGAGACGATCAGAATGACGGTCTCCGGCGACCTTGACATCGCCGCGACGGCCGACGGCGGCTTCGTCGCCCGTGAAGGCGACGGCACCCCCGTCTTCGAGAGCCCGGCGGGCCGCATGTGGGACTCCGCCGGTGACACCCCGGAGCCGGCGGGCGCCGCCACCCAGCACGCCCGCACCGCCCCGGTGACGGCGAGTACCACGGCTGCGAGCGGAGTAACGCCCGTCCCGTCGGCGACGACCACGACCCCGCTGCCCGCCGCCCAGGGCGAACCAGCCCCCGCGGAGGGTCCCGGCAGCGGTGACGCGGAAGCCGAGCTCCCGCTCAAGGTCACCGGCACCGCGCTGGAGATCACGCCCGACCCGGACCTGCTGCACGGCGAGGACACCGTCTTCCCGTTGTACATCGACCCACCCACCAAGGGCGTCACGCTGGGCGACTGGACCGCCCTCTCCTCCGACGGCGACAAGTTCTGGGAGTTCAGCGGGGACAAGGGCGTGGGGCGCTGCTCCAACTACGCCGGTTACCTCTGCTCCAGCAGCCCCTACACCCAGCGCATGTACTTCGAGTACCCACTGTCCTCGATCCACGGTAAGAAGATCCTCGACGCCACGTTCGAGGTGTACATGGTGTGGTCGTTCACCTGCGATCCGCAGTGGTACGACCTCAGTCACGTCACCAAGGGCATTTCATCCAGCACCACCTGGTCGACCCGGCCCACCGCGGACGACCTGATGGGAGACCGGCATGTGTCCTACGGCCGCGGCGGTCTGTGCAGCCCGTCGCAGCCGGCCAACTGGGTGCGCTTCAGCGACAACGTCGGTGAGGAGACCAACGAGAACCTCACGCCGACCCTCGCTTCCCACGCCGCGAACAAGGCCGCGCAGATCACCTTCTCCCTGACCGCGCACGACGAGTCCAACGCTGCCTCCTGGGCGCGGTTCCGCAATGACGCGAAGCTGTCGGTGACGTACGTCTCCTACCCGGACAAGCCGACTTCGTACGGCGTCCAGCAGGGCACCACCGGCCGGGCCTGCAACGCCTCCACCCTGCCCTTCGCCACCAGCGACACCACGCCGAAGATGCTGGGTACGGTTCAGTCGGTCGACGGCAGCCAGGCCCAGCTGCGCGCCATGTTCGAGGTGTGGAAGGCCGACGGCTCCAGCCGTGTCTGGTACGCGGCTTCGCCAGGCAGCGCGTGGGTCGCCGACAACGCCGTCCGCGACGCGTCCGCCAGCACGCTGGCGGCACAGACGGACTACCGGATGCGGGTCAAGACGCAGGCGTACTACAAGACGGACCGGGGTGCCACCGGTGTCCTGGACTCGGCCTGGTCGTCCTGGTGCTACTTCCGGGTCGACACCGATTCGCCGCCGCCACCGTTGGTGACCAGCGCGGACGGCGTCTACCAGCCGGCTGAGACCGATCCGGCCGCGGGCGGGGTGGGCACGCCGGGCCAGTTCACCTTCACCCCTGCGGACACCAACCCCACCACGGCCGGCATCCAGTCGGACGTCGTCAGCTACAAGTGGAGGCTGAACAGCGGCGCGGTCTCCCCTCCGATCCCCGTCGCCCAGGGCGCGGCCACGACCCGGACGATCACCCCGGACCAGGCGGGTGAGAACACGATCCAGGTTTGGGGCTACGACGCGGCCGGACACAGCTCGCTCACCGGCTATTACAGCTTCCTGGTGAAGGGCGCCGAGCATCCCTCGGGGATCTGGCACCTGGACAACAACCTCACGGACGCCACCACCGCCACCCAGCACCCGCTGACCTCCTCCGGGGCGACCTGGGACACCCTGGCCCGCAGCGGCTCCGGCGCAGCGAAGTTCAACGGTACGACCGCCTACCTGTCCACCTCCGGCGCGGTCCTGGACACCACCAGGTCCTTCACCGTCTCGTCCTGGGCACGTCTGGTGAAGAAGGACGTCAACTACACCGTCCTGTCGCAGGCGGGGACCAACGCCTCCGGTTTTCAGCTGTACTACTCAACCGCCTACAACGCCTGGGTCTTCAACCGCCACCAAACGGATGTCTCAGGCCCCGCGATCACCCGCTCGATCGGCACCAAGCCGCCGGTCCTGAACGTTTGGACCCACCTGGCGGGCGTCTACGACGCGGCAGCGCAGACCCTCCAGCTCTACGTCAACGGCGTCCCCCAGGGCGACCCGGTTCCCTTCACGGCCACCCCGTGGAAGGCGTCCGGAGGCGTGCAGGTCGGGCGACTGTGGGCGTCGGCGACCGGCAAGGAGAACTTCGCCGGAACCATCGACGAGGTGAAGGTCTGGTCCCGCGCGCTCGCGGACACCGAAGTCGCCCACGACGCCTGGCTGGAGGACGAGGACATCAGCGATGGCACCGCCGGCGACCCCGTCCCGGCGCTCGTCGCCAAGTGGGACGCCACGGACATGGCCAACGCGACCGGCACCACGGTGAAGGACACCAGCGGCTTCGCCCGGAACCTCACCCTTAACGGGGCCGCACTCACCCAGGCCACCACTGGGGATCCGGAGATCGGCGAAGAGGTCACGACCACGCAGTCGATGACCCTGAACGGCACCAGTGCGTATGCCACCGCCGCCGGTCCGGTCGTCGACGACTCCGGTTCGTTCACCGCGACCGCCTGGGTGACGCTGGACCCTGCCGAGCTGGCCGACACCAGCAAGTCGTACGCGGTGCAGGTGTTCGGCCAGTCGGGGACGAGCCAGTCCTCTTGGGGTGTCTGGTACGAGCAGCCGACCGGCAGCACCCAGGGACGGTGGACGTTCGGCCGTCCTGACAAGGACGGTACCGGAGCGGTCTGGACCGAGAGCGAATCCACCGCGTTCACCACGGGCCAGTTGGGTGTCCCGGTCATGCTGACGGTCGTTTACGACGCCCAGGCGGCAGCTGACCCCGACGACACCTCCAAGCTCGGCGCGCTCAAGCTCTACGTCGACAGCGCCCTGATGGGCGACGAGGACGGGGTGCCGTACTCGGCACCGTGGCAGGGCAGCGGAGCGTTCGAGATCGGCCGGGCGAAGATCAACGGCGCTGCCTCGCGCTACTTCCCCGGGACGATCGACAGCGTCCGCGTTTGGGCCGGAGCCACCTCCACCGACACGATCGCCAACCGGCGTAACACCGAGCAGTAATTAGGAGCGGGGCGGGACAGGGCGGGCCTCACGGCCCGCCCTGTCCCGCCTGCCCCGTTCTGCTCGAAACACTCTGAGCGTCTTCGCGGACGCGCCGTCGAGATCTGGCGTTCTCGGGCTTTGATGCTGCCCGAAAGCCTCCTGCCCCTATCCGAGAACCGGGAAGTCACCGTGTCTTCATCACCCTTCCGCACACGCTTGCCAGAGGCGGTCATACGCCGCTGGCTCGGCCGTGGCGCGCTCGTCCTCTCCCTCTCCGTCCTTCCGCAAGTCGTGATTCCCTCGGGCTACGACTTCGCCGCCCAGGCCCAGTCCCCGGCAGCCCGCAAGTCGCTGGAGGACCGGCCCGACGCGAAGATCGACAAGGTCGGTGTGCTCAAGCCCCGCACGTCCAAGGCCCCGAAGGACAGGGCTGCCCCCGCCTCCCACGAGACCCGTGAGCGGCTCAAGAAGGCCGCGTGGCCAAAGGCTGGGAAGGCCACCGCCGAGGTCGCGGCGACCGGTGAGACAACTCTCACCGTCGGAGGGCTCGGCGTAGAGCTGGCCCAGGAGCCGGCCGCCCCGGCACCCAAGCGGGCGAAGAGCAAGGCGTCGGCGAAGGCCACCGGTCCGGTCGAGGAAGTGGCGCTTCGTGTCCACTCCCAGTCGGCCGCGAAGAAGGCAGGTGTCAACGGCGTCCTGCTCACTGTCGACCCGGCGGGAGTCACGTCAAAGGACTCGGCCGGTGACACCGACAAGCTCCGGGTCTCCCTGGACTACTCTTCCTTCAACGACGTGTACGGCGGCAACTTCGGCCCCCGTCTGAGCCTGGTGACGCTCCCGGCGTGTGCGCTGACCACCCCGAAGAAGGAGTCCTGCCGCACCCAGAGCCCAGTGGCGGGCGCGGACAACGATGCAAAGTCCCAGACCCTGACGGGCACTTTCTCCGCCCGCACCCGCGCGGCCGGCGCCCCGATGCTGTTGGCGGCGGCGGCTGACAGTTCGGGCGGCGGAGGCGACTACAGCGCCACCCCGCTGTCCCCGACCGCCACCTGGGAGGCCGGCGGCAGCACGGGTGACTTCACCTGGAACTACCCGCTACGGGTTCCCCCGGCGACGGCCGGACCAAACCCGAACCTGTCCATCTCCTACAACTCCGCCTCGGTGGACGGACGCACGGCCGGGGAGAACAACCAGACCTCGGTGGTCGGCGAGGGCTTCTCGATCACTGAGTCCTACATCGAGCGCAAGTACGGCTCCTGCAAGGAAGACGGCCAGTCCGGCAAGAGCGACCTGTGCTGGAAGTACGCCAACGCCACCCTGGTCCTCAACGGAAAGGCCGTTGAGCTGGTCAACACCTGTGCTGACACAGCGGCCTGCGACACCGCAGCCCTGTCCGAGGTGTCGGGCGGCTCGTGGAAGGTGAAGAACGAGGACGGCAGCCGCGTCGAGCACCTGACCGGAGCCACCGGCAACGGCGACAACAACACCGAGTACTGGAAGGTCACCGACTCCTCCGGCACCCAGTACTTCTTCGGCAAGCACCGGATGCCCGGCTGGAGCGACAACGGCACCGCCGCCGACGACCCGGTCACCAACTCCGTGTGGAGCGTCCCGGTCTTCGGCGACGACTCCGGCGAGCCCTGCTACAAGTCCACCGGCTTCGCCGACTCCTTCTGTACCCAAGGCTGGCGCTGGAACCTGGACTACGTCGTGGACACCCACGGCAACGCCTCCACCTACTGGTACAGCCGGGAGACGAACTACTACTCCAGGAACGCCGACACCACGGTCAACGGCACCGGCTACACCCGCGGCGGCTACCTCACCCGCATCGACTACGGCCTGCGCAGCGACCTGATCTATGCCAAGCCCGCCGCCCAGCAGGTCCGCTTCACCTACGCCGAGCGCTGTGTCACCTCGGGAGGCTGCTCCAGCCTGACCAAGGACACCAAGGCCAACTGGCCCGACGTGCCTTTCGACATGATCTGCGCGTCCGGCACCAAGTGCACCACCCAGATCGGCCCAGCCTTCTTCACCCGCAAGCGTCTCACCGACGTCACCACCTCGGTGTGGACCGGTACCGGCACCACCCACCGAGACGTGGACACCTGGCACCTGGAGCAGAACTTCCCCGACACCGGTGACGCCTCCTCGCCGAGCCTGTGGCTGAAGTCCATCCAGAACACCGGCAAGGCCAACACCACCGCGGCCGCCCTGCCGCCGGTCGTCTTTGGCGGTGTCCAGCTGCCCAACCACGTCGAAGGCAGTGGCCCGGACACCCTGCGCTACATCAAGTGGCGTGTGCGCACCATCAAGTCCGAGACCGGCTCGACCCTCACGGCCAACTACTCCGACCCCGACTGCATCTGGGGCACCAGCATGCCGGCGGACATCGACAAGAACACCCGCCGCTGCTTCCCGGTCAAATGGTCCCAGTCCGGAGCGAGTCCGGTCACCGACTGGTTCCACAAGTACGTGGTCACCTCCGTCTTCCAGGACGACCCCTACGGCCACGGCGACACCGGCGAGACATACTACGACTACCAGGGCGGCGCCGGCTGGGCCTACGCCGACGACGAAGGCCTGACCAAGCCGTCCAACCGCACCTGGTCACAGTGGCGCGGCTACGGCAAGGTCATGGAGACCTCCGGCGACTCCGAAGGCCCGCGCTCCAAGAAGTCCACCCTCTACATGCGCGGCCTCAACGGCGAGAAGGAACTCGACGGCACCCCCCGGGTGGAGAAGGTCACCGACTCCACCGGCACCGAAATCACTGACGCCCGCCAGTACGCCGGCTTCGTCCGCGAAACCATCGTCTACAACGGCACCGAAGAAGTCAGCGGCACCGTCAACACCCCCTGGTCCCACAAGACCGGCAGCCACACCTACAACTGGGGCAGCACCGACGCCTGGATTGTCCAGGCCGGTGAGACCACCACCCGCACCAAGACCTCCACCGGCACCCGCGCGGTCAAGCAGAAGACCACGTACGACACCGCATACGGCATGCCGGTGACCGTCGAGGACAGCGGAGACGCCGCCAAGACCGGCGACGAGATCTGCACACGGACGAGCTACGCCCGCAACACGACGGACTGGCTGGTGAACAAGGTCAGCCGCGTCCAGGTGTACTCCGCCTCCTGTTCCGCGACGCCGGTGGTGCCTGACGACGTGGTCTCCGACGCCACCACGGCTTACGACAACCAGGCGACCGGGGTGGCGCCCACCAAGGGCGACATCACCGCCACGTACCGGGTCGCGAGCCACAGCGCTGTGGACAAGACCCCCGTCTTCCAGAAGGTCTCCGGGTCCACGTACGACAAGCTGGGCCGCCCGCTCACTGAGACCAACGCCCTGAACCGCACGGTCAAGACCACCTACGTACCCGACGACACCGGCTACGGCCCGCTGACGTCCAAGACCAGCATCGACCCGAAGACCTACAGCTCCACCACCCAGGTGGACCCGGCCTGGGGTACGGCCACCAAGACCACCGACGCCAACGGCAACGTCACCGAGTGGTCGCTGGACGCGCTTGGCCGGCTTCGCTCGGTCTGGAAGCCGGATCGTTCCCGCGCGCTGGGCGACGCCGCGACGATCGTCTATGCGTACAGCATCAACAATGACAAGGAGACCTGGGTCCGCACCGACGCCCTCAAGGCCGACGGACAGACGTACAACAGCTCGTACGAGATCTTCGACAGCCTCCTGAGGTTCCGTCAGAAGCAGGTCCCCGCGCCCAACGGCGGCCGGGTGATCTCCGAGACGCTGTACGACGACCGCGGCCTGGCGTACGTCAGCAACGAGCAGGTCCACGACAACGTGGCGCCCTCGGGCACGCTGGCCAACACGTTCCCCGGTTCCGTCCCCGCCTCCACCGAGACGGTCTTCGACGCCGCAGGCCGCGCCACCGAGTCGATCTTCCGCGTCTACGACCAGGAGAAGTGGCGTACCAAGACCCAGTACCAGGGCGACCGCACCGCCGTCACCGCCGCCGCCGGCGGCACCGGCACCCTGAGCATCACCGACGCCCGCGGCAGAATCATCGAGCGGCGGGAGTACGCCGGCCCGCTCCCGACCGGCACGGACTACACCCGTACGCTCTTTGAGCACGACCCTTCCGGCCGGCTGACGAAGATGACGGGCCCGGACAACGCCGTGTGGTCGTACGGCTACGACCTGCGCGGCCGCAAGACCACGTCCACCGACCCGGACAAGGGCACCGTCACCACCGCCTACAACGACGCCGACCAGCCGGTGACCACCACAACGACGCTGGAGCAGGTCACCCGCACACTGATCACCGACTACGACGAGCTGGGCCGCAAGATCGGCACCTGGGACGGGGCGAAGGACAACGCCCACCAGCTGACCAAATTCACCTACGACTCCCTCGCCAAGGGGCAGGTGACCGCGGCGATCCGGTACGTCGGCGGCACCACCGGCAAGATCTACTCCCAGGTCGTCACCGGCTACGACGCGCTCGGCCGCCCCAAGGGCGCCAAGACCGTCATCGCCTCCGGCGACCCCCTGGTAGCCGCCGGTGCGCCGCAGACCTTCACCACCTCCACCACCTACAACATCGACGGCACCGTCCAGTCCACCTCGATGCCCGCGGTGGCCGGTCTGCCAGCCGAGACCGTGACCAACAGCTACAACAGCCTCGGCATGCTCACCGGCACCGACGGCATGACCGACTACGTCCAGAACATCGGCTACTCCCCGTACGGCGAAATCGAGGAGACCCGCGTCGGCACCTCCACCGGTGCCAAGCAGCTCCAGATCCTCAACCGATATCAGGACGGCACCCGCCGCCTGTCCAACACACACACGGTCGACCAGACCAACACCGGCTACACCAGCGACGTCGACTACGTCTACGACGCCACCGGCAATGTCACGTCGATCACCGACAAGGCGAACGGCAAGGACACCCAGTGCTTCGCCTACGACGGCTACCGCCGTCTGACCGAGGCCTGGACCCCGTCGTCCAACGACTGCGCCACCGCCCGCTCGGCGACCGCACTCGGCGGGCCGGCCCCGTACTGGACGAGCTGGACCTATAAGCCCGGCGGCCTGCGCGACACCCAGGTCGAGCACAAGGCCACCGGTAGCACCACGACGGCGTACGGCTACCCGGCCGTCAACGCCAGCGGCGGCGGCCAGCCGCACACCCTGACCTCGCTCGCCGTGAATGGCGGCGCCGCCAAGTCGTTGACGTACGACGAGCAGGGCAACACCACCAAGCGGTACGGCACCACTGGTGTCGCACAGAGCCTCACCTGGGACATCGAGGGAGAGCTGGTCCGCCTCACGGAGGGCACGAAGACCACCGACTACCTCTACGACGCAAACGGCGATCTCCTGATCCGCCGCGGCCCCGGCAAGACCGTTCTCTACCTGGCCGGTCAGGAACTCCACTACGACACGGCTACCAACAAGTTCACCGCCCAGCGTTACTACGCGGCCGGTGACGTCACGGCCGTGCGCACGGAGACCAGCCTGTCCTGGATGGTCGACGACCACCACGGCACCGCCTCGATGTCGGTGGACGCCACCACTCAGGCCATCACCCGCCGCTACACCAAGCCGTTCGGCGAGACCCGCGGCGCGACACCCTCGGTGTGGCCCGACGACAAGGGGTTCCTCGGCAAGCCCGTCGACTCCGCAACCGGTCTGATCCACGTGGGCGCCCGTGAGTACGACCCGGCCACAGGGCGGTTCCTCTCGGTTGACCCGGTCCTGGTGCCCGAGGACCACGAGTCCATGAACGGCTACGCCTACGCCAACAACACCCCCGTCACCAAGGCCGACCCCACCGGCCTGCGGCCCATTACGGACTGCGAGCGCGGGTGCAGCGACGGCAAGGGCGGCACGTACCGCGACTACATGACCATGGGCCCGAACGGCACGTGGGTCTATCACTCCACGAAGACCTACACGACCAAGGTCCCTGGCACGTCCAGCACGTACATCAGCGCGACGGTGACCACCCGCGCCGGCCGGACGACCTCGGTCGACGTCGCTGTCTTCAAGAAGCCGAGCTTCAAGAAGGGGCCGAACCCCGAGCCTGAGCGAAAGGGGGGCAAGAAAGGCGAGGCCATGGACCTCTCCGCCCAGGAGCTGGTCATGCTCTGGGCGAAGGGAGGGCCGTCCGAGGTCACGCTTCCCCCGGACGGCGAGTTCGTCCGCCAACTGCGAACGGAGGACCACTTCCGGTCCTTCATCCGCAAGATGCAGGGTCTGATCAAGGACGGCGTCTACACGGCGGAGGGGCGATTCGACAAGTCCCACGGTAAGCGGAGCGACGGTGAGAAGATCTGGGAGGGCCTCACCGACCTCACCGGGTTCCTCACCGAGGGAATCTACGGCGCCAGCCCCGCGAGCATGGCGCTCGGCTCCTACAACCTCGACTACCAACTGCTCGGCGTCGCGTGCGAACCGCCCAGGACCGACTCGGAGTGGGACAACGGAGCCCTGGTCGGACAGGTGGACGTGACGATCTCCAACACCATGTCGGTAGCCTCGGCCACGCGCAGCCTCTCGAATGACGGGTACAAGAACGGAAGCTCCAACCCGGTCATGAAGGCGGGCTCGAACGTCGCCAAGCAGATCTGGCCCGACGGCCAGAAGGACATCACCGTGAAGATCCACTGGATCGAGGAAATCTATGTGCCGTACTAGGAGCAGCCGACCGTTCCTCTTTGCCGCCGCTGTCTCCACCGTCCTTGCCGTCGGTGTGTCGGGGTGCGCAGGGGAGGAAGCTCTCCCCGTCCCGACCGAGGGCCAGATCGTCGGCTCCTGGAGTAACCCGGAGGGCGACTGGATCAACTTCCAGAGAGGCGGAGCAGGCACCATCTCCGCAGGCGCGCAGCTCCAGCTGAGCGAACTGGTGGACGAGTCCGACACCAAGCCGGAATGCTCGTTCTCCTGGGGCGTCGACACGATCCCTGCCGGGGGCGACACGTGGGTATCCGTCACCTTCAATAGCGGTCAGTGCGGATTCTCCGGACCGGCCGAATTCGGTCTCTATTGCTACTACGAGGAATCTGGCGAACTGCGTCTTTCGCCGGCTGTGGAGCTCCCGAAGCCCGACGAGATCTACGCGCGCTCGACCGCGACCGGGTAATGAAGGGACGGCTTCGGACTGGCGGGTGAGGGGGTGGCGGCCGATGGCCGCCACCCCCTCACCCGCCTTACGGCGGCAGGGGCCAGCCGTGTCCGAATGCGGGCGGGTCCTTGGGTTCCGGGGCATCAGGCGGCCGTGTGGAGGGCGAACGGGGCGATCGATTCTCGCCGCCCAGGTCCGCCGCCCACCCGGCTGTCGGTGCCGGTCTGTCGCTCGCGGGTGCCCCGTATCTGCGAAGGTGATCCAGCAGCTCTCCCGGGCGGTGTCGAGGAGGGACCAGACGCGGCCGTCGCCGGTCGCCTCGATCTGCCACTGCTCGGGGGTCTGCGCGGTGTGTGCCATGTGCCAGACCGCCTTTGAGGAGGTGGCGCCGGGGTGTCTCGGTGACGGGTCCTGGGTACGCGCGGAGCCCCGGCGACCCCGCGGAATCGTGGTCAGTAGGGTCACGGGGTGACGACGAAGACGGACGCGACGGACGGTCGGCTGCTGTACGGGTGCATGGGGCTCGGAGGAACGTGGGACACCGCGCCGTACGGCCCCGGGGACATAGCCGCCGCGGAGGCGGCGGTCGAGGCCGCGCTGGACAGCGGGATCACCAGGTTCGACCACGCCGACATCTACCGGCACGGCAAGGCGGAGGCCGTCTTCGGCGAGGTCCTGGCCCGTGCTCCGGGGCTGCGGGAGCGGATCGTCGTGCAGACCAAGTGCGGCATACGTCTCGCGGACGGGGAGCGCCCGGGGATCTACGACCTGCGCGGGCGGACCATCGTGCGGCGGGTCGAGGAGAGCCTGGCGCGGCTGCGCACCGACGTGATCGACGTACTGCTGCTGCACCGGCCCGATCCGCTGGCCGACCCCGACGACATCGCCGAGGCGCTGACGTCGCTGCACCGGCAGGGCCTGGTGCGGCGGTTCGGGGTGTCCAACATGGGAGCGGCGCAGATCGCCCCGCTCCAGGCCCGGCTGGACGTGCCGATCGTCGCGAACCAGCTGGAGATGAGCCTCCAGAAGCGCGACTGGCTCGAGGCCGGTGTGGTCGTGAACACCCCCGAGGCGGCATTGAACGGCTTCCCCTTCGGCACCCTCGAGCACTGTCGGGACAACGGCATCGAACTGCAGGCCTGGGGCGCGTTGGCGCAGGGCCGGTTCACCGGGCGTCAGGAGACCCGCGAGGAGCAGGCCACCGCGCGGCTCGTCGCCTCCCTCGCCGAGCGGAAGGGCGTGACGCCGGAGACGGTGCTGCTGTGGTGGCTGCGGCGCCACCCCGCCCGGGTCTCGCCGGTGATCGGCACCGCCAACCCCGAGCGCATACGCGCCTGCCGGCAGGCAGCGCGGCAGGAGCCGGACCTCGACCACGAGGAGTGGTACGCGCTCTGGCTGGCGGCACGCGGTCTGCCGCTGCCCTGAACCGGGTGCGGCGACGGCCGTTCGGGCCGGGCGAGCACTCCCGGGGCCCGGCTACGACACGACGTCCCGCAGCGGTTCTCCGGCCAGGTGGTCGACGACGTTCTGGACCGCGGTCAGGGCGATCCGGACCAGGGTCTCCCGGGTCACGCCCCCGACGTGCGGCGACAGGACGACGTTCGGCGCCTTGAGCAGGCGCAGGGCGGCCGTCGGCGGTTCGGGGTCGAAGACGTCGATGCCCGCGCCCGCCAGGGTGCCCGCGGCCAGCGCGTCTGCGAGGGCGTCCTGGTCGACGAGCGCTCCCCGGGCGGTGTTGACGAGGAAGGCGGTCGGCCTGAGGAGCGCCAGCCGTCCGGCGTCGAGGAGATGGCGGGTGTCCGGGGTGAGCGGCGCGTGGAGACTGACGTAGTCGGAGACGCGGAGGAGTTCGTCGAGAGGGAGGAAGCGGGCGTCGCCCAGCCGGGACTCGGTGTCGGCGGGGGCCCTGCGCCGGCCGGTGTAGGCGACGCGCATGTCGAACGCCACTGCGCGGCGGGCGACTTCCCGCCCGACACCGCCGAGGCCGACGATGCCGAGGGTCTTGCCCGACAGCTCGGTGAGGGACTGCTGGAGGCGGGGCAGGGCCCAGTCGGCCTTGGTGAGCGCGGTGTGGGCGGGTACCACCTGCTTGGCGAGCGCCAGCATGAGCGCGAAGGTCTGCTCGGCCACGTTCTGCGCCTCCGCGCCGCTGGAGCCGATGTTGCAGACCGTCACGGACCGGGCGCGGGCGGCGTCCAGGTCGACGTAGTCGTATCCGTGGCTCGCGCACTGGACGAGTTCCAGGGCGGGTGCGGCGGCGATGTGCCCGGCGGTCACCGGGGCGAGGGCGGTGATGATCGCATGGGCCTCGCGCAGCGCGGCCGGGTCCTCGTCCGCCGACTCCACGACGGTGACGCGGGCGCCGGGAACGAGGCCGGCGAGCCCCGTACCGGTCGAACGGCCTCCCATGTGGGGCGGGATGACCGCCAGGACGTGCCTGGCGGCCGGCCGGTCCTCGCTCATGCGGACTCCCCCGTCAGATCGTCGGGCGTGAGCGAGCCGGGGCCCGCGTGCCCCGACAGCGCCAGTGTGAGGTCGAGTTCGGCCAGGAGACAGCGGATGACGTGGTCGACGCCCGCCTGCCCGTCGAGGCCGAGGCCGTAGGCGTACGGGCGGCCCAGGAGCACCGCCCGGGCGCCGAGGGCGAGGGCCTTGAACACGTCGTCGCCGGTGCGGATGCCGCTGTCGAAGAGGACCGTGAGCCGGTCGCCCACGGCCTCGACGACGCGGGGCAGGGCGTCCGCCGCGGCCACGGACCCGGCGACCTGCCGGCCGCCGTGGTTGGAGACGACCACGCCGTCCATGCCGGCGTCGGCGGCGCTGCGGGCGTCGTCGGGGTGGAGGATGCCCTTGAGGACGATCGGCCCGTCCCAGTGTTCGCGCAGGAAGGCCAGGTCGGGCCAGGTCTTGGCGGGGTCGGCGAACATGCCGACGAAGTGCGTCACGGCCGCGTTCGGGTCCTCGTGCACGGGTTTGGCGAGCCCGGCCCGGAAGGCCGGGTCGGAGAAGTAGTTGGCGGTGCCCACGCCGCGCAGGAACGGCAGGTACGCCTGGTCGAGGTCGCGGGGGCGCCAGGCCAGCAGCGGGGTGTCCAGGGTGACGACCAGCGCCGTGTAGCCGGCGGCCCTGGCCCGGTCCAGGAAGCTCGCGGTGACGTCGCGGTCCTTGGCCCAGTACAGCTGGAACCACCGCTCGCCGTCGCCCATCGCCTCGGCGACCTGTTCCATCGGAGTGCTGGAGGCGGACGACAGTATGTACGGGACTCCTCGCGCGGCGGCCGCCCGCGCCGCGGCGCACTCCGCGTCGGGGTGCATGATCGACAGCACGCCGATGGGCGCGAGTGCGAGCGGCGCCGGCAGTGGCCGGCCCAGGACCTCCACGGACAGGTCGCGTTCGTGGACGTCACGCAGCATGCGCGGCACGATCCGCCGGCGGTCGAGCGCGGCGCGGTTGGCGCGGGCGGTGCTTCCGTTGCCCGCGCTGCCGGCCACGTAGCCGACGGGCCCCGGGCCCAGCCGGTGGCCCGCCAGCTCCTCGAGCCGTGTCAGATCGGTGGGCAGCCGGGGCACGGCGCCCGTCATGCCGTTCAGATAGATCTCGTACTGGAAGTCCGCCCAGTGCCGCGTGGTCGCCATCCGATCATCCTTGCGGGGCTGGGCGGGCCTCGTCCATGGGTGTGCAGCGGCCGGCGGGGCCCGGGGTCCCGCCGGCCGCTGCGGTCGTCAGGCGGTCTGGGCCTTGTCGTACAGGGCCTTCGCCTCATTGCCGAAGTACGGGCCGAACATCCGGTTCGGCAGGAAGATGTAGCCGAAGCTGTTCACCGAGACCTGCAGGCCCGTGCCGGCCGTCTCGCTGAACCCGGTGAACCAGGGGCCGCCGCTGGAGCCGCCGGTCATGTTGCAGCCGAGGCTGTGGTCCTGGGTGAACAGCCAGTCCTTGGAGCTGTTTCCGCTGCAGTAGATCAGCTTCGTGCCGTCGTACGGGGACGCGGCCGGGAAGCCGAAGGCGTACATCTGCTTGTTGTAGCCGCCGTTGAACTGGATGCCCTGGGCGCCGGTGACCGCGGTCAGCTTCTGGCCGTTCAGCGGGGCGAGCACGGCCGCGCCGATGTCGTAGTTGATGTCCTCGCTCGCCTCCCACTGGGGGGTGGTCAGCGTCTTGGTGGCGGTCCACTGGCCGTACGGTGCCTGGCCGTTGGCGTAGGCGGGAACGAAGACGAAGTTGGTGTGCCAGCTGCCCTGGTACTTGACGCAGTGTCCGGCGGTCATGACGGTGCTGGCGTTCTGGCTGGTCACGGCGTTCGCCGAGCAGGACGCCGTACGACCCTGGAAGGTGAAGAAGACCCGGCCGGAGGTCTTCACGACCGCGCCGCCGCCGGTCCAGGCGCCGCCCGCCTGGGGGAAGGCCGTGGGTCCGACGGTCGTCGTCACGGCCCCGCGCTTCGGGGTCTTGAGGGTCTTGAGCGCGTCCGCGCCGAGGCGCAGGTCGAGCGGGACGGCGGCGCGCATTCGCTCCGCGGTCCAGAACGTGCGGGCCTGGTGCTGCTCGGCGGCCGTGGCGTGGTGGGCCACGGCGGTGGGAGCGGGCGAGGGGGCCGGGGCGGCGGCGTGGGCCGTGGTTGCGGCCGTCAGACCGCCGGTGAGCAGAGCGCCGACTGCTAACAGGGTCGCTGCGGCTGTGCGATGGCGTCTCACGCATGTCTCCTTCTGCCGGGGCAGGTGGGGGATGAGAACGGTGCGGACAGACGTGCGTGAGGAAGGGTGTCATGACTGCGCCCACTTTGTCAGGAGCGCGTCATGGCTGTTGTTCGCGCCGGCATGGAAGTGCCGGGGCCGGCGGACTACCGGGCCGGCGGGTCATCGCGCGGCGAGCAGCTTGGCGAAGCAGCGGCTGTTCTCGTACTCGCGGTAGTGGCCGAACTTGGCGCACGGCTCGTAACCGCTGGAGGTGTACAGCGCGATGGCCTCCGGCTGGGCCGTGCCGGTCTCCAGGACCATGCGGATCCGGCCGGCCGCGCGCGCGTCCTCCTCCAGCGCCGCCAGGACGCGCCGCGCAAGACCGAGGCCGCGCGCCTCGGGGGCGACGTACATGCGCTTGAGCTCGGCGTCGCCGTCCGCGTACCCCTCGGCGTTCTCGTCCTGGGTGCGCCAGCCGCCGGTGGCCACCGGGCGGCCCAGCCCGTCGTACGCGAGCAGGTAGAGTCCGCGCGGCGGGACGAACATCGAGGGGTCGAGCGGTGTGACATCGCCCTCGTCGCCGTAGCGCGCGGCGTACTCCAGCTGTACCTGGTCGTTGAGTTTGACCGCGTCAGGGTGGTCGAAGGACCTCGGCTGGATATCCATACCGGTAATCGTACATGTATGCGATGGGTTCTCCCTCGGATATCGTGCCGGGGTGCTCACTGTGACCAGCGTGAATGTGAACGGGCTGCGCGCCGCCGCGAAGAAGGGCTTCGTCGAGTGGTTGGCCGGGACGCCCGCCGATGTGGTGTGTCTCCAGGAGGTACGGGCCGAGGCCCATCAGCTCCCCGACGAGGTGCGCAGCCCCGACGGCTGGCACGCGGTCCACGTCCCGGCCGCCGCCAAGGGCCGCGCCGGTGTGTCCGTCCTGACCCGGCGCGAGCCGGACGCGGTCCGGACCGGTTTCGGCAGCGAGGAGTTCGACGGCAGCGGACGCTATGTGGAGGTCGACCTGCCCGGCGTCACGGTCGCCAGCCTCTATCTCCCGTCGGGCGAGGTCGGGACCGAGCGCCAGGACGAGAAGTACCGTTTCATGGACGCGTTCCTGCCGTATCTGAAGGGCCTCGCGCAGCGGGCGGCCGCCGACGGCCGGGACGTGCTGGTCTGCGGCGACTGGAACATCGCCCACCGGGAGGCCGACCTCAGGAACTGGCGGGGCAACAGGAAGAACTCCGGATTCCTGCCGGAGGAGCGCGAGTGGCTCGGCCGTGTGTACGGCGAGGGCGGGACCGGTGCCGGCTATGTGGACGTCGTCCGTGCCATGCACCCCGAGCAGGAGGGCCCGTACTCGTGGTGGTCCTACCGGGGGCGCGCCTTCGACAACGACACGGGCTGGCGCATCGACCTACTGGTGGCGACACCGCGTCTCGCGGGCGCGTGCGTGAAGGCGTACGTGGAGCGCGCGGCGAGCCATGCCGAGCGGTGGAGCGACCACGCGCCGGTGACGGCGGTGTTCGAGCTGTAGTGCCGGACCGGCGCCCAGGCGGCGGCCGTCGAGGCGGGCCGCCCGGCCCCGGGGTCCCGCGGGCGGTGCCCCCGTGCGCGGCCGTGGCGCTCGCGGACGCCCGCGGAGGGTCCGACGGGCCTGCGGTGCCCGACGGACGGGCCGGGTACGCCCGTCACGAGTCGCGCAGCAGGCGGTCCATCGCCATGGAGAGCTCCGCCTCCACCACGCTCTTCGCCAGGGGGCGCAGCCGCCCGGCGTCCGCCTCCGTCGCGTGCGAGCGCAGCAGTCCGACGAAGAGGGACGCCAGCGCCTCCGCGTGGCTGCGCACCTCGCGGCCCGCCGCGAGGACCGCGGAGAGTGGCACCCCCTCCTTCACCAGTGCGGAGGAGACGTCGAGCAGCCGGCGGCTGATGTGGACGATCTCGTCGCCGTCGGTGGCCAGATAGCCGAGGTCGAGCGCCGTCACGAGGTTCTCGGGGGTGACCTCGCCCTCGAAGTAGTCGGCCAGGTCCTCCGGGGTCAGCCGGACCGGGGTCTCCTCGGTCGGCTCGCCGAGGCCGAGCACCTCGCCGACGTCGCGGCCGCTGTCGAAGGCCGACGCCAGATCGGCGATTCCGCTGAGGGTGTGGCCGCGTTCGAGCAGGGCCGCGATGGTGCGCAACCGGGCCAGGTGGTGGGCGTCGTACCAGGCGATCCGGCCCTCCCTGCGGGGCGGGGGTATGAGTCCCCGCTCGCGGTAGAAGCGCAGGGTGCGCACCGTGATGCCGGCCTCCTGGGCCAGCTCCTCCATGCGGTACTCGCGGATTTCGCGATCCGTGCGCTGCTCGTCCGTCACGTCCGCAAGCCTATGTTGTACCGCCGGTAACTCGTTCGGTTCCACCCCTACCGCTCGGTATGCGGAGGCTCTACTCTCCCATCGTGCCAGTGATTGGTGGCACGGTTCGGCGGGAGTCTGTCTGCGGGAGGCGGCGGCATGGGCCAGCAGTACGAGCACGTGCGAGTGGCGGTGATCGGATCCGGATTCGGTGGCCTCGGCGCCGCCGTCCGGCTGCGCCGCGAGGGGATCACCGACTTCGTCGTCCTGGAGCGGGCCGATTCGGTCGGCGGGACCTGGCGGGACAACAGCTACCCCGGCTGCGCCTGCGACGTACCGTCCCATCTCTACTCGTTCTCGTTCGCGCCCAACCCCGACTGGCCCCGGACCTTCTCCGGGCAGGAGCACATCCGGGCGTACCTGGAGCACGTCACCGACGTCTTCGGGATCCGCCCGCACATCCGCTTCGGTCACGACGTGCTGACGATGCGCTGGAACACCGCCGAACTGCACTGGGAGATCGAGACCTCGCGGGGCGCGTTCACCGCCGACGTCGTGGTCTCCGCGACCGGCCCGCTGTCCGACCCCAAGACGCCCGAGATCCCCGGACTCGACGGATTCCCGGGCAAGGTCTTCCACTCGGCGCGCTGGGACCACGACTACGACCTGCGCGGCAAGCGGGTCGCGATGATCGGGACCGGGGCGTCCGCGATCCAGATCGTGCCGTCGATCCAGCCCCTGGTGGCGAAGCTGACCCTGTTCCAGCGCACCGCACCCTGGGTCATGCCCCGGATGGACCGGGCGATCGGCGCCGGCGAGCGCTGGCTGCACCGGCGACTGCCGCTCACCGGGACCGCGCGCCGCGGAATGCTCTGGGGCATCAGGGAGTTGCAGGTCAGCGCGTTCACCAAGCGGCCGAACCAGCTCGGTCTGATCGAGTCGTTGGCGAAGGCCAACATGGCCAAGTCCATCAAGGACCCGGCGCTGCGGGCGAAGCTGACTCCGTCGTACCGCATCGGCTGCAAGCGGATCCTGCTGTCCAGCGACTATTATCCGGCGCTCGCGCGGCCCAACGTCGACGTCGTCGCCTCCGGACTGACCGAGGTGCGCGGCTCCACCGTCGTGTCCGCCGACGGCACGGAGGCCGAGGTCGACGCGATCGTGCTCGGCACCGGCTTCCGCGTCACCGACATGCCGATCGCCGACCGGGTGGTGGGCGCGGAGGGCGTCACCCTCGCCGAGGCCTGGAAGGACGGCATGGAGTCGCTGCGCGGCGCGACCGCCGCCGGCTTCCCCAACTGGATGACGATCATCGGCCCGAACACCGGCCTCGGGAACAGCTCGATGATCCTGATGATCGAGTCCCAGCTCAACTACATGGCCGACTACCTCCGTCAGCTGGACGTCCTCGGAGGCCGGGTCGCGCTCGGTGCGCGGCCGTCCGCCGTCCACGCCTGGAACCGGCTGGTCCAGGAGCGGATGAAGCGGACCGTCTGGAACACCGGCGGATGCACCAGCTGGTACCTCGACGCAAGCGGCCGCAACACCACCATCTGGCCCGGCACGACGGGGGAGTTCCGGCGGCAGACCCGCACGGTCGACCTCGCCGAGTACGAGGTGCTCCGAGCCCCCCGCACCCCGGCCGCGGATCAGGCGGCCCCGGGCACCGGAGCGGTCGCGGCGGCCGTGGGGGAGGAGAGCGCATGAGCCGGCTCCTCAAGCGGTCCGCGACGGCCCCGGCCCCGCCCGTCGCCGCCCGCGAGCTCACCGCCGTCTCGGCCGACGGCTCCCGCCTCCACGTGGAGGTGCACGGCCCGGACGGAGCACCCGCCGTCGTGCTCGCCCACGGCTGGACCTGCTCCACCCACTTCTGGGCGGCGCAGATCAGGGAGCTGGCCGCCGACCACCGGGTCATCGCCTACGACCAGCGAGGGCACGGCCGCACACCCGCCGTCGCGAAGGCCGGGCACACCACCGAGGCCCTCGCCGACGATCTGGAGGCGGTACTCGCCACCGCGCTGGAGCCGGGCGAGCGGGCCGTGCTCGCCGGGCACTCCATGGGCGGGATGACGCTCATGGCGGCCGCCGCCCGGCCGAGGTTCGCCGAGCACGCCGCGGCCGCACTGCTGTGCAGCACCGGCAGTTCGCGGCTGGTCGCCGAGTCGCTGGTGGTGCCGATGCGGGCCGGCGGGCTCCGGACCCGGCTCACCGGGGCGATCCTCGGCTCGCGCGCCCCGCTCGGACCGGTCACACCGATCTCGAAGGGGATCCTGCGCTACGCGACGATGGGCCCGGGCACGGTGCCGGAGCGCGTCACCGAGTGCGCCCGTATCGTGCACGCCTGTCCGCGCCCGACCCGGGTGGCCTGGGCGGGTGTCCTCGCCGGGCTCGACCTCGACGCCGGGGTACGGGAGATGAGGCTGCCCACGGTCGTCGTCGCGGGCACCGCGGACCGGCTCACCCCGATCGTGCACGCCCGGGCGCTCGTCGCGTCGCTGCCCGAGTGCGTGGGACTCGTCGAACTCGCCGGCATGGGGCACATGACCCCCGTGGAGGCCCCGGAGAGGATCACCGCGGAGATCAGGAAGCTCGTGGACGCCCACCTGAAGCGGAACACCCCCGCGCGGCCCGGCGCCCGTACGAAGCAGGAGGAGAACGCATGACCAGGGTCAGCCTCGAAGGGCAGGTCGCCGTCGTCACCGGGGCCGCCCGCGGTGTCGGCGAACTGCTGGCCCGCAAACTCTCCGCGCGCGGGGCGAGGATCGCGCTCGTCGGCCTGGAGCCGGACGAACTGAAGGCGGTCGCCGGGCGGTTGCACACCGAGTGCGAGCACTGGCACGCCGACGTCACGGACCACCAGGCGATGACCCGCGTGGCCCGCGAGGTCAAGGAGCGTTTCGGCAAGGTCGACATCGTCGTCGCCAACGCCGGTGTGGCGTCGGGGGGTCCGTTCGCGGACTCCGATCCGGCGGCGTGGCGGCGGGTCATCGAGGTCAACCTCATCGGGAGCGCGGTCACCTGCCGGGCCTTCCTGCCGGTCCTGGTCGAGTCCCGCGGCTACTTCCTCCAGATCGCCTCGCTCGCCGCGATCACCCCGGCGCCGATGATGACGGCGTACTGCGCCTCCAAGTCGGGGGTCGAGGCGTTCGCGCACAGCCTGCGGGCCGAAGTGGGCCACAAGGGGGTGAAGGTGGGCGTCGGTTACCTGTCCTGGACCGACACGGACATGGTGCGCGGGGCCGACCGGGACGACGTGATGCGGGAGCTGCGGCAGCGGCTCCCGTGGCCGTCGAACCGCACGTACCCGCTCGGCCCCGCGGTGGACCGGATCGTCGCCGGCATCGAACGGCGCTCCGCCCACGTGTACGCGCAGTGGTGGCTGCGCGGGATGCAGTCGGTCCGCGGGTACCTGCCCGGCCTCGTCGGGGTCGTCGGGCAGCGGGAGATGAGGCGCTTCGAGCCGCGGCTCACCGGGATCCGAACGGGGCTCGTGGGCGCCGGCGGTGCCGCTGACGAGCGGGAACGTACGGAGCGTAACTGATCGAAATGCGCGGAATGTCCCTGCATGCCAGTCTGGTCGAGGCCCCGGGGGCCGGCCCAACGGCCCCCGTCCCTCACACCCTTCCAGGAGTGAACCAGATGGGTATCCAGGAGCAGTTCAAGGACAAGGCGGAGCAGCTCAAGGAGCAGGCGAAGCAGAAGCCCGGCATGAAGCAGGAGGCTTCGCAGCGCTCGCCGCAGCAGCGGCCGCAGCAGCGCCCCCCGCAGGAGCGCGGCCAGGAGCGCGGCCAGGAGCGCGGGCAGGAGCGCCGCCGCCCGGAGCGTGAGATGGGCGACGAGCCGCCGCACCGTCGCCACGACGCCTGACGTCCGAGGCACCCGGGAGGGGCGCACCCAGTGCACGGGGTGCGCCCCTCTCCCGCGGCCGGCCACCGCCGGTCGCCCGGTTCCGAGGTCCGGGCTCGTTGCCCGTCGTCCGGGTGTCCCGGTTCGGTGGGCCGGCGAGGGGCCCGGTTCCACGGCCCGGCGACGGGCCCGGTTTCCGGCCCGCGACCGTCGTCCGGCGCCAGGGAATGGCGGTCAGCCGCGTGGCGGCAGCGGAGGCCGGCGCCGGTCGGGGACGTTCTCGTACCCCGGAGGGGTCTTGGCCGGATCCTTCGCCAGCCGGTCGAGCGCGACCTGCACCGCGGTGTCGAGGTCGGTGCGCTTGCCCTCGGCCCAGTGGAGCGGCGGGCGTTCGGCGAAGATGTCCGGCTCCACGCCGTGGTTCTCCACGGCCCAGCCGTACGCCTCGAACCAGGCGGCGTTCATCGGCACCGTGATCACCGTCCCGTCCGCGAGCCGGTGCCGGCCGGTCATCCCCACCACACCGCCCCAGGTGCGCTGGCCCACCACGGGACCGAGGCCCAGCAGCTTGATCGCTGCCGTGATCATGTCCCCGTCGGAGGAGGTCGCCTCGTCCGCGAGTGCCACGATCGGTCCGCGCGGGGCGTTCGAGGTGTACGAGACCGGCTGCGCGTTCCGCGTCAGGTCCCAGCCCAGGATCGTGCGGCTCAGCTGCTCGATGACCAGCTCGCTGATGTGGCCGCCCGCGTTGCCGCGCACGTCCACGATCAGCGACGGCCGGGAAACCTCCATCCGCACATCGCGGTTGAACTGCGCCCAGCCGGAACCGCCGAGGGCCGGGATGTGGAGGTAGCCGCACTCGCCGCCGCTCATCTCCCGTACGACCGCGCGCCGTTTGGCGACCCAGTCCTGATAGCGCAGGGGGCGCTCGTCGACCAGCGGCACGACCGCCACCCGTCGCGGTCGGCCCTCGCCCTCGGCCGGCCGGAAGGTCAGCTCCACGGTCGTCCCGCCCGCCGCGGACAGCAGCGGGTACGGGCCGGTCACCCGGTCCACCGGACGTCCGTCGACATGGGTCAGCACGGCCCCCTCGCGGATGCCGGTGCCGGCGAGCGGGGAGCGCGCCTTGGAGTCCGAGGAGTCGCCGGGCAGGATCCGCACGACGGCCCAGCCTTCCTCCCTGCGGGCCAGGTTGGCGCCGAGCAGTCCCATCGCCCGCTGGTAGTGGGGAGGCCCCTCGTTGCGGCGCGCGGGGGTGACGTAGGCGTGCGAGGTGCCCAGTTCGCCGAGCACCTCGCGGAGCAGATCGGCGAACTCGTCGGGCGACGCGACCCGTTCGAGGAGCGGACGGTACTGGTCCAGCACACCGCTCCAGTCGATCCCGCACATGCCCGGGTCCCAGTAGTAGTCCCGGATGAGCCGGCCGGCCTCCTCGTACGCGCCCCGCCACTCCGCGGGCGGGTCCACCTCGTGCAGGATCCGGCGCATGTCGAGGTACACGGTGGAGTCGCTGTCGCCGGACTCGGTCGCGGGCACGGCGCGCAGCTCCCCGTCGTCGAAGACCACCAGCCGGGAGCCGTCGCCGCTGACCGCGAACCAGTCGAGGTGCGCGACGAGTTCGGCCCTGCGGGCCTTGGGGATGTCGAAGTACTCCAGGGTCGGCCGGTGCGAGGGGTCGGCGGGGTTGGCGAACGTCTCGCCGAGCGCGCCCGAGATCGGCCACCGCAGCCATACCAGACCGCCGCCCGCGACGGGGTGCAGCGACGAGTACTTGGACGCGGCCACGGGGAACGGCGTGACCCGGCTCTCCAGCCCCTCCACCTCCACCATCGCTGCGCCCTCCCCCATGTCGGCCTCGGTGGGGTCCAGCCCGCCGGCCGCCGGCCGCCCGTCGGGCAGCAGCGCGAACGGCGACGGCGTCGCGGACGACAGCGGTACGAGGTAGGGGCGGCAGCCCAGCGGGAAGGACAGGTCGCCGGTGTGGACGTCGTACACGGGGTCGAAGCCGCGCCAGGACAGGAAGGCCAGATAGCGGCCGTCGCGGGTGAAGACGGGGGACTCGTCCTCGAAGCGGCCGTTGGTGACGTCGACGACGGTGCGCGGGCCGGGGCCGTCGATGCGGGCCATCTTGATCTGGCGCAGGGAGCGGCCGATGAACGGGTGCGACCAGGTGAGCCAGTTGCCGAGGGGGGAGAAGGCGAGATCGCGGACGGGCCCGTTGCCGGAGCGGATCAGTTCGGTGACGAGGTCCTCGCCCGTGCCGCCGTGTTCGCCGACGGAGCCGGAGTCCGTGCCGCCGGGGCCGGCCGTGCCGCCGGGCCGGCCCGTGGAGCCGGCTTCCGAGCCGCCGGAAGCCCCGGTCCCGGCCTCGGCCGCCTCGGCTCGGGACGCCCCGGACGTTCCGGCTCCGTCGGGGCGGGGCCCGTCCGTTCCGGTCTCGTTCGTGCCCGTGCCGTTCGTCCCGGCTCCGTACGCCTCGGCCCCGTCGGTCTCGTGTCCCGGCGCCCCGGTACCGTCCGCCCCGTCGGTCGCGGACGCTTCCCCGGCGTCTCCTCCGTCCCCCGTGCTCTGCGCCCGCTCCGCCGCGGTCTCCTCCTCCGCCACCGTGAGCAGCAGCAGCCGCCCGTCGTGCGAAGCGATCGCGAGCCGCTCCCCGGCCGGGTCCGAGACCATCTCCAGCACCCGGCCCAGCCGGCCGGTGGCCAGCCGCCGGGGCGGCCGGTCGCCGCTGGCCCGGGGCAGATACGCGATCTCGACGGCGTCCTCCCCGTCCGCGTCGGTGACGTACGCGACCTGCCCGCCGCCGCTGCCGAGCATCACCGGCAACCGCACCCGGACGCCCGGGGTGTCGGCGATGGTGCGCGCCGGACCGTCGCGGTGGGTCAGCCAGTAGAGGCTGCCGCGTACGACGACGGCACTCGCCCTGCCCGTGGTGTCCACGGAGAGCCCGTCGACGTGGCTGGCGGCGGGGACCTGGTAGCGGCGCCGTCCGGCGCGCGGGCCGCCGAGCCGGACGTCCAGCTTCCGCGGCCGGGACTCCGGCGCCAGGTCCTCGACGACCCACAGGTCGCCGGCGCACTGGTACACGACCCGGCTGCCGTCGCTGGAGGCGTGCCGGGCGTAGAAGGCGTCATGGTCGGTGTGGCGGCGCAGGTCCGTACCGTCGGGCAGGCACGAGTAGAGGTTCCCGACGCCCTCGTGGTCGGAGAGGAACGCGATGCGGCCGTTCACGAACATCGGGCAGTCGAGATGGCCGCCGATGTCGGCCAGCAGCCGTTCGCCGTGCAGGTAGAGGCGCCCCATCGCGCCGCCGCGGTAGCGCTTCCACCCGGCCGGCTCGTGCGGCGGCTTGCCCGTGAGCAGCAGGGTGCGGTGCTGTCCTTCGCCGCCTGCGACGGCGATGTCGGAGACCGGTCCCCAGGGGAGGCGCTTTCCGGGGTCGCCGTCCGTGGGCACCTTGTAGGCCCAGGAGAAGTACGAGAACGGCTGGCCGTGCGAGGAGACCGCGAGGATGTTGCCGTCCGGGTCCCAGCCGCAGACCCGGGTGTCGGTCGAGCCCCAGTAGCCGAGGCGGCGTGCCGGGCCGCCGTCGACCGGCGCCAGATGGATCTCCGGGTCCAGGCTGCGCCAGGTCGTGTAGGCGATCAGGCTGCCGTCCGGGGAGAAGCGGGGGTGTCCGATCCGGGTCCGGTCGACGGTGAGCCGCCAGGCCCGGCCGGGGCTCCGGCCCGCGGGTACGAGGGGGGCGATCCAGAGATCGTCCTCGGCCGCGAAGCACAGCAAGTCGTCGTGCAGATGCGGAAAGCGGAGATACGCGACGTCTTCACTCACTCCTAAATGCTTTCCGCGTGCGGGGGGCCCGGCAACTCGTGGGGACGGACTTTCCCGTGGCGGCCGCGGGGCGGCCCGTGGCGACCCGGGCGACGCACTGTGGCCCAGGACACGTACGAAACGGTTTCGTTTCGCTCAGCGGCGGGGGTACAGTCGTTCTGTACGAAACCGTTTCGTTCGGAAGGTCGGTCATGGCACGTAGCAGACTCACGCCCGAGCGCGAGGCCGAGCTGTACGAAGCTGTGCTCGACCTGCTGTGCGAGGTCGGTTACGACGCCCTCACCATGGACGCCGTCGCCGCCCGCACCCGCTCCAGCAAGGCGACCCTCTACCGCCAGTGGGGGAGCAAGCCCGAGCTGGTCGCCATGTCACTGCGGCACAGCAAGCCGGTGGACATCTCCCGGATCGACACCGGCAGCCTGCGCGGCGACCTCCACGAGATGGTGTCGCAGTCCGACGACTGCCAGATGGAGCGGGACACCGCGCTGATGCGCGGCCTCGCCCGGGCGGTCCACGACAACGACGATCTGCTGCAGGCGTTGCGCGAGCTGTTCATCGAGCCGGAGATCACCGGGCTCGACATGCTGCTGCAGCGGGCGGTCGCCCGCGGTGAGATCTCCACGGACAACCCCGCCCTGAAGTACCTGTCGCACATGCTGGTGGGCGCGTTCGTGGCCCATCCGCTGATCAAGGACGAGCCCCTGTCCCAGGGCTTCCTGCACGAGTACCTGGACGCCGTCGTGCTCCCCGCACTGGGCGTCCCCGCCGACGGCGACTGACATCCCCCTCCTCTCCCCGCGCCACACCCTCCCCACCCCGCATTCCGCAAAGCCCCACCTGACGCGCACCGCTCACGTCGTCGGGCTGGTCAAGCCTGCCCATCCGCCCCAACGACCTGACCGGGAGACCCATCTCGTGGCCACGTTCCTCTACAAACTCGGACGGTTCGCCTTCCGGCGCCGACGGCTCGTCGCGCTGCTCTGGGTGGCGCTGTTCGCACTCGCCGGCTTCGCCGCCTCCTCCGCGCCTACCGCCGCGTCCAGTTCGTTCTCCATACCGGGTACGGAGGCTCAGAAGGCCTTCGACCTGCTCGACGAGCGCTTCCCGGGCACCAGCGTCGACGGAGCGACGGCACGCGTCGTCTTCAAGGCGCCCGAGGGCGAGAAGATGACGGACCCCGCCCACCGGGCCGAGGTCGAGAAGGCCGTCGCCGCACTCAAGTCCGGTTCGGACCAGGTCGCCTCGGTCGTCGACCCGTACCGGGCCAAGGCGATCAGCCGGGACGGCACCATCGCCTACACCCAGGTCTCCTACAAGGTCAGCGGCATGGAGCTGGCCGAGGAGGACCGCGAGGCCCTCACCGAGGCAGGTGAGAAGGCCAAGGGCGCCGGGCTGACCGTCGAGATCGGCGGCGACGCGCTGCAGGCCGCCCCCGAGACCGGCGCGTCCGAGATCATCGGCGTCGGCGTCGCCGCGGTGGTCCTCGTGATCACCTTCGGCTCGCTGGTCGCGGCCGGTCTGCCGCTGCTCACCGCCATCATCGGCGTCGGTATCGGCGTCTCCACCATCACGGCGCTCGCGAGCACTCTCGACCTCGGCTCCACCACGGCCACCCTGGCCACGATGATCGGCCTCGCCGTCGGCATCGACTACGCGCTCTTCATCGTCTCCCGCTACCGGGCCGAGCTGGCCGAGGGGCGTGACCACGAGGAGGCAGCGGGACGGGCCACCGGCACGGCCGGTTCCGCCGTCGTCTTCGCGGGACTGACCGTGGTCATAGCTCTCGTCGGTCTGGCCGTCGTCAACATCCCCATGCTGAGCAAGATGGGCTTCGCGGCCGCCGGCACGGTCGCCATCGCCGTGCTCATCGCCCTCACCCTGATCCCGGCCCTGCTCGGCTTCGCCGGCAAGAGGGTGCTGGGCCGCAAGGCGCGCAAGAGGACCGCGCAGGCCGGCGACAGGCCCAACATGGGCACGCGGTGGGCCCGGTTCGTGCTGCGCCGCCCGGTCGCCGTGCTGCTCGCCGGTGTCGTGGGCCTCGGCGCCGTGGCCGTGCCTGCCGCTTCGCTGGAGATGGGACTGCCGGACGACGGCTCCCAGCCCACCAGCACCACCCAGCGCAAGGCGTACGACCTGCTCTCCGACGGCTTCGGCCCCGGCTTCAACGGGCCGCTGCTCGTCGTCGTCGACGGCGACAAGGCCGCCGCGGACGGCACGGCGAAGGAGATCGCGGGACTCGACGGCGTCGCGGCCGTCACCCCGGCCACGTACAACAAGGCCGGCGACACGGCGATGATCACGGTGATCCCCGAGGACCGGCCCAGTTCCACGGAGACCGAGGACCTCGTCCACACGATCCGCGAGACCAGCGGCGACAACGTGCACGTCACCGGCGCCACGGCGATGAACATCGACTTCTCGCAGCGGATGAACGACGCGCTGGTGCCGTATCTGGCGCTCGTCGTCGGTCTGGCGTTCCTGCTGCTGATGGTGGTCTTCCGGTCCGTCCTGGTGCCCCTGAAGGCGGCGCTCGGCTTCCTGCTCTCGGTGGTCGCCGCCCTCGGTGCGGTCGTCGCGGTCTTCCAGTGGGGCTGGCTCGGCTCGCTGTTCGGCGTCGAGCAGACGGGCCCGATCATGTCGATGATGCCGATCTTCATGGTGGGTGTCGTCTTCGGCCTCGCCATGGACTACGAGGTGTTCCTGGTGACGCGGATGCGCGAGGCGTTCGTGCACGGCGAGCGGCCGGGCCAGGCGATCGTCACCGGTTTCCGGCACGGGGCCCGGGTGGTCACCGCCGCCGCGGTGATCATGATCGCGGTGTTCGCGGGCTTCATCGGCTCCAGCGAGCAGATGGTGAAGATGATCGGCTTCGGTCTCGCGATCGCGGTCTTCTTCGACGCCTTCATCGTCCGGATGGCGATCGTGCCGGCGGTGCTCGCGCTGCTGGGCGGCAGGGCCTGGTGGCTGCCGCGCTGGCTGGCCCGGGTGCTGCCGAGCGTGGACGTCGAGGGCGAGAAGCTGGGTGGCGCGGACGCCCCGGCGGGCGACGGCGGCAAGGAGCGGGAACTGGTCGGCGCCTGAGCGCCGCGCGGTACGGTCCGGCGCCGACCGCGTCCGCTGGTCCGTCCGTCCCGCCGGATCGCGTCCGCCCGGACCGGTGTCGTGACGTCGGCCCGGACCGCCTCCGGGAAGTCCGCCCGGACCGGCTCCGGGATCCGGGAGAGCGCCGGAGGGACGCCGGGCGCCCACCGGTCGACGACCGGTGGGCGCCCGTGAGCCGGAAGGCGCGGTGGCCGTGTCCGTCACACCCTGGTGGCGGGCGCGGCCGCTTCCGTGTAGGTGCGGCGCAGGAAGCGCACGAGGGGGCGGGTGTCGAACTGGATCACCGCCACACCGTCCGGCGAATGGAACTCGACGATCACCTGGGCGCGGCCGCACGGCCAGACGGAGACCGGACCGCGCCGGGCGGGTGCGCGCAGTCCCGTCTCCAGCAGCTCTCGGCGGAAGGCCCATTCGATGCCGCTCGGGAAGACGCACCGCACCGCGTCGGGCTCCCTGCCGGGCTCGTAGCGGAGGGCCACGGGCACTGATCGGTAGTGAGGGGCGTCGTTGATGATCCGGGCCTTCGCATGCTCTTCGACAGAGGGGCTCTCGACAGTGTGGGACATCGGACGCTCCTCACCTCTGGTTCTCTTTACTATCTAATGTCGCATATGTACTTCTAAACACCCAGGCGGGTCGGTTGCACCTGTAGAAAAACCACTCTTGCAAAGAGTTCGCAACAGGGCGCATCATCGGACGGTTGACCAGTCAGGCCGATGTGGCCTGCCCCCGGAAGCGGAGCCCGCCATGCATGTCCCCGACGGATTCATCGATGTCCCCGTCTCCGCGGCGGCCGGGGTCGTCGCCGCCGGTGCCGTGGCCGTGAGCCTGCGCGGTGCCCGGCGAGAGCTGGGGGACACCCGTGCCGGCGGCCATGGGGGAGAGCGGACGGCGCCGCTCGCGGGACTCGTCGCCGCCTTCATCTTCGCCGTCCAGATGCTCAACTTCCCGGTCGCGGCCGGTACCAGCGGCCATCTGCTGGGCGGGGCGCTGGCGGCGATCCTCGTCGGGCCGTACACGGGGGTGCTGTGCGTCTCCGTCGTACTGCTGCTCCAGGGAGTCCTGTTCGCGGACGGCGGTCTGACGGCGCTCGGCGTCAACATCCTGCTCATGGGCGTGGTCACGGTCGTCGTCGCCTACACCCTGTTCCGCGCGCTGGTCCGGGTGCTGCCGAAGAAGCGCAGGTCGGTGACGGTCGCCACGTTCCTCGCCGCTCTGGTGTCCGTGCCGGCGTCAGCCGTGGCCTTCACGCTCCTCTACGCGATCGGCGGCACGACCGACGTGCCGATCGGCACGGTCCTGGGTGCGATGACCGGGGTCCACGTCCTCATCGGCATCGGCGAGGCCGCCATCACGGCGGCGACGGTCGGCGCCGTCCTCGCCGTGCGGCCCGACCTCGTCCACGGCGCCCGCGGGCTGTCGGCGCCGCTCAAGCTGCGCGTGGACGGCGAACTGGTCGACGTCCGGCCCGAGTCCGCGCCGGCCCCCGCCGCCTCACCGCGTCCGGTGCTGCTCGCGGGCCTCGTGATCTCCCTGCTCCTCGCCGGCTTCGTCTCCTTCTACGCCTCCGCCAACCCCGACGGACTGGAGCGGGTCGCCGCCGACAAGGGCATCGACAAGGAGGTGGAGGACCACGCCGCCGCCGACTCCCCGCTCGCCGACTACGGCGTCACCAGCATCGACAACGTGCGGGTCTCCGGCGGCCTGGCGGGAGTCATCGGCGTCGGCGCGACGCTGGTGGTGGGCACCGGCGTGTTCGTCGTGGTCCGCCGCCGCGGCCACACCGCCGGGGCCCCCAAGGAATCCGTACGGGGCTGAGAAGCGGAAGCGGGAGAATGAGCACAGGTCACGCCCACAGGCTGTACCGGCACGGCGAGTCGCCGGTCCACCGGCTGCCGTCGCACTGCAAGATCGCCGCCGCCCTCTGCTTCGTGCTGGTGGTGGTCTCCACCCCGCGCGAGGCGGTCTGGGCCTTCGGCCTGTACGCGCTGCTGCTGGGCGCGGTCGCCGCGGCGGCCCGGATCCCGGCGGGGTTCGTGCTGCGGCGGCTGGTGATCGAGATCCCGTTCGTCGCCTTCGCGCTGCTCATGCCGTTCCTGGTGCCGGGCGAGCGCACCGAGTGGCTCGGCATCTCCCTCTCCGTGCCGGGGCTGTGGGGCGCCTGGAACATCCTCGCCAAAGGGACGCTGGGCGTCGCCACCTCCGTCCTCCTCGCCTCGACCACCGAGCTGCGCTCCCTGCTGCTCGGGCTGCAGCGGCTGAGGCTGCCGCCGCTGATGGTGCAGATCGCGTCCTTCATGATCCGCTATGGCGACGTCATCACCGACGAGATGCGGCGGATGTCCGTCGCCCGGCGCTCGCGCGGGTTCGAGGCCCGCGGGGTGCGCCACTGGGGCGTGCTCGCCAAGTCCGCGGGTGCGCTGTTCATCCGCTCCTACGAGCGCGGCGAGCGGGTGCACCTGGCGATGGTCAGCCGCGGCTACACCGGCACCATGCCCGTCATCGACGAGGTGACCGCGTCCCGCGCGCAGTGGGCGTACGCCGCCGCGCTCCCGTTCTCGGCGCTCGCCGTCTGTCTGCTTGGCTGGACCCTATGACCTCGCTCCCCCCGGCAGCCGCCGTCCCGCCGTCCCTCGACGTTCGCGGGCTGGCGTACGCCTACCCCGACGGCCACCAGGCCCTCTTCGGCGTCGATCTGACCGTCGGCCGCGGCGAGTGCGTCGCCCTGCTCGGCCCCAACGGTGCCGGCAAGACCACCCTCGTCCTCCATCTCAATGGCATCCTCACCGGCGGCGCCGGCACGGTCGCCGTCGCCGGGCTGCCCGTCGGCAGTCAGCACATGGCCGAGATCCGGCGGAAGGTCGGCATCGTCTTCCAGGACCCGGACGACCAGCTGTTCATGCCGACCGTCCGGGAGGACGTCGCCTTCGGCCCGGCGGCGGCCGGGCTGCGCGGGGAGGAGCTGGAGAAGCGGGTCCGCACGGCGCTCGACCGGGTGGGGATGGCCGAGTACCTGGACCGGCCGCCGCACCACCTCTCCTTCGGCCAGCGGCGCCGGGTGGCGGTCGCGACCGTCCTCGCCATGGAGCCGGAGATCCTCGTCCTCGACGAACCCTCGTCCAATCTGGATCCGGCATCGCGTCGTGAACTCGCTGACATCCTGCGCTCGTTGGACGTCACCGTCCTGATGGTCACACACGATCTGCCGTACGCCCTGGAGCTGTGCCCGCGATCGGTGATCCTCAGTGAGGGCGTGATCGCCGCCGACGGGCGTACCCAGGACCTGCTCGCCGACCCCGAACTCATGCGCGCGCACCGGCTCGAGCTGCCCTTCGGCTTCGATCCGCGGGCCGTGACGACGGGCGCGTGAGCATGCGGCGGGCTTCCGGGGCCCGCCGCAACCGGCCCGCCCACCACCGGCGGCGTTCGGCGCCCGCCCCACCGGCCCGGGACCGACCCGGAATCCGGTCACGGCCCGGCACGTTGCACCATGATGGGGCGAGGAGCGGGCCGGAACAGCAGGGAGAGGTGGACGTGGACGTCCAGGGCACGGTTGCGGAAGGCTTCGAGCCCGTCCGGGACGCGTTCATACGCAACTTCGAGGCACGCGGGGAGCGCGGTGCCGCCGTGGCCGTCTACAGGGACGGAGTGAAGGTCGTCGACCTCTGGGGCGGCACCCGGGACGTGGACGGTGCCGAGCCGTGGGCCGTGGACACCGCGCAGGTCGTCCGCTCGGCCACGAAGGGCTTCGCCGCCGCCGTACCGCTGCTGCTGCACCAGCGCGGACAGCTCGACCTGGACGCGCCCGTCGGCACGTACTGGCCGGAGTTCAAGGCAGCGGGCAAGGAACGTGCGCTCGTCCGGCATCTGCTGTCCCACCGGGCCGGAGTGCCCGTGCTCGACCGGCCGCTCACCGTGGCGGAGGCCGCCGACGGCGCGTCCGGGGCACGGGCCGTCGCCGCCCAGGCACCCGCGTGGGAACCCGGTACCGACCACGGCTATCACGCGCAGACCTACAGCTGGCTGCTGGCGGAACTCGTACGCAGGGTCACCGGACGCACGATCGGCCGCTGGACCGCCGAGGAGATCGCCCGCCCGCTCGGCCTGGACTTCTGGATCGGCGTTCCCGACGACGAGGCCCACCGCACCGGCAGGATCGGACGGATCGAGGAACCGCCCACGGCGTCCGGCGGCGGGCTGAGACTGCGCCCCAAGCGTTCCGTGGCGGAGGCGTACCGCGACCCGGACTCCCTCACCCGCCGGGCCTTCGGCGCCATCGACCCGATGCCCGACGAGAACGACCCCGCCTACCGCGCCGCCGAACTTCCCGCCTCCAACGGCGTCTCCACCGCCCGCGCACTGGCCCGCTTCTACGCGGCGACGATCGGCGCGGTCGACGGCCACCGGCTCTTCGCCCCCGCCACGCTCACCCTCGCCCGCACCGAGGAGTCCACGGGCCCCGACCGCGTCCTCGTGGTCGGCACCCGCTTCGGCCTCGGCTACATGCTCCACGGGCCGGCCTCCCCGCTGCTGGGCCCCGGTTCCTTCGGTCACCCGGGCCGCGGCGGATCGCTCGGCTTCGCCGACCCGGAGTCCGGCACCGCCCTCGGCTACGTCACCAACGGCATGCGCAAGGGAGTCACCGCCGATCCCCGGGCACAGGCTCTGGTCAGGGCGGTCCGCTCGGCCGGATGATCGGCGCATGCGGCGTCTCGGCCGCTCTCCCTGCCGTCCCGCGCCCCCTCGTAGGCGGCCAGTTCCTCTGCGTCGCCGATGAAGGCCGGGCCGCAGTGAGGTGGCAGCCCATCGATGACCGTCGCTACCGCATCGGCCGCCTGACGCGGGGCACATCCCGAGCAGCGAACTCATCGCTGTATGAGCCAAGCTTGATGAGCCGGTTCCAGGGCATCGTTTCAGATGTACGGACGTTTCCAGCTCGCATTCGACTTTCGATGGACTTGCCACCCCCGACGCAATGGACCGGCGGGGTCCGCGTCTGCTCCCAGAGGACGCGGCGCGCGCAGGGCCTGGGCGAACCGGGGCTGGGCAGGGGGCTCGGAAGTGCTCATGGCGGTCGCGCCAGCCGTAGGTGTACAGGCCATGCGACAGCGTTCGCCCAGCGGTACGCGGGGTGGGGCGGGTGCGGCCTACCGGGGCGGGGGCGGGGCGCGGCCGGCCCCCGCCCCTGGCCTCAGCCGGCCTTGAGGACCGACGCCACCAGCGGCCCGGCCGCGTCACCGCCGTGTCCGCCCGACTGCACCACCGCGGCCGCCGCCAGGTCCCCGGCGAACCCGGCGAACCAGCTGTTGGACGTGGCCTGCCCGTCCACCTCGGCGGACCCCGTCTTCGCGCCCTTGTCGCCCGGCACTCCGGCCATCGCCCGTGCGCCCGAGCCCCATTGGGCGGTGGCCCGCATCATGTCCCGCAGCTGTCGCCACACCGATCCCGACAGCCGCCGGTCCGCGGTTGCCAGTTCACGGCCGTCCAGCGAGCGCGGCACGATGACGGGTTGCTCGAAGCCGCCGTTCTTGGCCGTGGCGGCGACGGATGCGACGGTCAGCGCGTTCATCTGGACCGTGCCCTGGCCGATGTACTGCGCGGCCGCCTCGCCGCCGCTGCCCTCCGGCACCGAGCCGTCGAAGGTCTGCACCCCGGTGCTCCAGTCGAGTCCTATGCCGAAGGCGTCCCGCGCCAGCTTCGACAGCGCCGCGTCGTCGTGGACGTCGTCGATCAGCTTGATGAAGGCGGTGTTGCAGGAGCGCGCGAAGCTCTGGGTGAACGTTCCGTCGGGGATGTCGAAGTGGCCCAGGTTGTGGAAGGTCCGCCCCTGGTACATCGCCTCCTTCGGGCACTCCGCCTTCCGGTCGGCGGCGGCCAGCCCCTTGTCCAGCAGGAGCGCGGCCGTCACGATCTTCATCGTCGAACCGGGCGCCTGCTGTCCTCCGAGCGCCGCGTCGAAGCCGTCCTTGCGGTTGTTGGCCACCGCGCGGATCTCTCCCGTGCTCGGCTTGATCGCGACGACCGATGCCTCGCTGTGCCGTTTCACGGCCTTCTCGGCCGCCGCCTGGACGTCCGCGTCGAGGGTGGTCGGCAGCTCACCCGGCTCTCCCTCGGACAGCGTCAGCAACGTGGTGTCCGCGCCGTTCGGCGGGCTGATGACCAGCTCGACGCCCGCCTTGCCGCCCGCCTCGTCCCCGTACCTCTGCCGCAGTTGGTCGAGCACCGGACCGAGCGAGGGATACTTCTCCTTCGTCAGTTCCCTGCCCCTGCGGTCCACGGCCCTGATCGGCGGCGCGGCCGCGGGGCCCGTCCTCAGCCGTTCCTGCTTGTCGAGCTGCGGGTGGACGACGGACGGGGCCCAGTCGACGAGCGGCCGCCCGGTGGTCAGACCGCGGACGACCGTGAGCTCGGAAGCGTACGTCCAGGGCTTGCTCGCGCCCTCGTACGAGACCGTCGCGCTGACCGTGAACGGCACCTTCGGCCCGACCGGCTTCCCCTGCTTCATCGTCACCGCGCTGACGTGGGCCCCGTCGCGGAACGAGCTCAGCAGGGGCTCCGCCTCGGCGGCGTTGTTGGTGAGTTGCGCGGCCCGTGGCGCTTCCCCGGACGCCCAGGCGGCGAGGAAGTCCTCGGCGGTCGTGCGGATCTCCTCGGCGCTCGGCGGCCCCGATCTCTTCGTGACGGCACCGGACCTCGACTCCGTACCGCCGTCGTCACCGCCGCTCAGGACGTTGTGGGCGCCGTATCCCACCCCGCCCGCGAACAGCACGAACACACCGCCGACAACGGCGATCTTGGCTCCACTGCGCATGTCGCAGTCCCTCCCCGTGGCCCCCCTGAGGACCTTGAACGCGTTCAAGAATATCCAGTGGGCACTCTACGGGACAGGAGTGAGCCAGGAGACGGGCGTTACCGGACCGTGCCGTCGAACCGGGTAGGGCAAGGGCCATGAACCGCACGCGCACCATCGACACGACGACACCGCCCGGCGATCGGTCGCCGGACACGGTCTGGTACACCGCCTACGGCTCCAACACGCATCTGGAGCGGCTGTCGCACTACCTCACCGGCGGCCGCCCGCGCGGCGCCGCGCGGACCTATCCGGGCTGCCGTGACCCCCGTCCCCCCGCGGCGTCCGTACCGGTGGAACTGCCGGGCACGCTCTACTTCGCCACCCACTCCCCGGTCTGGCGCGGCGGCCGGGCCTTCTACGACCCCGGCGCGGCCGGCACGGTCCTGGCCCGCGCGCATCTGGTGACGGCCGGACAATTCTCGGACATCGTGGCCCAGGAGATGTACCGCGAGCCGGGGCGCGATCTGGACCTCTCCGAGTCGCTGGGACTCGGGAGGGCCGAACTCGGTGGCGGGCGCTACGAGACGCTCGTCTGCCCGGGTGTCCTGGACGGAGTGCCCGTCCTGACCTTCACGGCCCCGTGGACCCTCCACGACGTGGAGTGGACCCGGCCGTCCGCGGCCTATCTGCGCCATCTCGTCGCGGGGCTGACGGACGCCGGCGCGTGGCCGGCGTCCGACATCGCCGCCTATCTCGCGGCCTGTCCCGGCGCCGCGGGCCACTGGACCGCGGAGGCGGTCGCGGCGCTCACGGCGGCCCGCCGACGGTGAACCCCACGGCAGTTCGGGGACTCGGCGGGCCGGACGGCGGAACGGGCCCGGTCGGTGGAACGGACCGGTTCGGTGGAACGGGCCTCGTCAGTAGAAGTGGCGCCGGCCGCCGACCGCGTGGCCCATCGCGCCGAGGACCCAGAGCAGGGCTCCGACGGCGACCAGGATGATTCCGATGGTCCACAGGATGTTGATGCCGGCGACCAGCCCGATGATCAGAAGGATGAGTCCGAGGATGATCATTTGGTCCTCCAGGTCGGGACCCCCACAACCCGAACCTTGCCGCTCCGGCCCGCCGCAAACGAACGGCGGGGTTGATCTTTTCTGCCCTCCTCAGGCGCGGCCCTTTTCCGACGCGGGCCTGCCAGCCGCCCGCCGGCCCGGGATCGCGCGCCCTGCCGATCGCGCGTGTGGCGATCGGGCGTGTGGCGATCGGGCGTGTGGGTCCACGGAGTCTGCGGTTGCCCGCGGGACGGTCCGCAGCGGCGGGGAGGGGTGCCGGGAATGGTCACCGGGGGAGCAGCGCCGCTGCTGCTCGATGGGTGACGGCCCGATGCGGCGCATCGAGCACCGCATCGGGCTTCGGTGGGCTGGACGGGTTCAGGCGGCCAGCGCCACGGGCGATTTCGGCTGTTCCAGCAGTATCGGAGCCATCTTCAGAACCGACTCCAGCAGCGCCTGAGTACCGAGGACCAACTGCTCGTCGGGGGTGTGCTCCTTGTTGGAGTGGGAGAAGCCGCCGGTGGAGGGGACGAACATCATCGCGGTGGGGAGCCGTGTGGAGAGCACCGACGCGTCGTGCCCTGCGTAGGAGAGCAGTCGGTCCGTGCGGCCGTTCGCCCGGCAGGTCTCCTCGACGATGTCCAGGAGGAGCTTGTCGAAGTGCGCGGCGGGTTTGGCGGAGATGCGGGTCAGCGTCGCGGCGCAGTTCTCCTCGGTGGCGATACGGGAGACGGTCTGGTGCAGGTCGGCCTCGATGTCGTCGAGCGCGCTGTCGGAGGATGCGCGGATCTCCAACTCGGCGCCCGCGGTGCCGGGCACGACGTTGGCCGCCCCGGGGCCGAAGTGGATGACGCCGGCGTTGCCGATTCCCTTGGGGTCGATGCCGAGGATGATGTCCTTCAGTGCGGCGACGATGCGGGCGGCGACGCGTCCGGCGTCCTGCCGGTCCGCCCACATGGTGGTGCCCGCGTGGTTGTCCTGCCCGGATACCGACGCTTGGTAGCGGCGTACCCCGACGATTCCGGTGACGGGCGCCAGGTCGAGCCCGGCGTCCTCCATGCGCCGACCCTGTTCGACGTGGATCTCCAGATAGCCCACCAGGTCGTCGGCGTGTGCGGAGCCGGCGAGTGCGGTGGAGCCCACCAGGCCACCGGCGGACTGCGGGCCTACGCCCTCCTCGTCGAACCAGGCCACGGTCTCGACATGGTCGGCCATCGGGTGCCCCGTTTCGTGCAGGGTGCGCAGGACCTCCATGGCGGCGATCACTCCGTAGGCGCCGTCCAGATGGCCCCCTGCGGGGACGGTGTCGGCGTGCGAGCCGATGAGCAGCCAGGGGCCGGAGGTGTTCTCGCGGCGGGAGAAGACGTTGCCGATGTCGTCGTAGTAGGTGTGCAGGCCCTCCACCCGCATGGTCTTGTCCAGCCAGTCCCGCCCGGCCCGGTCGGCCTTGGTGCCGGCGACGCGCCACAGGGCGCCGTCCGGGCCTGCCCCGATCTGGGACAGGTGGGTGAGGTCGGAGAGCAGCCGGTCGGCGTTGATGCGGTCAGCCATGGGACGTTCCTGTTCCTGTGGGTGGATTCGGGGTTGCCGCGGGGTGGTGGTCAGCGCTTCGCACCCAGCGCGACGCCGGTGACGATGGTGGCCATGCAGAGGATCTGGACGAGGTTGATGTGCTCGCCGATGGCCAGGTAGGCGACGCAGGCGACGAACACGGGCTGGAGGTAGTAGATGACTCCGGCGCGGGTGGCGCCGATGAGGTCGACGGCCTTGTTCCAGGTGTAGAAGGCGATCGCGGACGAGGCGACGCCGATGTAGAGCAGCGGACCAACGGTGGCGCTGCCGGGGGTGAAGGTCCCCTGGAGCACGACGGAGGCGGCGTAGAAGGGGGCGAGCATCACGGTGCCTGCGGCGAAGGTGGCCAGAAGGAAGCTGGTGCCGGAGATCGTGGCCGGCTTGCGCTTGAGCAGGGCGGAGTAGCCTGCGAAGGTGGCCATCGCGGCGAGCATCCACAGATCACCGGCGCGGAAGTCCATCGTGAGCAGGGCGGTGATGCTGCCCTTGGAGACCAGCGTGACGACGCCGGCGAACGCGATGAGCATGCCGGTGGCGCGCAGCAGGGTCATGCGCTCTCCGCCGACGAAGGCGAACGCCGCGATCGCCGCTGGGGAAGCGGCGGCGATGAGTGCCAGATTCGTCGCGGAGGTGGACTGCCCGGCGATGTAGATCAGGGTGTTGAACAAGGTCACCCCGAGCAGTGCCGCGAGCACCACCAGGCCCGCGTGGCGGCGAATGGCCTGACGTTCACGCAGTAGGCCGCGTGCGGCGAAGGGGGCGACGGCCAGGAGGGCGATCACCCATCGCCAGAAGGACGTCTGCACGGGCGCGACGGCGTCGCCCAGGTGCCGGGCGATCACGAAGTTCCCGGACCAGATGGCGGTGGCGGCGAGCGCCAGGAGGGGGCCGAGCCACAGGCCGGGGCGGGGTGCCGGGGCCGCGGCGGTTTCCGTGCGGAGGGGGGATGCGGTCGTGGTGGTCAACGTGAGGGTCCTCGTCTGCGGGGTGGTCGGCACGTTTCGGGCGGGGGTTGCGGGCGCGAGCCGGTGACCGCGGTCACCGGAGGGCGGGTGACACGTCTTCGGCGCTAGTCCCATCCGGCGGAGTGCTGCAGGTGCCGGCTGTGAATCTCCCCGCCCTTCTCGCAGGGCGCTGCGAGCACCGCCCCGGTGCTCAGGGCGGCGAGCAGGGCGAGAGCAGCGGCAGGGAGCAAGGCGCGGGCACTTGCGGTGAGTTGGCGGCGGATGAAGGTGGGCATGACGCTCCTGCTACGCGAACGGCGAAGGTGTGCGCCGGTCGGACCAGGGCGTCGCGCCCGGCGAGATCTCCACACTGCTCGCCCGGCAGTACGAACGGAAGAAGATCAACTTGGCAAGAGGCGGCCTGGCAGCGTCCTGCCTCACGACCGTTCCGGCACCAGATGCCAACCGGACAGCAGCGGCGAGTTCACCAGCGCCCGGGAGACGATCCTGCGCGCCAGCGCTGCCGCCTTCTCCGGCGTCGCCGCCTTGATGAAGAACGTCAGATAGCCCAGTGACCCGGTCTCGAGACGCTTGGCGTGCAGGTGCTCCACCCCGTCCTCGATCGAGGAGGCCACCCACAGGATGTCGAGCACGTCAACGGGCAGGTCGCCACGTTGAGGCCCGCGCAGGGCCACGGTCACCATGTGCATGGGCTGATTCTCGGAATGCGAGACGGACATGGCCCAGGGTTTCGCCCAGGCAGGAAGCTTCCGGGCAGCAACCTGCCTGGCCTGCGGTTACCGTTGAGGGCGGCGCGGCGAGAGCATCAGGCAAGGAAGTTCATGTCGCAGCTGCACGCGCTCGGAATCGACCGCACCGCCGAAGCCGTCTACCGGCTGATGCTCGCAGAGCCCGAGCACGGCGTCGCCGAGCTCGCCGAAAGCCTGTCGCTCTCGGTGGACGAGATACGCGCCGCCCTCGACCAGCTCGCCGAACTGCGTCTGCTGCGGACCTCCTTGCAGGCAGACGGCGGTCTGCGCCCGGTCTCCCCCACCGTCGGCATCCAGCTCCTCCTCGCCGTGCGGGAGAAGGAACTCCGCCACGCCCAGCAGGAGTTCGCCGACGCCCAGGCAGCCGCCATGGCCCTGCTCCAGCAGCACGCCGAAGCCGAGACGGGCCGCCACGACGTCGAGGTGCTCACCGGCATCGAGGAAGTCCAAGCACGTCTGGAACAGCTCACCCACAACTCCACCGCGCCCCTGATGTCCTTCATGCCGGGCGGCGCGCAGAGCCAGGCCGCCCTCGACGCATCCCGCCCGCTGGACGCCGCCCTGCTGGCACGAGGCATCCCCGTGCGCACCCTGTACCAGGCATCCGTGCGCAACGACCCAGCGACGCTGGACTATGCCCGCTGGCTCACCTCACAGGGCGCGCAGGTGCGCACCGCCGCGGTCCTGCCCGTGCGCATGGTCCTGTTCACCGGCCAGGCCGCGCTGCTGCCGATCGACCCCGACCACACCCGCCGCGGTGCCGTCCAATTGCGCGGGCCCGGCGTACTCACCGCGCTCGCCGCCCTGTTCGACGCGGTCTGGGAGCAGGCGGACGTGTTCGGGACCGCCGCCGACCGGGAGTTGGACGACAACGGGCTGACGGGGCAGGAGCGGCAACTGCTGCGTCTTCTCGCCCAGGGGCACACGGACGCGATCGTCGCCCGCAGGCTGGGCATCGGCGTGCGCACCGCGCGCCGGATGATGGCCGACATCATGACCCGCCTCGGCGCCCGCTCGCGCTTCGAAGCGGGCGCAAAGGCCGTACGGCGCGGCTGGCTCAGCCACTGAGCGCCTCGACGCCGTTACGTTGCGAAGTCCGTCCGGCGTGCACGATCCCGGGCTGTCCAGGGGCCACCTGTGGGCCGTCCCCGGGCCGTCGAGCGGCGGCCCAGGACGACCGGGGGAAGCCCGTCGACGACCACGGTGGCCCCGGCACCGCCACGTGCCGGGCCCGCCATCGTGCCTGCTAGACCCAGGTGTCCAGCCGCATCCGGGCCCGCCAGTCGTCCATCGGGATCGGTTCGCCCGTGAACAGCGGCCAGAAGTAGATGAAGCCTCGCATGCCGTAGATCAGATGCCCCTGACCAGCCAAGATGCTGCCCGCGGCGCCCCGATGACTGCGCTGGGGCCGTCTCTGGGCCGTCACGACGGTCCGGACGGCTACGTCAGGCGTAGAGGCGGGCATGCGCGGCGCCGGCGAAGCTCATCATCTGGGCCTGTAGCTCGGAGGCCCTTCCTTCATAGCGGGGTGTTCCACCAGGCGCGCGTGCTCCGTCCACCGAAGCTTGCTCCAACCACTCATCAACATCTTCGATCAGCGCTTGATGGCTTGCGTAAACGGCGTTCGTGAGCTCAGTCACGGCTGCCTGTTCGTCGTCGGGCAGCATGAGCCGAAGGACCCACTCGGCAGCCTGCATCTCCCGTATCCGATCGTGGACTGCGGCCTGCCTGGTTTCGAGCTCGTCACCACCCGGGCCAGGGGCAAGCACGTGCTGCCGCACCATCCGCATGTGGCGGCGGGCAGTATCGACAGACAGGATCAGGTCGGAGTAGGCCGCGCGCCTGCGAGCTGTGGTCTCAGCGTCATGAGCGGCGCTCTGCTGCAGCCGGGCCACATTGACATGCGCGCGTGCTTGGAGACGCGCGCTGGCCCAGCTGGTCAGGGCGCCAACGACAGCCCCGCTGGCGCCGAGCGCCGCCCCTACGACTACCGCCCACTGCCCATCCATTGACCAGACGTTAGGCCCGTCAGGATTCGCCTGAGAGGCTTTCGAATATCTTCCCCACAGCGCTTCGCGTCCGTCCCTCACTACTCGGCATGAGATGCGTGTACGTGCGGAGCGTAAAGCCGGGGTCGGCGTGGCCCAAGTACTGGCTCAGGGCCCGGATGCTCTCACCTGCGTCCAGAAGCAACGAGGCGTAGAAGTGCCTCAGAGCGTGCATACCGTGTTCGGGCGCGGCTGCGTACCGTTCTCCCTTGGCAGGTTGGGGAATGATGCCGGCTTCCGCGAGGGCGGGCTTCCACATGCGGTCGTTGAAGTGGCTCACGCGAACGTGCTCGCCGGTGGTACCGCCGAAGATCAGTGACTTCGTCATCGGTGGCCCCTCCGGCGTACGCCATGGGAGGGTCACCGTGATGGGCGGGAACTTCTCGGAGTGGACGCGGAGCGCGTCGCCTACGGCTTTGGGCAGCGGAACGTCGCGGACCTTGCCACCCTTCGGGAGCGCGAACACAAACTTGCCGCGGATCCGTTTGAGCTGGTGCTGAACTGCCAGCCAGCCGCCCTCAAAGTCCAGCTCGCTCTCGTCGAGTCCGAACACCTCGCCCTGACGCAGCCCACAGCCGCCGGCCACATCTACGGCTGCGCGCAGGTGCTCCGGGAGCGCGGCGCGTACGGCGAACACCTGCTCCGCTGTCCAGGGCACGACCCTTGATCGGCTCGGCTTCGGTGTCTGCACCGAACGCGCCTTGCATGGGTTCTTGGTAATCAGGCCGTCGTCCACGGCTGCACTACTGACTTCGGCTGGTCAGGGTGATGCTGGGTTGTCGAGGGTGAGGCCGGTGCCGGTTATGAAGCCGTCGAGGGTGTGGGGCCGGTACTGGAGGCGTTTGAGCCGGTTGCGGACGAGGGCTTCGAGTCGGTCGAGGGCGACGACGGCGAGGTTGGCCAGGCTGCGTTTGACGTGCGCCCAGACCCACTCGACGGGGTTCAGGTCGGGCGAGTACGCGGGCAGCAGGAACACGGTCAGCCACTCCCGCTCGGCGATCAGCTCACGCATGGCACGGGAGACATGAGTGTTGAGCCGGTCCCAGACCAGCACGATCGGCGCCTTGACGAGGTGATGGGTCCCGTCGATCAGCGCGATGAAGTCGCGCTCGCCCATGCTGCGGCGCGTGCGCTTGCCCGCGGGGTGGGTGCGCAGGCGGTGGCACAGCCGGGTCCGGGAGCCCGGTCGCATCGCGATCAGCCCCGCCACGGACAGGCGTCCCGAACGGCTCCCGCTGACCGTCACGACCGGGGTGTGCCCGCGCCTGCCCCAGGTGCGTCCCCGGGGCGGCTTCCGGGTGAAGCCTGCTTCGTCCTCGAAGCAGATGTAGCCACCCGAGGCCGCCCGGGCTCTTTTACCTCCGCCCAGGTCGCCTCCTTCCAGACCGTGACGGCCTGCTCGTCGCGTTCGGCGACCCTGCGTGCGGGGACCTGCGGGCTGAAGCCGAGCCGGTGCATCAGCCGGGTGGCCCCGGAGACGCTGTAGGAGACGTGGAACTTCCTGCCGATCAGCGTGGCCACCCTCGCCGCGGTCCACACCTGGTCCTCCACCCAGCCATGCGCGGCCGGCCCTTCATCGAGGTAGGCGGCCAGCTTTTCCAGGCAGCGCGGGGACAGGCGGCATCGCGATCCGCTCGGGCCGCGGGAGGCCAGAGCCTGCACGCCGCCGTCCCGCCACATCTGCTGCCACAGGTAAGCCGACTTCAGGCTCACCCGCAGCCGCCGCGCCACGTCCGGCGGCTTGACGTTCTCCTCGAACAGCTCGGCCGCCTGAATCCGAACCGTCTCCCGGCGCCGACGTCCCGCAGGGGTCAACCCACCCCCATCCGCATACCTCATACACCAGGAGATACAGACAACACCCCGGACTCATCAGGGACTTCCAGAAAGATCACCCTAACGAGCCGAAGTCAGTAACCGTGGTCCAGCGCCTTCTCGGTTGCCCGAGGGCCCGGTAGCACCTGACGGCTCTTCTGTGCCTGCTCGCGTACCAGGATGCTGAGTTCAGCCGGCGTAGGCCACGGGGCGGCTCGGTGGATCATCCGGTGGCAGTTCGAGCAGATGAGCGCGAGGTCGGAGAGCTTTGTCGTGCCCTCGCCAGCCTCGTGCAGCGGTACGACGTGGTGGCACTCGATGTATCCCTCGCCGCGTTCGCCGTAGACCGCGGCGAAGTCGAAGCCGCACGCCTCGCACGCGAGTGAACCGCCAGCCTTAAGGACAGCAGCGATCTTCTTCTTCCGCAGGCCCTTGTTGCGCTCTCGCGTCCGGTGGCGGCGGTAGAGAACCTTGCCCTCGGGGGCGCTGGCGTCGTCTTCGGCGTCGTCCTCATCGTCGTCCGCGAGGACGGTCTCCAAGGTGCCGTGCGCCAGGCCCTCGCGCAGCAGCTCCGCTGCACGGGCCATTTCCTGCGGGCGGTCCAGGAAGTCACGCAGGACTTCGCGGTCCAGTTGCCCGCCCTTGGTCGGCTTCTTGTCGTAGTCAGGGTGGTGTGTGGCGATATCGAAGGTCTTGCGTGCCGCTCCGTTGTGGTTGCGGTACGTCGGGGCGCGCTCTTCGGGCGGGTAGGCGCCCAGGAGCTGCAGGTAGTGGGACAGCTCGGCAATGCGGGGGTCGTCAGCGTCGAGACCCTTCCAGTCGTTACGCGCCACCACGTCGCAGGCCAGGATGATCTCATCACGTGTCCACTTAGGGCTCCGGGACACTCCGATGGTGAAGCCCTGACGCTTCAGCCACTCCACCGCGTGACCGCGGCCGATGCCCCCGATGAGCTCTCCATGCGCCAGGGGCCTGCCGTGCTGGTGCTTGTGTGCCACGCCGGCCACTGCTTTGGAGTCGTACTCCTTACCGTCATGGAGGAGCAGGTACGTGCTCGCCTTGCCGTACTTGTACCGGTCCAGGAACGCCTCCTGCCCCAAGTCGTCGTACTCGGCAAGTGTCTTCAGGATGTCGTCCCGCGAGATCGCTCCCTTTTCCATGAGCGGGAGTGTAGGTGCGGGGTCTGACACGGACCCGCGAGTCTGCCTGGCGTGCACGATCCTGGGCCGTCCCTGGGCCGTCTGTGGGCCGTCGAGCGGCGGTCCAGGACGACGGGGGAAGCCCGTCGACGACCACGGCGGACCCGGCACCGCCACGTGCCGGGACCGCCATCGTGCCTGCTAGACCCAGGTGTCCAGCCACATCCGGGCCCGCCAGTCGTCCATCGGGATCGGTTCGCCCGTGAACAGCGGCCAGAAGTAGATGAAGTTCCAGAAGACGAGCAGTACCAGCACGCCCGCCGCGACCGCGCCCACCGTCCGGCGGCGCTCTCCGGGGGCGAAGCCCTGTTCCGGTGGGGCGGCGGGGACGCCGGTGGTGCGCTCGGGCGGGCCGATGATCGCGCCCAGGAGCATCGCGACGGCCAGGCACAGGAACGGGACGAAGACGACCGCGTAGAAGATGAAGATCGTCCGCTCCTGGTAGAGGAACCACGGCAGCCAGCCCGCGGCGATCCCGCAGGCGATCGCGCCCGCGCGCCAGTCGCGGCGGAAGGCCCAGCGCCACAGCGCGTAGACGACGGCGAAGCACGCGATCCACCACAGCACGGGAGTGCCGATCGCCAGCACCTCGCGCGCGCACTTCTCGGTGGCGGTCACCGGGCAGCCCGCGGTGCCTGCCGCCGGGTCCTCGTAGAAGTAGGAGACGGGGCGGCCCAGGACGATCCAGCTCCACGGGTTGGACTCGTAGGTGTGACCGGACGTCAGATTGACGTGGAAGTTGTAGACCTCGGTCTCGTAGTGCCAGAAGCTCCGCCACCAGTCGGGGAACACCCCGCTCCAGGGGCTGTCCTCGCCCGCCGTCGCCGCCCAGTCCCGGAAGTAGCCCTTGTCCGTGAAGATCCAGCCGGACCAGGAGGCGATGTACGTGGCGATCGCCACCGGCAGGCCGACGAGGGCCGGGAGGAGGTCGCGCTTCAGCACCGCCACGTACGGACGGACCGCACCGGCCGTCTTCCGCGCGCCCACGTCCCACAGCAGCGTCATCAGGCCGAAAGCGGCCAGGAAGTACAGGCCGTTCCACTTCGTGCCGATCGCCAGGCCCAGCATCACCGCGGCCGCGATCCGCCAGGGCCGCAGACCGAGCCGAAGGGTCTCGGCGATCCGCGGGTCCGGGCGCAGCACGCCCTCCGCGTCGACCGGGAGCGCGTCCGCGAACCGCCGTCTCGCCCGGTCCCGGTCGACGAGCAGACAGCCGAAGGCCGCCAGGACGAAGAACATCAGCACCTGGTCGAGCAGCGCCGTGCGGCTCATCACGAAGTGCAGCCCGTCCGTGGCCATCAGCGCGCCCGCGAGGCACCCGAGGAACGTCGAACGGAACAGCCGCCTGCCGATCCGGCACAGCATCAGGACCGACAGCGTGCCGAGCACGAACACCATGAAGCGCCAGCCGAACGGGGTGAACCCGAACATCTGCTCGCCGAGCCCGATGATCCACTTCCCCACCGGCGGGTGCACCACATAGCCGGGGTCCGACGGGATCGCGACCGCGTCCGGGTTCGCCAGGATCGCCTTGTCGACGTCCTTCGGCCAGGAACCCTCGTAGCCCTGGTTGACCAGGGCCCACGCGTCCTTCGCGTAGTACGTCTCGTCGAATATCACCGCCTTGGGGCTGCCCAGCTGCCAGAACCGCAGCAGCCCGGCCACCAGCGCCACCAGCAGCGGGCCGCCCCACGCCGAGAAGCGCTCCACCCGGCGCGCCGCCCCGGGCGGCACCCCCAGCAGCGACCACAACCGGTCGGAGAGCCGGGTGTACGGCGGCACCAGCCGCTCGCGCAGCCCGATGCCGGGTCTGGGCACATGGCCGAATCTGCGCAGGCGCTGCTGCCAGGACGGCGGCTGTTCCACGACGTCCCGACCGTGCGCGGCCCGTGGGGCGGTACTGGTCACCGCGCCATCGTAGGGAACGCGTCTGTGCGAGGGGCGTGGCCCGCCCTGCGAGGATTGCTCCTGTGACTGGATCGGTGACTGGAACACTCGTACTGGCAGGGACCCCCATCGGTGATGTGGCGGACGCCCCGCCGCGGCTCGCGGCCGAGCTGGAGAACGCCGACGTGGTCGCCGCGGAGGACACCCGGCGGCTGCGCCGACTCACCCAGGCGCTGGGGGTGCACACCCGCGGCCGGATCGTGTCCTACTTCGAGGGCAACGAGTCCGCCCGCACCCCGGAACTGGTGGAGGCGCTGGAGAGCGGCGCCAGGGTGCTGCTCGTCACCGACGCCGGGATGCCGTCCGTGTCCGACCCCGGCTACCGGCTCGTCGCCGCGGCCGTCGAGAAGGACATCAGGGTCACCGCCGTGCCCGGTCCGTCCGCCGTGCTGACCGCGCTCGCCCTGTCGGGGCTCCCGGTCGACCGGTTCTGCTTCGAGGGCTTCCTGCCCCGCAAGGCGGGCGAGCGGCTCGGCCGGCTGCGCGAGGTCGCGGACGAGCGCCGCACCCTCGTCTACTTCGAGGCGCCGCACCGCCTCGACGACACGCTCGCCGCCATGGCCGAGGTGTTCGGCGCGGACCGCAGGGCGGCGGTCTGCCGGGAGCTGACGAAGACGTACGAGGAGGTCAGGCGCGGCGGCCTCGGCGAACTGGCGGCCTGGGCTGCGGAAGGCGTACGCGGGGAGATCACCGTCGTCGTGGAGGGCGCCCCGGCCCCGGGTCCGTCCGAGCTGGGTGCGGACGAGCTGGTGCGCAGGGTGCGGGTGCGCGAGGAGGCGGGGGAGCGGCGCAAGGAGGCCATTGCGGCGGTCGCCGCGGAGGCGGGCCTACCCAAGCGGGAGGTGTTCGACGCGGTCGTCGCGGCAAAGAACGCGGCAGGAACAGGACCGTCGAACGGTAAAGGTCTATCGTGAAAGGCAAAGCTCGGACCGCGCGATCACGCCTTTCGGAAATGCGCCGGCCAAATCCTCGCCAATGAGCCGGAAGGCCTGATGTCATCCCGCGGCGGCAGGAGTCCACTGGTAGAGGACGCACCCCGCCGAACGGGGATCAGTGGATCAGGAGGAGCTGGCATGAGCGACACAGCGGGCACCCCGAGCGGCGCGGGACCCCTTCCGGTCGGCGCCCCCGAGACGGTGCAGGAGTCCTACGCCTTCGCCTGTATGCGGTGCGGCTACGGCTGGGAGCAGACCTACGACATCGAGCACCACATCGACGGCTCGGGTCGGCCTTTCTTCACGTACCGCGTTCAGGGGCAGGTCGTTCCCTCCCCGCTGAACCGGCTGACCTGCCTCAACTGCGGCGGGCAGAAGGTCCGCATCATGCGCGCCGGACAGGTGTCCGGCCTCGCCGAGTCGCTGCGCCGCCAGCACTTCGCGCCCCCGAACTTCGCCACCGCCGGGCCGGTTCCGACGTCCGAGCCGGAGCCGAAGGTCCCCGGGCGCCGCCACGGGGCACGCGCCGCCGACGCGTCCGAGGGGGCCGCGGCCGGAGCCGCCCTACCCGAGGGCGCGTCGCGCCGGGGGCTCGGCGGGATGTTCCGCGGTTTCCACCGCCGTAAGTGAGTCCGGCCGGCCCCGTGCTCGCAGCGGGCCGGCCGTGGGCACGGATCCCCTGCCGGTGAACCCGTCCGCGGGCCCGTCGCAGCCGTGCGTGAGGCCGTGGCCATGGTCCTCGTACGATCGTGGGCATGAGTGCCAAGCCCAACGACACCCCTCCGCCGCTGCCCGCACCGCTGGCCGTGCAGGTCGCCGATTCGCACACCCATCTGGACATGCAGAGCGGCACCGTCGAGGAGGCGCTGGAGAAGGCGGCGAAGGTCGGCGTGACGACCGTCGTCCAGGTGGGGTGCGACATCAACGGCTCGCGCTGGGCGGCCGAAACGGCGGCACGGCACGGGAACGTCCACGCGGCGGTCGCGCTTCACCCGAACGAGGCGCCGCGCATCGTGCACGGCGACCCCGTCGAGGAGGCGTCGCGAAGCGAATCGGGCAAGGGCGGCGGTGGGAGCCGGGCGGGACGGTCCCGACAGGGTGCGCGGCCTGGCGGCGGGGACGCCGCGCTCGACGAGGCGCTCGCCGAGATCGACCGGCTGGCGGGTCTCGACCAGGTGCGGGCCGTCGGCGAGACCGGGCTCGACCACTTCCGTACGGGGCCGGAGGGCATCGCCGCCCAGGAGCGGTCCTTCCGCGCCCACATCGAGATCGCCAAGCGCCACGGCAAGACCCTCGTCATCCACGACCGCGACGCCCACGCCGACGTCCTGCGGATCCTCGCCGAGGAGGGCGCCCCGGAGCGCACGGTCTTCCACTGCTACTCGGGGGACGCGGAGATGGCGCGGATCTGCGCCGACTCCGGGTACTTCATGTCCTTCGCCGGCAACGTCACCTTCAAGAACGCCCAGCCGCTGCGGGATGCGCTCGCCGCCGCCCCGCTGGAACTCGTCCTGGTGGAGACCGACGCGCCGTTCCTGACGCCCGCGCCCTACCGCGGTCGGCCCAACGCGCCGTATCTCATTCCGGTCACGGTGCGCGCGATGGCCGCGGTGCGGGGGATCGACGAGGACGCCATGTCGGAGGCGATTGCTTCGAACACGGCTCGTGCATTCGATTACTGAATGATAACGAACCGTCACATTCCGGGACCTGTCTGGCATGGCGCCGCGACACCGGGTAGTCGTCCTGCTTTGGAGAGTGACGAGGAGCGGCTAGGGTCCCGGCCTCGTGAGCACTTCGCAGGGCAGTCACCGTGCCGGCCGCGGCGGTCGCCGCGCCGCCCGGCTCATGGAGCCCCCGCCGCCGCCCGTGCCGCCGGCGCCCGTCAGGGTGCCGCCCCACGGCCGGGTCGCGCCGGTGTCCCCGTACGCGCCGACGGTCACGGCGTTCCGGTCCGGGGCGCCCGAGGGCCCACCCGGCGGTCCCGGGGGCGGCCGTCCCGGTCCCGACGGCTCCGGCCCGGCCGCTCGGCCCCCCGGCCCCGGCACACCGGGCCGTCCCGCCGGCGCCCCCGCCCGTGAGCCCGCGGGGACGGCGACTGCCGCACTTCCCGCCACTCCAGT